>JAEUHJ010000038.1 GCA_016795375.1 Verrucomicrobiaceae bacterium
GCGGAGATCGAGCCCGCGCGGCAGACGCTCATGGAGAAGATGAGCCAGTATCGCGAGATGCCCGCGAAAAACCAGACGCCGGAGCAGCGCATGATCGTGCAGCTCGCCGCGAACTTCCTCGACTACGAGATGATCACCGGCCATTTCGACTTCATCCGCTCGCCGGTGGGCGGGAAGCCTGAAGGTCTGCCGCAGGGAGTCAGGCAGCCGGTGCGGCTGTCGCAGAGCCTCAACTTGTTTGCCAGGGCGGTGCGTGACAACAACGGCCCGCCGATGCAGATCCCCTGGTTTCGTGATTTCGGCAAAGGCGCGCTCGGCGCGATGATGAGCGGCAATCCCGAGCAGCAACTGCGCATCTTCCCGCCCGTATCGAAGGATGGCGACGTCTGGAGCGGCCCTGGTTCGATCATTTTTGAAGCGATCAACGGGGACAAGGAGACAGATGCCGCCGAACTCGGCTGGCTGGCCGCGTATGAGGGTGTCTATCTGGCGCTGCCGGACGCCGCCAAGTTCAAGACGGCGTCCAAGGCCCTGCTCGCCAGAATTCAAGAGGCCGCCAGGGCGCGCGGAGAAGGGCGGTTTGTGGCGCTGGAGCTGCATGCGATGAAGGCGGACTACTTTTTTTATGCTCAGTGGATTTTCCTGGCCGGGCTCGTCGCCGTGGCGCTCACATGGATATCCCCGGGCGCGCGTTTGGGGAAGGGGATGAGATTCTTGAGCTGGGCGTTGCTCCTGACGGCCACGGGTTACGCGGTGACCGGCGTGGTGGTGCGTTGTCTCATCATGCAGCGTCCGCCCGTCACCACGCTGTATGAGACGATTCTCTTCATCGGCGCCTCGGCGGCGCTTTTCGGCCTCATTGCCGAATGGATCACCAAGCGCGGCCTCGGACTGCTGGTGGCGGCGGTGGGCGGCACCGCGTGCATGTTCCTGGCCATTCAATTTGAGGCCAGCGAGGCCACGGACACGCTCCAGCAGCTCCAGGCCGTGCTCATCACGAACTTCTGGCTGTCCACGCATGTGCCGCTCATCAATCTCGGTTACGCGGCGTGCATGGTGGCGACGTTGATTTCGATGATTTACTTCATCCAGCGGCTCGTCGGCAAAATCGGCCCGAGGTCGGACGAAGGACGTTTTTTAACGCGTGTGTCTTATGGCTTTATCGCGGCGGGCTTGTTCCTCGCGCTTGTGGGCACCGTGTTGGGCGGCATATGGGCGAATTACAGCTGGGGCCGCTTCTGGGGCTGGGATCCGAAGGAGAATGGCGCGCTGATGATTGTGCTGATGTGCCTGGTCATTCTGCATGCGCGTCTCGGTGGCTACATCCGTGAGGTGGGGCTGCATAACTGCAATCTCATCCTCGGCTGCATCGTGGTGTTTTCGTGGTTCGGAGTGAACCAGCTCGGCGTGGGCCTGCACGCATATGGTTTCACGGACGGCATCTGGCCGAAGATCTATGCCTTCTGGGGCAGCCAGATCGCGCTGCTGGCCTACGGACTGTTTTTGAGCTGGGCGGACAAGCCCGGCAAATCTGCGACGTCCGGGCTGGCGGACGGATTGAAGTCGGAGGTTTAATCAGCTTTGCGATAGGCCACGATGCCCTGCGCGATGCCTTCGGCGATGCGTTTGCGGAACTCGCCGGTCATCATGCGGGCACGCTCGCTGGAATTGCTGACAAAGCCGCACTCGACGAGCACGGCGGGATTTTTCGTCGTGGCGCGGATGACGTGGAAGTTCGCGCTTTTGACGCCGCGATTGGTCATGCTGCTGCGCTGCACGAGGTAGGCCTGGATGTAGGCGGCGAGCATGTAGCTGTTGGAGAAGTGGTAGTAGGTCTCGGCGCCCGCTCCACTGCCGCCCCGGTTGTAGTTGTAGTGGATGCTGACGAAGATGGCTCCCCGTTTGCTGTTGCCCAGAGCGGAGCGGTCCTGCAACGGGATGAACACGTCGCGGCTGCGGGACATGATGACTTTCAGTCCTTCTTTTCTCAGGAGCTGCTCCACGCGCCTGGCTGTGTCGAGCGCGAGGTGTTTTTCATACACATAACCGATGGCCGCGCCGCGATCATGCGCCCCATGCCCAGGGTCCAGGATGACGGTGTCGAATGCGCGCACATCGGAGGCCAGGAGGAGCAACACGGCCGCAATCCCGGCGACACCTGCCAAAAGGTGCTTTGAACGGAGGGGGCGGGGAGAGTTTTGAGGCGGCATTTTCAGGGGATTCTGCAATGGTGGGAGCGTTCGGACACAGTAAGGGAGGAAGCCGCCCAAGGGTCAATGGTTTTTGCCGGAAATGCCCGCGGCAGATGAAAAAACCGCCGGATGGTTCGCATCCGGCGGTGTGTTGACATCAGGGATGATCAGGCGGGATCAGGGATTGCCCGGCAGTCCGCCAGGAAGTCCGCCCGGCTGGCCCGGCAGTCCGCCCGGCTGACCGGGAAGTCCGCCAGGGAGTCCGCCCGGTTGACCGGGAAGTCCGCCAGGGAGTCCGCCCGGCTGTCCCGGCAGCCCGCCCGGCTGCTGCATGTTGTTATAACTGCCGCCCATCGTGGATCCCGCGATCACGGCGGGGAGGACGCGCTGTGGCTGTCCTTGGGATGGCTGGGTGAACGAATTCAAGCCGCCTGCCATTGCCTTGGGCCCCACGGTGCCTTTTTTGCCGTTGAGTTTCTCAACCTGAACACTGCCATCATTGCGGCCGATGATGATTTCGCCGCCCGGCCAGGTGCGGCCCGGCTTGATCTGCCCGGCGACATCCGCATTCCACTGCGGAGGCCAGCCGTAGGTGGCGGAGTTTTCATAAACGAGGGGCATGTTGCCCTGGGTGGCGTCGGTCTGGCCGGCGGTCATGGCCCAGTGGTTTTCACCGGGCGTGAGCGCCATGGCGAAGCCGGGCGCCACACCGATGTTTCCATCCGGGTTGTATCCGGCCGGGCAGCCGAAGATACGCTCGTCAGCGACGATCTGCTCCTGGACCAGGAAGCGGAAGGCGTCGTTCGCGGTGGCCGCGATGCCGCCGGTCTGTGTGTTGTTCACCGAGTCGGAGTACTGGCTGTTGTTGTCCTTGGAGAACTGCTTGAGCGAGAGGATGATCTGCTTGCAGTTGTTGATGCCTTTGGCCTGGTTGCCCATCTTCTGAATGCCGCTGTAGGCGGGCACGGCCAGGCTCGCGAGAATCGCGATGATCGTGATCACCACCAGCAGCTCGATCAGAGTGAAGGCGTGGTTATGCTTCGTTTTCATTTTATGAGTGCGTTTATGGGTTGGGTTATGATGTTATCTGGACGCGGGTGGATTTCTCCCGCATCCGTCTTGATTAGACCCAGGCGGCCTCAGAAATGCGAGAAAAAAATCACGCCAGGGCGATCACGCTGATCCTGGCCTCCTGGCAGAGGCGGAACACCTCTTCTTTGCCCAGAATCAGCGTTTTGGCCGCTTCCACCGCGATCAGATCAACGCCGGCCCCGGCTGCAGTCCGGATCGTGTCAGGACCGACCACGGGCACGTCGAAACGCATGTCGTGACTCGGTTTCGACACCTTCACCATCGTCGCGCCGCCGCGGCCGAGGGCTCCGCCGCGCTTCACGGCTTCATTCGTGCCTTCAAAAGCCTCGACGGCCAGGACGGTGCCGTTTTTGACGATCACCGTCTGCCCGATGTCGAGCCGGCTGCTTTCCTTGGCGATTTTGAAGCCGTATTCAGCGTCTTCCTGCCGACGTTTCTTGATTTGTGGCCCCGCCACATGGCCGGGGCCGGGCATGAGGTCTTCGAGGAAGGTCGTCGCAGGCAGCAGTGTGATGCCGTCCTTCGCCAGCTCGTTCGCGATGCCGCCGAAGAGTGTCTCGGCATTCCGCTGCTTGAGTTTCGCCAGCATGATGAGCGTGCGGAAGTCGGGCCGCAGGTCAAAGAGGTTCCTCGGCGCGATCTGGCCGACCATGACGGTCTGCGTGACGCCTTCTTTTTTGAAGAAGGAGATCATCTTCCCTAGCTGGCCCACGCGGAACCACCCAATCGCATCCACCATCTCCGCGAGCTCCGGCTTCGTCTCATTCGTGAAGGCGGCCGCGACGAGCTTCTTCACGCCCGCCTTCCTCGCCGCATGGACGAAGGTCTCCGGATAGATGCCGTTTCCGGCGATGAGGGCCGCGCAGTCGAGATTCACACTCATCGTCTCACATCGAAAATTTTGGACTCTGCTTCATGAAGGCCCGTGGATTGTCCCAGGCGACCTTCTGGATCATTTCGTTGCTCCAGCCACGCTGGCGCATGGCCTGCATGGTCTTAGGCACCGCGAGGGGATCGCTGATGCCCCAGTCGCAGGCGCTGTTCATCCAGATTTTCTCGGCCTTGCGGTGCTCCAGCATGTCGATGGCGCGGTGCGGCGTGCATTTGCTCTCCGGATACAGCGTGATGCCGGCCCAGAAACCGTGATCGAGCACATGATCAATCGTGTGTTCCTCGACATGGTCGATGATGACGCGCTCCGGTTTGATCTTCGGGAAGTTTTTCAACGCATCGACGATCAAGCGTGTACCCTTGAGCTTGTCCTCAAGGTGCGGGGTGTGGATGAGCACGAGTTGGTCGTGATCCTGTGCCACCTGCACATGCTTCTCGAAAATCTTCAGCTCGTTGCGGCTGTTTTTGTTCAAACCGATCTCGCCAATGCCCAGGACACCCGGCTTGTCGATGAACTGCGGAATCAGCGCGATGACTTCGTCGGCGAGCTTGAGGTCCTCCGCCTCCTTCGGATTGATGCACAGCCAGCAGAAGTGCTTGATGCCGAATTTCGCGGCCCGTTTCGGCTCATATTCGGTGATCTGACGGAAGTAGTCGTGGAAGCCGTCGGCGCTGGCGCGGTCAAAGCCGGCCCAGAACGCCGGTTCGCAAATGGCCTGGCAGCCCGCGAGCGCCATGCGCTCATAGCAGTCCGTCGTGCGGCTGACCATGTGGCCGTGGGGTTCGATGTAGTTCATCCCAGGGAGTTCAAAGTTCCAAGTTTCAGGTTTAAGGTTTCAAGCTCAGGTTTGGTGGGTACCGATGGCACCCTGCATGGTCGCTTTGGCGATGGGTTCGTTGCTGGGATCGCTGAAAATCAGCAGCACATCTTTCGCGCGTTGTGGTTTGTCCTGAGCGAGGAGTGTGAGTGCGTGTTTGAGGGCCTGGACGCGGAAGTCACCATCCTGGCCGGCGCGTTGCACGCGGTCGAGAAAGGCGGCGAGGTCGATGAGCTTTGAACGCGAGTCCATGAAGCCCAGATCGACCAGATTGACATGGGTTGGGGGTGTCCAATCAGGCATGGGGCAAGTTTAGACACGTAGCGCACTGCCGCAACCGCTGGATCATTGCGCATGGGCTGCGGCATGCCATGTTGCGATTCCAGCCATGTCCGACCTCACCCCAGAAGAACTGCGCCGTTACGCACGGCACCTCGCGATTCCGGAATTCGGGATCGAGGGACAGCGCAAGCTCAAGGCGGCGCGGGTGCTGTGCATCGGCGCGGGCGGGCTGGGGTCGCCGATCACGATGTATCTGGCGGCTGCGGGTGTCGGGGGACTGGGTTTGGTCGATCCGGATGTGGTCGAGGTGACGAATCTGCAGCGGCAGATCCTGTTTGGGCAAAAGGATCTCGGCAAAAAGAAGCTCGATGCGGCCCGCGAGCATCTGCTGGACATCAATCCGCATCTCGACGTGCAGGTTTTTGCTGAACGCTTCACTGCGGCGAATGCGATGCGCATCGTGGCGGATCACGACGTGATCATCGACGGTACGGACAATTTCCCCACGCGCTATTTGAGCAATGATGTGGCCGTCTGGCTGCGCAAGCCGAACGTGTATGGCAGCATCTTGCGTTTTGACGGGCAGGTGAGCGTGTTTGCGCCGCATCTCGGTGCGCCGTGCTATCGCTGCATGTGCCCGCAGCCGCCACCGCCCGGTTTGGTGCCGTCGTGCGCTGAAGGCGGCGTGCTGGGCGTGCTGCCTGGTCTCATTGGCACGATGCAGGCGCTCGAAGCGATCAAAGTGATCACCGGCATAGGCCTGCCGCTGCTTGGAAAACTTTTGCATGTCGATACTCTGAGCATGCGCTTCCGCACGCTCGCGCTGCGCCGCGATCCGGACTGCCCGGTGTGCGGCAGCAAGCCCGCCATCACCCAACCCATCGATTACGAAGGTTTCTGCGGCATTTCGAAAGGCCCCGCAGATGCCTCAGATGTCCCAACTATGACCGTCCACGAACTCAAACAGCTCCGCGATGCCGGAGACGACCATTATCTGCTCGATGTGCGCGAACCCCACGAGCAGGCGATCTGCCGCATCGAGGGAGCCCGGCTCATTCCGCTGGGGGAACTCGAGCAGCGCGCCGCTGAGCTGCCGGAAGGCAGGCGCATCCTTGTCCATTGCAAAAGCGGCGGGCGCAGCGCCCGTGCGGTGACCAGGCTGCGCGAGCTGGGTTTTGAGAATGTCTGGAACGTCTCCGGCGGCATCATCGCCTGGGCGCGTGAGATTGATCCGGCCATGTCCGAATACTGATGCAAACGGACACTTTCTGGCTTGAAGATTTTCTGCCGCTGATGCGCTGCCCGGACACGCATCAGCCGCTGCGGCGCGCGACGGCGGAGGAGTGCGTGAACCTGGGCGTTTCAGTGGCTCTTGCGACGCAGGACGGCTCCCAGTATTTCATCATTGACGAGGGCATTCCCATTCTGCTGCCCCGCGTCGTCCGGTGACGGTGGTTTTTGCATGGCGGCGGCGAGAATCTGCTCCGCATGCGTGACCGGCATGGAGTAGTGGCCGTCAACTTCCGACCAGTGCGTGGTGGCGGCGGGAATGAGCGAGGCGAGGCGTTCGGTGTAGGTCCATGCAATGTTCTTGTCCTGCCTGCCGTGCCAGAAGCGGACGGGAAAATGAATCTGGCTGACCTCGAAGCCCCACTCGCTGAGGTAAATGTCCGCGTCGGCGATGACGTTGCGCGGACCGCGATTCAAAGCACCGAGCGTCGCATCACGGACGACATCGTAGATGCCGGGCAGGTTGAGGACGCGGCGGTCCTCCTCGCCGAGCAGTTTCATCAGCCAGCGCAGCGGTGCTTTTTGCGGCGAGCCTCCGGCCACCTTGCCGCCGAGGCGCAGCACCGTGCCGAGCACGGTCGGAAAATAGTGCCGCAACTGGATCATGACGCGGTAGAGCCAGAACATGTCGCGATCACCGAGGAACTTCAGCGGCGGCGCTCCGCAGATGATCGAGGCGGAGAGCAGCCGTTTGTGCAGCTTCAGCGCGGTGATGAGCACATACGGGCCTCCGCCGCTCCAGCCGAGCACATGATAATTGTCCGCGCCGACATGCGCCGCGAGTTGTGTGAGCATGTCCGGCCAGTCGAACAAGGTCCGGCCAGGCTGCGAATCTGAGAGGCCGACGCCCGGACGATCCGGACAGATCAGCCGGACGTGATGCTTCCTGGCCGCCTCATCAAACAGCGATCCCTGCGCATGCGATGACGGCCAGCCGTGGAAATAAAACATCACCTCACCGTGTGGATCACCATGCTCGGCGTAGCCCAGCCGGAGGCCGTTCGAGAGGGTGATCGTGTGCTCTGCCATGGACGGGACGCGGAGTGTGGCGTTTCAATGCGCGCCTTCAAGCGTCTTCTCCCCCAGCCATGCCATGCTGCGCGGCAGTCGTTCACGACGCAGGCCGAACTGCCTGACCGCCTTCTCCTGCAAGTGCGCGACGGCCTCCTCCACGGAGTCCGTCCATTTGATCAGGTCGAGATCCTCCGGGCTGATCGTGGCGCCTGCAAGCATGTGTTTCATGAACTGCCGCATCTCCGGCCAGAAGTCAGCGCCCATGATGACGATGGGAAAGCTCTTCACCTTGCGTGTCTGGATCAGGGTCAGCGCCTCGAACATCTCGTCCATCGTGCCGAAGCCGCCGGGCATGATGACGAAGCCGTAGCTGTATTTCATGAGCAGGGTCTTGCGCACAAAAAAATGATCGATCGTCACCCAGCGGTCGAGCCAGGGATTGTGGTGCTGCTCGAACGGCAGGCGGATGTTGCAGCCCACGCTGCGGCCTTCCGCATCCTTGGCACCGCGATTGGCGGCCTCCATGATTCCCGGCCCGCCGCCGGTCATGACGGTGAAGCCCATGCGCGCGATCGCCGCGCCCATGTCACGCGCGAGCTGGTAGTAGCGGTGCTTTTCGTCGAAACGGGCGGATCCGAACACGGTGATGCACGGTCCGACAAAATGCAGCGCACGGAAACCCCGCAAGAAATCCCGCGCGACGCTATACAGCAGTTGCAGGTCGTGAAAGCGGCGGTTGGGGCCGCTGAGCAACGCCCGGTCATCGAGCAGGCTGCAAAAATGTTCGTGCGCGCGGATTTCCTCAGGAGTGACTTGGACGAGAGGGGCGCTGGTCATCGTGGTTCCGGGTTCGGGTTCCCGGTCGAGCAAGGGAGTGGCTGGCATGGCGGATTACAGTGTTCTTTGAGGCTGCGGGACATGGTTTTGTTCACTGGCAGGCGCACTTTCTGCCGCCGTGGTCAAAAAGAAAGCCCGCAGGCGGTGAAACCTGCGGGCTGTGATGTTTCCTTGGAAGTGGATCAGGCGGCGGCGGGCTCGCTTTCCTGCGCAGCAGGGGAGTCACCATTGCCGCGTGTGTTGGGCTTGGCGCCGCTGAGCTGCAGCGGGCGGCCCATGAAATCCTTGCCGTTGAGTTCGGCCACAGCGCGGCGAGTTTCCTCGATGCTGCTCATCGTCACGAAGGCGAATCCCTTCGAGCGCTGCGTGCGGCTGTTGACCACGACCTCGGCGTTGCGGACAGCGCCGACGCCGTTGAAGAGCTCGAACAGGTCGCTTTCAGTCGCGTCGTAGGAGAGGTTGCCGACATAGAGGCGGTCGGTGGTGATCTCCGCCGGGTTCACTGGGGCGGGAGCCTCACGGCGCTGGCGCGGTTCGCGCTGCGGACGCGGCGCGGATTCGTTGGCGGCGGCAGCGGGGCGGTTCTGTGGTTGCGGACGTTTTCTGGGGGCGGATTTGCCGAGCAGGCCGAAGCTGATGATGCTCAGGAATTTCTGCAGGCCGGTCGGGGCTGCCTCACGGTTTTCACGCGGCGGACGCGGGCCGTCAGGCCGAGGGCCACGACGACGGTTGCGGTTGCGGCGGTTGCGGTTTGGATGATCGGACATGGGGTGTGTATGTTGCGTAGGGGTGGGTTGCGTTTTCGAGCAGGGCCGGGGCGCTGGAGGCGGCGGGCGGGAACGGGCGGCATGCCTCTTCCACGGCTCCGCAGCACATGGCGGGCCGCACCTGCGGCCAGCCACAGCGCCACCACGGGCTGCTGCAGTTTTCAAAACCGGGCCGCGGCGGCCCTGACGGCTCAAAGGACAATCTGGCGGACGTTGGGAGGACGCCGGGTGTCGCTTTCAGGCGTTCCGCCCAGTGGAACGTCTCCTTCAGCGCATTCTGGGGTCGGAAATGACGCATTCAGGTGTCTCGGTCTAAAGGACGGGAATCGGAGCGTTGGGAGGCTCTGAAAACAGCGCCCTGATCCTAAGCGGGGCAGGGGGGGCTGGTCAACCGCGAATCCCGGACGAGTGGCTTGCCCTCCAGCCCGCCTGCGGCATCATGCGTGCATGATCAAACCTGCCCTCTATGTCAAAACCGGCTGCCCCTGGTGCGAGGAGGTGCTCGACTATCTCGACGCACATCGCATCGCTTATGAGAAAATCACCGTCAGTGGTGATCGTGCCGCCATGCAGACGATGATCGAGCTCAGCGGTCAGGGCAAAGCGCCCACGATGGATTGGGACGGCGATGTGCTCGCTGACTTCGGCGTGGACGAACTCGTGCCTTTTTTGCGCAAAAAAGGCGTGGCTGTCTGATCAGTTTTAATGTTCTTTCCGTCATGGCCTCCACTGATTCCAAACCACCCTCCCGTGCCTTCCTTCTTCCGGTCGCCCTGGTGCTCGCCGCCGCCGCGTTCCGTTTTGCCAAACTGAAGGGCTTCATCACTGTCGATGTGCTGGAAAATTTTTCGCCCTGGATGGCGCTCGCCTTCACCGGCACGCTGGTGTTTTCGCGCCGGGTGCCGTTCTTTGCCGTGCCAGTGCTGCTGATCGCCATCGGCCTCGTCGCCACTGGTTGGGAAAAAGTCGTGCAGTGGGAAGCCGTGGCCGTGTATGGCTGTTTTGCCGCCGCCGCGTGGTTCGCGGGCCGCTGGCGCGGTCAGATCGGCCTGCTTGGTGGTTTGATCGGCGTGGTCGGCTGCTCGTTCGTCTTTTATCTAGTCACCAACACCGTTTCGTGGCTCGCTGATCCCGCATACGCCAGGAGTTTGGCCGGTTGGATTCAGGCGCTGACCACAGGCATCGGTACGCCAGGACTGCCACCGACATGGTGGTTCCTGCGCCAGTCACTGTTCAGCGACCTGGCCTTCAGCAGCCTGCTCCTCGCCGCGTACAACGCCGAGGCGTCGCTGCGCCGGCAGCAGATCATCCCCTTGCTCCGTCCTGCCGTCGCATGAGGAAGATTTTGCCGCTGATCGCGCTGCTGGCGACCGCAGTCAGAGCCGGGACGCTGCACATCTACACCTGGGCTGATTACGTCAGCCCGGACGTGGTCGGGAAATTCGAGAAGCAGCACGGCTGCAAGGTGGTCATCGACACCTTCGACTCGAACGAAAGCATGTTCGCGAAGTTCAAGGCCGGTGCCGCCGGCTACGACCTCGTGTTTCCCACCGCGTACATGATCCAGGTCATGCATGCGCAAGGCATGCTGAGAAATCTCGACCACACGAAGCTGCCGAACCTCAAAAACATCGACAGCGCCGTCCTCGCCAAGGTGAAGGACCAAACCATGGCGCACAGCGTGCCTTACACCTTCGCCTATGCGGCCATCGCCGTGCGCAAAGACAAGATTAAAGAAGCGGAGGCATCCTGGACCATGTTTGGCCGGCCCGCGCTCGCCGGACGCGTCACGCTGCTGGATGACATGCGCGAAAGCATCGGCGCGGCGCTCAAGTCCCTCGGCCACAGCATCAACACGCGCGACGAGGCCCAGCTCGCCGCCGCGCGCGACGTTTTGATCCGTTGGAAGAGAAATATCGCCCGTTTCGACAATGAAGGCTACAAGGCCGGCATCGACTCCGCCGAGTTCCATCTCGTCCATGGCTACAGCGGCGACCTCTTCCAGGTGCAGATGGAAAACCCGAAGGTCGAAATCCTCATCCCGCGCGAAGGCGTCACCATTGGCTGCGACGAAATGGTCATCCCGATGACCGCGAAGCAGGCCGGTCTCGCCCACGCTTTCATCAATTTTCTCCTCGACCCCGGCATCGCCGCCGAAAACATGGAGTGGACAGGCTACTACTGTCCGAACAAGCCCGCGCTCGCCAAAGTCAGCGCAGACTTCCTCCAAAATCCCGCCATCACCATTCCCGCCGAATTGCAGGCCAGATGCGAAGTCATCGAGGACCTCGGTCCCGACCTCGCCAAGTACACAAAGGTTTGGGACGAGGTGAAAGCGGCGCGTTGACCGGTCAGGCGCGCGGTTTCAGACCGCACAACCGCCGACGTAGCAAGTCGAGCGCGGCCTGGGATGTGAGCAGCTTGAAGCGGTCGCGCATGCCGGGGAAGAAGCGTCGCACCGTCCACGTCTCCGCCAGTTTCGACGCCTGGGCGATCCAGACGGTGCCGACCGGTTTTTCCGCCGTGCCGCCCGCGGGTCCGGCGATGCCGGTGACGGCGAGGGCGTGATCAGCGCCGCTGTTATTCAAGGCGCCTTCGGCCATCGCCCGCGCCACTTCCTGGCTCACCGCGCCGTGTTTTTCGATCAACGTCAACGGCACGCCGAGCTGCTGTTGTTTCGCCTCATTCGCATACGTCACCCAGCCGTGGCCGAACACATGTGAGGAGCCGCTCACATCCGTGATGCGGCTGGCAATCGTGCCTCCAGTGCAGGACTCCGCCGTCGTCACCTGCTCGCCACGTTCTGCGAGCAGTTGCACGATGACTTCCTCAATGATCCGCCGGTCTTCCGACACGATGCAGTCGCCGAACGCCTCGCGCACGATGCCCGCGCCCGCGTTCACGTTGCTTTCACCACCGGACAGCCGCACATCCACGTCTCCCTTGCGGATGCAATAACCGAGATCAAGGCCAGGGACGCATTCGAGGCGCTTCTCAACGGCTTCGACGATGTCCGACTCGCCCACGCCGGTGACTTTGAGATACAACACGCGCCGCGACGCGCCATCCGGGAGCCATGCGCGCAGATGTGGCTCGACCTCGTTCTTGAACATCGGCTCCAGCTCACGCGGCGGCCCCGGCAGCAGGAAAATGTGCGCGTTCCAGCCGAGGAATCCGCCCAGCGTGGCAGGGAGGTAGAGTCCCGGCGCGCTGCCGCAAGGATTCGGCATCACTTGCGCGCCGCGTGGCACCATTGCCTGCCGCTTCGTCGCCTCGCTCACCGGTTTGCCGCGTTTCGAGAAGTAGTCGTGCAAATGCGCCATCACGCCGTCGTCCAGCTCCAACGGCAGGCTTAACAACTCTGCGGTGGATTCGCGCGTGAGGTCGTCATTCGTCGGGCCGAGGCCGCCGGACACCAGGACGACATCCGCACGCTGCGCCGCCTCCGCGATGGCCACGCGGATCACCGCGCCGTCGGGGACGATGGTCTGTCGCTGCACCTGGACGCCAAGCGCCGCCAAGCGCTGGCCGATCCACGCCGCGTTCGTGTTCACGGTGTCTCCGAGCAGCAGTTCCGTGCCTGTGTTGACGAGTTCGACTCTCATGAAACACGCCATACCATCGCCCCACGACGGCTCCAGCACAAAAATACCGCGAGCTGTCCCAAAGCGCGTAGCAGCAGGATCGCGTCGTGTGCATCATCGTGGCACCATGGGAAAAGAATTCAGCATCACACCGCACACCGTTCCGCACGTCGAAACGAAACACCGCCGTATCCGCACGCCGCTGCCGCATCCTGACTCCATCGCCACGCTGGAGAAGCTGCGCCGTCTGGAGCCGCAGTCCATGCGCGGCATGCCGCCCATCGTGTGGGACAAGGCGCAGGACATTTATATTTTCGACAAGCACGGCAACAAGTGGCTCGACTGGAGCAGCGGCGTGCTGGTCACGAACGCGGGCCATGCCGCGCCGGAGATTTGCCGGGCGATGATCGACCAGATCAACAGCGGCCTCATCCACAACTACGTCTTCCCGAGCGAGGAGCGCGCGGAGGCGGTCGAGGTGCTCGCCTCGGTGTCGCCGAAGGATCTGAACAAAATCTTTCTGCTGAGCACCGGCAGCGAGGCCACGGAGTGCGCCATCAAGCTCAGCCGCTCCCACGGCATCAAGGTCGGCGGCAAGGCGAAGATCGGCATCGTCGGTTTCACACGCGGCTTCCACGGCCGTACGCTCGCCAGCCAGCAGGCCGGCGGCATGGCCGGGCAGAAGGCATGGATCGTCAACGAAGACCCCGCGATCATCAACGCGCCCTTCCCTGATGGTTACTGGACGGAGGAGGTGAGCTTCGACAGCTTCCTCAAAGCCATCGCGGATCGCGGTTTGAAGCCGGAGAACATCGCCGGTGTCATCATGGAGAGCTATCAGGGTGTCGGCCCCGACTTCGCGCCGGTGGAGTATGTGCGGAGGCTCCGCGCGTGGTGTGACGAGCATCAAGTCGTGCTCACCTTCGACGAAGTGCAGGCCGGATTCGGCCGCACGGGCAGATTCTGGGCCTTCGAGCACTATGGTGTCACGCCTGACATCATCTGTTGCGGCAAGGGCATCAGCAGCGGCATGCCGCTGAGCGCCGTGATCGGCAGGGAAGCCGTCATGGACCAGTTCGGGCCCGGCAGCATGACCAGCACGCACACCGGCAATCCCGTCTGCTGCGCCGCCGCCAGCGCGAACATCCGCAAGATCATCAAGGAAGACCTCACCGGCAACGCCGCGCGTCTCGGCGCGATTTTGCATGAACGCTGCAAGGCCATCCAGAAACGCCATCCGGACGTGATCGGCCATGTGACCTGCGCGGGACTCGTCGCCGGCATGCAGACAGTTCTTCCAGGCAAGAAGGAGCCGAACCACGATCTCGCCCATCGCATCATCGAGATGTGCTACCAGCGCGGCCTGCTGCTCTTCGCGCCCGTCGGCGCCTGGGGCCAGACCGTGAAAATCTGCCCGCCGCTCACCGTCACGAAGGAGGCGCTCGAAGAAGCCTGCGACGTGCTCGACACGGCCGTGGATGACGCCGTTCGAGAGATGCGCGGCTGAGGCGGCGTATGTTCGTCATGCGACGCACAGACTTGCTCCTGCCAATGATGCTGCTCACGGCCGTTCCGGCTGTGGCTGTGCCGTTGACGTTTGAGAAAGACGTGCACCCGATCCTGAAGGCGCATTGCTTTCATTGTCACGGCGAGGAAGGGGAGATGAAGGGCGGACTCGACGTGCGACTGGCGCGTTTTCTCCTCAAAGGCGGCAAGCACGGCCCTGCCATCGTTCCCGGCAAGACGGCGGAGAGTCACCTGCTCGAACTCGTGAAGGCAGGCGACATGCCGAAAGGCAAGGCGAAGCTCAAGGACAAGGACATCGCCACGCTCGAAGCCTGGATCGCCGAAGGCGCGAAGACCGCACGTCCCGAGCCGGAGAAACTCGGCCCCGAGCATGCCTTCACGGATGAGGAGCGCTCCTGGTGGTCGTTGCAGCCGCTTTCCAATCCCAAAGTCCCAAGTTGCAAGTCTCAGGTTTCAGGTTCTCCAAACGCGTCGTCAGCGGCCAACTTGAAACTTG
>JAEUHJ010000210.1 GCA_016795375.1 Verrucomicrobiaceae bacterium
CTACAATGAGTCCCAATCTCGAAGCACTCAGTCCCAGGTCGGCCCGGACAATGAAGCCCACACGACGATGCAATTTATTGATCGTGCCTAGAACCACGCTCTCCACTGACAAGGCAGCCGTGATCATCACCAACAGGAGGAGCAGGAGAATGATTGGCCATGGTGCATTGTTCTTCGCCAGCACCCACCAACCTGCGGGCAAAACGGCCAATGCCGCCAGTGTCATGAAACGAAGACGTAACCGCTGAGCCAAGGTCATCAACGACGCAAAAACAGGACGGTCTTCACAAACACGCCCGCCAATCGACATCATCGCGCTTCCGAGACCCGAATCGGACATGACACTGATAGTGGCTAGGAGCGAATTCGTGATGGTAAACCAAGCGTAGTGGTTCTTGTCGAGACTTCGGACCAAAAGGAAGCCTGAGAAGGCGTTCAACGCTTGCACAACCATCTGCGCCCCCGTGTAACCGGCCAGAGGCTTCAAGTGCTTTTTCCCCCATGTCAAAACTTCGCTCATGGAGTTGCACTTGGCACCCTGCGATGCAGACGATATGTGCCATACGCCCGCCCCCCGTATCGAGGTTTTTGAAACTCGGATGGAATTTCCCTCGGTCCAGCATGGATTGTTCTGCCTCCGTCAAAGCCCAATCTCAGCATCTGCGAGCGGAATTCAGGGCTGTCTTCCTCGGACACACGCAACACGACATCACATCGCTCGTAGATCTGCCCCATCTTCACGGATGATAATGTAAATTTGTTGCGCAGCATTTTCCAGCCAAGTTCACGCCCTGCAAAGTACACGTCATAAGCCCCCATGTACACCGTAATCCCCCCCCGCCCCACTTCCTTCCCCAGCATGGACACCATAGCGGCATGGTCACGCCAGGGTCGCTCCTGAAAGGCGACATAACTGCGCACACCAAGAGTCAACAATACAGCCCATCCCAGTGCGAGCACGGACGGTACCCGGGCCACCAGCGTTCGAAGCACTCCAGTTGCAGGAAGACTGCGCAACCACATCACCCCAGCACCGGCCAGTACCGCGAGATACGGCAGCACGTACAAGTAACGATAAAGGTAAAACCTGGTTCCCATCACCACGACGAGAACAAGAAGGGAGGCCCCCAACAGCAATCGATTGCCACGAATGCAGCCTCCCAACAATGCCAGAAGCGGCAGGAAGGGACTGTATCGCACGACAGAGAAGACGGACGAGAGCAGTCCTGAGCTGCCCTCAATGGCAGGATTGGCGGCACTGGAGTCCCAGCAGACATGATGCAGCGTTGCCTCCATAGCCACCTCAACCAGGTCCCATGCCGGTGCAGCCAATCCAACAGTGCTGATCAGCGCCCCCACCACGAACGGCAGGAGAATCGAACACCACCTGGAGACACTCCTGCCAGCATGTGGATGTAGCACTCGCCACAATTCCACCATAACCAGCGGCAACAACAACACCGCTGTCGTCCACAGCCAAGGCAGAATACCAATGAGCAACCCGGCACCGAACATGGAACATCTCTGTTTCTTGGGGGATTGCCAACACAAGCCTGAGATCAGCCAGCAGGCGGCGAAAACTGTCAAAAACACCAAAGCCTCCACCCGCCCCCCACGATAGCTGCGATCGAAACAGGGGTCGATCAGAAACGACAAAGACGTCACCAAAGAAACGCCACACGTGACGCCTTTTCGCATGAGCCAAGATAGCAAGAAGCCTGAACCAATGCAGGCTGCCAACAAGCCTAGCAACCTCGGCCCCAGAAATGAACCACATGCCATGCGATAGCTAATCTCATGCAACAGTGTTCCAAGGTAACTGATCAAGGGTACGCTTTTAGAATCCTCCCCCATGGATGTAGTCCAACCAGAATCCGCCTCCAGCAACACGCGTCCATTCTCAATGGTCTGGACCTCATCCTGCCAAACTACTGGCGAGAGTCCGATCGTCCATAGCTGTAGAGCAAGTATGACTACAGACACTACTACCCATAACTGCCACGAAGTTCGTCGATCACAAACCGCCTGTCGAAAACAATTTACCATAACGACACTTTGTCAGACAGCAAATGACCGAACCCCTTCAACCACCTCATGCTGCTGCTCCTCAGTGATACTGTTGAAAAGCGGCAGGCGCAGCAGCCGTTCACTCACATTCTCGGTCACGGGACAATCGCCACGTCTCCCCCCCCAACGAAGAGCATATTCGGAAAGATGCAGCGGCAAATAGTGGAAGACAGCAAGGATGCCACGTGCCTTCAAATGCTGGATCAGCGCCGTGCGCACCTCCAAAGAGGGCAGTAGCAAATAGTACATGTGATAGGCTTGGTCACAATGAGCCGGAACTAAAGGCTGCCGAATGTCGTGCTGCGCACACCATTCAGACAGATGCTGATGGTAGCACCCCCAGATGACACGGCGCTTCTCCTGAATCTGTCGCCAGACTTCGAGCTGCCCGTAAAGGAAGGCAGCCAGCACATCGCTCATCACATAGCTGGAACCGATGTCCACCCACGAATACTTGTCCACCTGCCCTCGAAAGAACCGCGCCCGGTTGGTGCCTTTCTCCCGGATAATCTCTGCACGCTCGCAGAAGCGTGAATCATTGATCAAAAGCGCGCCACCTTCTCCGCATGTGATGTTCTTGGTCTCATGAAAACTCTGAGTAGCCATGCAGCCTAAGGTGCCGAGCCAGCGTCCCCTGTATTTGCCAAAAAGACCGTGTGCATTATCTTCGACCACGGCAACTCCATGCTTGGCACCAATACGCAGGATTTCATCCATTTCGCAGGCCACCCCCGCATAATGCACCGGCACAATGGCTTTGGTGCGCGGCGTGATGAGTGCCTCTAGTTTGGATTCGTCGAGATTCAGCGTATCCGGTCGGACATCACAAAACACCGGCCGTGCGCCACGCATGACAAAGGCATTGGGCGTGGAAACAAAGGTAAATGAAGGCACGATGACTTCATCGCCATCCTGGATGTCGAGCAAAATGGCCGCCATTTCCAGCGCATGCGTGCAGGAGGTGGTCACCAGCGCCTTTTGCACGCCCAGCACGTCCTCAAGTAGTGCGTGGCACTTTTTCGAAAAAGTCTGGTCACCGGCGATCTGGCCCGCGCTGATCGTCTGGAAGATGTACTCCAGCTCGCGGCCTTGCAGGGACGAGCGGTTGAAGGAAATGGGCGGCACGGGTGTCATCACAGCGGCTGCGCACGACGCATTTTCTTGAACCGGGAGGAGTACTGCTCCGAATCAGCAATTTCGACGCGCGCGGGGATTTTGAAGGGGGCCAGGCGTTCGCGGCAGAAGGTGCGCATGCGCCTTTTGAACTCCACGGGGTCTTCCGGAGCCTTCAGATTCACGCGGGCGACGACGATGCTGCCGGTGATGGGATTGGCCTCGCCGCGCACCGCGGCATCCTCCACGCCTGGCATTTGCAGCAGGACGCTCTCCACCTCGGCCGGATACACCTTTTCGCCGCCGACATTGATCATCTCGGACTTGCGTCCGAGGATGCGGATGTAGTCGCCATCCACCTCGACGGCGTCGCCGGTGAGAAACCAGCCGTCCTCCGTGAACGGACTCGGCGCGTTGAGATAGCCGAGCATGGCGGACTGCGCCTTGATCTGGAGCATGCCGTCCACGATGCGCGTCTCGAACCCCTCGCCGCCGATCCTCATCCAGAGCGAGTCGGACGATTTCGACTTCGAGCGCAGAATGCCGACCTCGGAGAGGCCGTAGGTCTGCTGGAGGGTGATGTGCGGGAACAGCTCGTGAAAGCGTTTCAAAGTGCTTTCCGGCATCGGTTCCGTGCCGTAGGTCACCGTGTGCAACGAGATCAAGTCGTGCCGCTGCCACGCCTGGCTGAGAAGGATCAGATTCACAAACGTTGGCGAGGTCGGAAGCAGATCGACTCGATGCTTTGCCACGGCGGCCAGAACAGTGTCGGGCGCACGATTCGGGACAGTGACCATGCAGCCCGCGTTCGAAAGCGTGTAAAGCATCGTGTTCACACCGCCGATGTGATCGTAGAGAAGGAAGGTGATGGCACGCTGGCTTTTGCGCGGTGTTTTGAATTTTTCCAGCAGCAGGCTCAGGTCATGCACCGCCGCCTTGCTTTTGCCCGTTGAGCCGGAAGAGAAGAGCACCAGGCCCGGATGGCCGCGTGCGCGGAGTGTCGCGTAATGCTCGTGAGCGGCTGTTTCGGAAGTGCGTCGTATGGAAATGCCTTCAGCGCCTTCGATGAATCGCATCTCGATCGCGGCGATCTGGATGAACTCCGGTTTCTGATTTTCCACCGCGCTTGTGAGCGGGACAAGCACGCACCGCCGCTCAAGCAAAGCCAGAAAGAGCGCCACGCCATCCGGCGAGAAATCAGCCTCGATCGAAACGACGGCACCAGTCGGAACCTTCTCCGATTCAAGCCTCATTTTCCATTCATCCAGCCTCTGGAGAAGCCAGCCATAGGACCATGGACGGTCCTGCCACACGATGGCATCCACATCGCGATGCATGGCGAAGATGTCCCTCAAAAACTGAATCATGACACGCCTCCGAGATAAAGTACCTGCCCGGTAATGAAGCTGCTCTCCGGTTTGAGGTAAAAATCCACCACGTTTGCCACGTCCTCGAACTCGCCCCAGCGCTTCACCGCCTGCCGGGCGATAAGTGCGTCCATCTTCGAAGAGGGAACGGCCCTTGTGAGATCCGTTCGCACCGGAGTCGGTCCGACCGCGTTAACGGTGATGTTCATCGAGGCCAGTTCATGCGCGAGAATTTGCGTAAGAGACAAGACCGCCGCTTTTGACGCCGCGTAGATTGCCTCGCCCTCCAATTGCAAGGGTGTGGCGACCGTGGCGAAGTTCACGATGCGTCCGCCTTTGACACCGCGCATGAGCTTGGCCCCTTCACGGCAAAAGAGAAAGGTGCCCATCACGTTGGTCGCAAGAATAGATTGCACTGTTGAGGCGGGTGTAAGGAGAGAGTGATTCATCGAGGCGATGCCAGCGTTGTTGATCACCACATCAAGCCTGCCGAACTCAGAGCGCACATTGGCAAACAAGCCGCGCACTCCAGAATCGTCAGCCACGTCGATGCAAACGTGACGGTAATGCGGATGTTCAAGATCGGACGCGCCACGGCTGCAGCCCATGATCCGCCATCCTGCGTCGAGATAGCGCTCCGTCAGGAAGCGTCCAATTCCTTTGCGAGCGCCACTGATAACCATCACGCGGCTGTTGATAGCATCGTCGCTCATTTGACGGACAGTTGCTCGGAAATGAGCTGCGACGCGTAGTCCGCGAGGCTGCTCACGCGACGGAAAGGACTGCGGCTCTGCGACATCGCACGCTCATCGGCCAGAGTGATCGGGACACCCGTCTTTGCGCGGATGGATTCCTCAACATCAAGAATAAAGGAAACGAGCGCAATGGAGTCGAGGAGTCCTTCGCGACCGAACAGAATGGTTTCTTCTGTGAATTCAGCGGAAGCTTTTTCCAGATCAGGGAAGTCGAAATTACGCAACGTGTCGAGGATGGCTTGGGCGATGACTTGGCGGTCCATGGTTTTTTGGAAATCAGATAGCGGGTTCGAGATGCGTGGCGTCGGCCGCATGGAGATGAAAAACGGCTTCCGCTTCGGGAAACGCGAAGCCGAGACTGGCGTAAAGGCTGAGGACCACGGTATTCGCGGCGGCGAGCCGTGCCTTGGCCGAGCGCGCACCTTTCGCAACCAACTCGTGAAGTGAACTCACGAAAAGCGCTGGGCCAAGGATGCCGGCATTTTGATCCGCATCGACCGCTGCTAGGTGGAGTGTGGC
>JAEUHJ010000091.1 GCA_016795375.1 Verrucomicrobiaceae bacterium
TTCCGGAGCCACCCAGATGACCGCGACGGCCAAAACGGCCACCGTGCCGATCTTCATGAAGGTGCTGAGGTAGTCACGCGGCGCGAGGAGCATCCACACCGGCAGCACGGAGGCCGCGAAGCCGTAGATCATGATCGCCCAGGCCTGCCACTCGCCACCGTGGTCAAAGTAGTGCTGCAGGCCCCATTCGCCGAGCTTGCTGCCGGCCCAAACGCTGGCCAGCAGGCCGATGAAGCCGAAGATAGTCACGTTGCGCACGCTGACGCCCATTTTGGTATGGGCGATGCCCATGATCAGCGCGAGCGGGATGGTCATCGCGATCGTGAAGAGGCTCCAGGGGCTTTCCGCCATCGCTTTGACGACCACGAGGCCCAAAACGGCGAGCAAAATGGTCATGATGGCGAGGATGGAGACCATCGCGACGACGCCGACGATGGGGTTCACCTCCTCGCGAAGCATCTGGCCCACCGATTTGCCGCCGCGGCGGATGCTGGCGAACATCACGATGGCATCATGCACGCCACCGCCGAGCGTGGCGCCGATCAAAATCCACAGCATGCCCGGCAGATAACCAAATTGCGCCGCAAGCACCGGCCCGACGAGCGGTCCAGGTCCGGCAATTGCCGCGAAGTGATGACCGAAGACGACCCACTTATTTGTCGGCACGAAGTCCTTGCCGTCCTGATGCGTCACCGCGGGCGGAGCACGATGCGCGTCGAGTACGAGCACCTTCGTCATGAGCCACTTGCTGTAAAAGCGATACGCGACAGCGAACGAGCACAAACCAGCCACCACAAGCCAGAGCGCATTGATCGATTCACCTTTGTGAAGGGCGGAAAAGGCGACCGCACCGGCTCCGAGTGCGGAGATGGCGATCCAGATGAGGATTTGCAGGGCTTTGGGCATGAAAGTGATCTTGTGCGTGATGAAGGCCGGACTTGAGCCACTCATTAACGCTCACTCAAGGAGCAAGCAGAGGTCGGACTCCGGTCACGAGTGAAGCATCAGTACCCGATGAGTGGTTGGAAAAATCTGACGGTGTTAGTTCGCCTCCTTCTTGGCAGGTTTCGGGGGAGGCGGCGGGATGAAGGCAGGGTTGGTCATCGCTCCGGGAGCGGTTTCCTTGAGGTTGGGCGGGACATCGGCCTGCGCATCACCGAGCGCCCACTGGATGCCGCCGACGAGGATGTCCTGGAAAATGGGATTGGTCCAAACGTCTTCGCGATGTCCCATCGCCGTGTACCACACGCGGCCGCTGCCTTCCTTGCGCGCCCAGGTGCTCGGGTAGGGCGGGCGGGCATACTCGCCGCCCTTCATGGCGGGCGCGTCGATCACGCTGAGCACATGGATGTCGGGCGTGAAGTCTTTGAGCGAATACCACTCCTCCATGAAGCCATAAGTCGCGCCGACCTTTTCGAAGCCGGGGAATTTGGGATTGGTCACGGTGTTCCTGGCGTCCTGCTGCGCGCCGTGCTTGATGAACTCTCCGCCGAGGAAGCGCACATACGGATCAGCTTTCCCGCCATGATTCAAGTAACGATCCGGGCCTTTCTGCGCCTCGTTGCCGGTGTGGAAAGTGTCGCTGGCGGAGTGCGTGCCGACGAAGCCTTTGCCGGCTTTCACAAAATCAAACAGCGCCTGCTTGCCATCGGCTGACATCGGCGGGTTCTTGTCCGTGCCTTCGCTGCACAGGTCGCCGGTGGTGTAGAAAAACACGGCGTCGAACTGGGCCAGGTAGTCTTTGCCGAACTTCGATCCATCCTTCGAGAACTCGAACTCCCAGCCGTGCTTCGCGCCGAGTTCCAGCAGCACCTTCTCCGCGTGGCTGGGCCGCCCTTTTTTCCACGAGATCACGCTGTGCTCATAACCGCTCGACTTGGTGAAGAACAGGATCTTGCGTTTCGCGGGAGCGGCGGAAAAGGCCGCGACACCGACGACGGCGGCCAGGAACAGTGGAGCGATGAGTCGTTTGAACATGGGATGGCGATTCTGGCGGAAGTTTGAAAACATGGCAAGACGTGGTTGCACGCCTTGTCATTTCATGAGTCGGGCGTACGATGGGCCGATGCCGCGCCTGACCGCCTTTTTTTCCCTGATTCTCCTCCCCCTGCTGCTCTGCCAGTGCGGCTCCAGCGCGGGCAGCCGCTGGGAATACAAATACGCGCCGGGCAAGACGGCGATCGTCATCGGCGGCAGGGCCGTCCCGCCCGCGAACGCGCCCGCCGAGGTGATGCGCGCGATCTCGGCCGGCAACCGCATCTGTACGAAGCCCTACCGTCGTGGCGGCGGTCACGCGAAGTTTGAGGACAGCGCGTATGACTGTTCCGGGACGGTGTCCTATGTGCTGCATGCGGCGGGAAAGCTGGACGAGCCGACGGTTTCGGGCGCGTTCCGCAAGTATGGCCGCGGCGGCGAAGGAAAGTGGATCACCGTTTATGCGCGCAAAGGCCATGTGTTCGTCACCATCGCCGGTTTGCGGCTCGATACGGGCTACAACGACCGGACCAGCGACGGGCCGCGCTGGAGCAGCCGCTCGCGTCCGACCAAAGGCTACACAATGAGGCACCCATCCGGCCTGTGATCCGTCCAGAATCCCATGTTCCCTGCCGAAGCCATTGTCTATCGTCCGAACGTCGCCGCCATTTTGCAGCGGGCGGATGGCGGCATCTTTGTGGCCGAGCGCGTCAACATCAAAGGCGCGTGGCAGTTCCCGCAAGGGGGCATTGACGACGGTGAAAACGCCGAGCAGGCGCTGTTCCGAGAACTGGAGGAGGAGATCGGCGTGAAGCGCGAGCTGCTGGAGATCATGCAACGACGCGACGGCTACCGCTATGCGTTTACGAAGGGACGGCTGAAGTACGGCATCTACGGCGGGCAGGAGCAGGCGTACTTTTTGTGCCGCTTCCTCGGCGAGGACACGGATTTCAACCTGGATGCCACGCATCGCGAGTTCGCGACCTTCAAATGGATCAAGCCGTCCGAATTTCAGATGGACTGGGTGCCGAAGTTCAAGCGCCACGTCTATCGTCAGGTGCTGCTCGATTTCTTCGGCATCGAGTTCGAGTGACGCTCAGTTCAGGCCGAAACGGCGCAGCCAGGGCAGCGGCATTCTGATCCAGCACATCCTGGAGCGGAGCTTCGGCTTCTCGTGGCAGGCGCAGGCCATGTCCTCGATGAGCAGGGAAACCTGGAAGCCGGCTGAACCGTCCTCGCGCCGCTTTTGCGGACACGCGACGACGAGGCCCTTGAGAGTGACCCATTCCCCATGCGTCGTGGCATTGTTTTGCAGCGCGGCGGGAAGAGTGGAGCGATGAATACGCGCCTGCACCTCCGCGCCGATGTCAAAACGGCGCCGCGACCAGAAGACCAGGCCGCAGGTGGAAACTTCGCAGAGCTCGACGACAGCCTGCCTGCCTCCGCCCTTCGATTGCTCATCGTTCGCGGAAGTTTCCTGCTTTTGCCGACCATGCTTAGCCATGCGAAATCGCGGAATGACTGCGGAAGGAGGCGTATGAGGCTTAAAAAGTCAAACGGGGAGGCGTGCAGGCATCACTCTTCCGAGCCGGGCGGGCTGCTCTTCGCCGGCAGCTCGCCCTTCTTCTCGGCGAGCTTCTGCTTCACCGCAGTTTCGATCTCGGCATAGACGCTGGCGTCGCTGCGCAACACCTCCTTGGCGGCGTCGCGGCCCTGGGCGAGCTGCGTGCCCTTGTAACTAATCCACGAGCCGCGTTTTTGCAGGATGTCGAAGTCCATCGCCAGATCGAGCAATGAGCCGACATTCGAGATGCCCTCGTTGTACATAATGTCGAACTCGGCTTCAGTGTAGGGCGGCGCGAGCTTGTTCTTCACCACTTTGACCCGCGTGCGGTTGCCTGTGACGGTGCCATCGGTGGTTTTGATCGCGCCGATGCGGCGGATGTCCACGCGGACGCTGGCGTAGAATTTGAGCGCCTTGCCGCCGGGGGTCGTCTCGGGATTGCCGAACATGACGCCGATCTTCTCGCGGATCTGGTTGGTGAAGATGACGCAGGTGCGGGCTTTGGAAATGATGGCGGTGAGCTTCCTCAACGCGGCGCTCATGAGACGCGCCTGGGCACCGACGGTGCTGTCGCCGATCTCGCCTTCCAGTTCCTGGCGTGTGACGAGGGCGGCGACGGAGTCGATGACGACCACGTCGAGCGCATTCGAACGCACCAGTGTTTCACAGATGCGCAGGGCTTCCTCACCTGAGCTGGGCTGGGAGACGAGCAGCTCGTCCATTTTGACGCCCAGTTTGCGGGCGTAATTGGGATCGAGCGCATGTTCCACGTCGATGAACGCCGCCAGTCCGCCGGCTTTTTGCGCCTGGGCCACGCAGGTGAGGGTGAGGGTGGTTTTACCGGAGGATTCCGGTCCATAAACCTCGATGATGCGGCCGCGGGCGAAGCCGCCGACGCCGAGCGCCTGGTCGATGAGGAGGTTTCCGGTCGGAATGACGGCGATGTCGGTCTTGTGCTCCTCGCCCATGCGCAGGATGGCACCTTCGCCGTAGTCCTTGTGGATTTGCTGGATGGCAAGATCGAGGTTTCGGGCGCGGGCCTCGGCGATTTTGTTGGTGCTCGGTTCGGCGGCGGTTTCTTTGGGTGCTCTGGCCATGATCGTGATGAGTGGAGGGTGTGGAAGCTGTTCGGGCGAACAGAAAGCGCATTTCAAAGGTGCCGTAAAGCACTTTCACTAGTCTGGGGTGAATTATTTGCACGGGGTCACCCGGCGGACTCCGCTCAGCCTGCTTCGAGCGATTTCAGCATTCCGCCATAATAGCCTGACATCATGGAGATGATGCGATACGCCACATAGAGCACGACGAGGCCGTAGCCGATCTTTGGCAGCCATTGGGCCGCGCGCTGCACGGCGTCGCCTGCCTCGATGGTTTCCGACGCGGCCCAGCGGTTCATTTCGTGATCCAGCGTGCCGGTTTCCTCCGCTGTGGCGGTTCCATGTACAAACACGAGCGGGAAACCATGCACGTCCGCCATCGCCCCGGCGATGGTTTCGCCCGCCGCGATGCGCCGGGCGGCGTCTTGCGACGCCCGGCGCAGCAAACCGCTGTGCGAGGCCGCGCCGGCGAGTGTCATGCATTCGGTCATGCGCATGGAGGCGAGCAGGCAGGCATGGAACACCTGGGCGAAGCGCGCCAGCGCCCAATGCCTGCGCACGCTGCCGATGAGCGGGATGCGCCCCAGCCACAAATCGACCGCCGCAGAGGCGGCCCCGAGCCGTGACAACCAGCGCCAGAGCAGGAATGACGACAACAAAATCAGCCACAGGACCGCCAGCGGCATGAGCAGACTGCGCAGCGACGCGGTACCGCCTTGCATGGAGGCCGTCACAAAGGCAGGCAGCTCCGGCAGCACGATGCCGAGATGTGCGAGCACCAGCGGATAAATCATCGCGCCCAGCGCCTGCCGCGTCGCCACGTCCCACGCCTCAAAATATCGCGCCAGATGTCTGAATCCGTCCGCCAGCCGGCCGCTGCGCTCGCCGGCGTCGATCAGGGCCAGTTCCAGCGTGCTGGTGAAGGAATCACAATGCGCGGTGAGCGACTCCGTGATGTTTTTCCCCTCGCCCAGGCCGCGTTGCAGGCCGAGCAGCCAGGTGAGGCGTGCATGGGATGGATTCTGGTTCAGCAGCAGTTGAATCGAGCGATCGAGATGAAAATCAGAGCCCACCAGCTTCGTCAGTTCGCGGTAGAGGAGCGCTTTTTCGGAGAGTTTCATCGTCTGCGGCAAAGGTAACTCCGCGTCGGCAATCGCGGCCAGCACAAACTTCTTGCTTCTCACGCCTGACACTCCGCCTATCATCGCTCCGCACATGCCTCTTTTGCGTGATAAAAACGACACTCCCGACCAGCGCTGGATGCACCTCGCGCTCGACCAGGCGCAGCGAGGCGTCGGCCTCACAAGTCCGAATCCTCCTGTCGGCGCGGTCATTGTCGCCCAGGGAAAAGTGACCGGGCAGGGCTTTCATCGCAAAGCAGGGGAGGCGCATGCCGAGGTGGAGGCGATTCGTGATGCGCAGCGTTCCAACCCGAAGCTGCTGCCGGGCTCCACCCTTTATGTCACGCTCGAACCCTGCTGCACGCATGGGCGCACCCCGCCCTGCACGGAGGCGGTCAAAGCCGCAGGCATCAAGCGCGTCGTATTCGGCGCGCGCGACCCGAACCCGAAGCATGCGGGCCGCTGCCGCGACATTTTCATGCTCGCCGGCATTGAAGTGACCGAGGGCGTGTTGGAGGCGGAGTGCAATGCTCTCATCCGGCCGTTCACCAAGTGGATCACCACCGGCATGCCGCATGTGATCGCAAAGGCCGGCCAGAGCCTCGACGGCCGCATCACCCGTCCGGCGGGCGAAGGCCAGTGGATCACCAGCGATGCCGCGCGTGCGCACGGCCGCAGGCTGCGCATGCGCGTGGATGCCATCATTGTCGGCGCCGAGACGGTGCGGAAGGACAACCCGCAGCTCACTTTGCGCGATGGCAGCACTGGCAGCGGCAAATTGCAGCCGTGGCGTGTGGTGCTCACCCGCAGCGGCGACATCCCGCCGCATTCGCGCATCCTCACCGACGAGTTCAAGGACCGCACGCTGATCATGCATGGCAAGGATCTGCCCGACGTGCTCAAGGATCTCGGGAAACGCGGTGTGATGACCGTTTTGATCGAAGGCGGCGGCATCATCCTGGGCCAGGCGTTTCGCGAGAAACTGGTCGATGAAGTTTTTTGGTACATCGCGCCGCGTCTGTGTGGCGGCGGGCGTCCTTCGGTCGCCGGCTCCGCCTTGCCACAGTCGGTCGAACTCGACAACGTCACCATCCGCCCGATGGGTGACAACGTGTTGGTTCATGGCTTCCCGGTCTGGCCGGATCAAAGCACCTCCAAATCATGAACAGCCGCCCCGCCGTGTTCTTCGATCGCGATGGCGTGGTCAATGTCTCGCCCGGCGCGGGTTATGTGCTGCGCTGGGAGGGTTTTCATTTCGCGCCGGGAATCATCGAGGCGCTCGCGTTGTGCAGAGCGCGCGGCTACGCGACGATCCTCGTCACCAGCCAGCAGGGCGTGGGCAAAGGGCTCATGACCCAGACCACGCTGGATGCCATCCATGCACGCATGCAGGCGGGGCTTGCTGCTCATGCCACCGCCTTCGACGGCATTTACGCCTGCACCCATCTCTCCGGCACCTGCACCTGCCGGAAGCCGAGCCCCGAGATGATTCTTCGCGCCCAGACCGACCACAGCCTCGACCTGACTCGAAGCTGGCTCATCGGCGATCACGACCGTGACATCCAGATGGCCATCAACGCCGGCGTGCCGCGCACGATCCGCATCCTGAGCCACCACGAGTCGGAAGTGGCGGCGGAATTCACGCTTCCGAGCACAGAAGGACTAGCATCGCTGCTGACAACGCATCTGCCTGCTGCGGCTTGATGCTGGTTCAATCCAGAAACCAGCCACTGGCATCGAGCATCCAGTTCAGCGCTTCGCCATCGCCGACTCGAGCGCCTTGCGGTAGTTCACCACGGCGTCACCGATGGCGGCGGAGACCTGCTGGCGGTAGGTGTCGGAGGCGACGAGCAGGCACTCCTTCGCATTGGTGACGAAGCCGCCTTCAAAGAGGATGCCGGGGCGTTTGCAGCCGGTCAGCACGCTCCACTGCGCGCGTTTGATGCCGCGATCGACGAATTTGAAGCGGCTGATCACGCTCGCATGCACCGCCGTCGCCAGCGCGATGTTCGCGGAGTCCTGCTTGTTGCCGGTGACGCCGTTGACGTTGAAACCGCCGCCGCGGGAGATGGTGGCCGCGGCGCTTTGCGGTGTGAGCGCCCATGTCTCGATGCCGGAGGCGGCGGAGCCGCCGGAATTGAAGTGGAAGCTCAAGAAGATGCTCTTCGGCGTCTGGTTGGCGATGGAGACGCGCCCGCCGAGCGTGAGGAACATGTCCGTGCTGCGCGTGTAAACCACCTTGAAACCGCGTGCCTTGCAGGCCGCGCCGACGGACATCGCCATCTTCAGCGCGAAGTCCTTCTCGTGACCGTAAATGCCGCGCGCGCCGGCATCATGGCCGCCGTGGCCGGCGTCAATGACCACCGTGTCGAAATGCTCCGCGTTCTGGATGTGGCTGGGATAGAGCACCGGATCGATCAGTTTGCACAGGTCGAGGCGCGAGAAGAGCACCTTGCCGTTGTGGGATTGCACCGGGAAGCTCAGGATGAACTTGATGTTGTTGATCAGCATCTCCTGCGAGCCTACCTGCGCCTTGAGCACCAGTTTGGACGAGCCGAGCCAGAAGTGGTTCCCCTGGAGGCGGAAGGTGGTGAAGCCATAGACCGGGTTGTAAAAATTCCGGATGCTGTCAGCGGTCACATAATCACGTCCGCCGATCTTCACGATCTCCCAGCCGTCCTTGGAGGGAAGCACGCTGACCGCCTCGGATTTGGATGTGGACGGCTTGTCATCGTCATCCTCCTTGAACTCACCCTTCATCGGACCTTCGTTGTCTTTTGCCACGGACTTCGTCACATCCTGAATGGACTCACTTTTCGGCTTCGACCTGGGGGGGGCTTTTTTGGCAGGCACGGAAGTCGCGGACTTGTTCAGTTCGACGGTTCTCTTCGATCCGCGCCCGGTCGTGGTGATGATGACACGTGGTGGCCTGCCGGTTTCCGTCGCTGTTGTTTTTTGCGCGGCTTTGGGCGCTGGTTTGACCTGCGCGGGGGGCGGGGGCTGGGTTTCCGCCTTGCTTCCGCCGCCAAAAATTTTTTTGAAGAAGCCCGGCTTGCCATCCTCTCCATGAGCCGTGGTGAGCGACGCGCCTGTCAGGGCGAACGCCAGCATGGCGGCCGTGGTCCGGTTGAGTTTGAAATGCGTTCCGGTGATCATGACGGGAGTGACGGCGGGAATCGGGAAAAAGCTGCCTTTTATAGTCCGGGTCCGGCTCCGGCGCAAACGTTCTGACAGCCCCCATCTTTCCCGCCCTTGATTCTCAAGGCGATTTGGCACAAGGAGCGCTGACGAATTCGATTTATGGCCAAAAAACCCGTTGTTCTGATCATCCGCGACGGCTGGGGCATCAACCCCGGCGGCAAAGCCCAAGCCCAGGCCAATGGCGATGCCACGCTGCTCGCGAAGACGCCGTTCCATGACCACCTTTACGCCACCTACCCGCGCGGCACCGTCAGCGCCAGCGGCGAGGACGTGGGCCTGCCGGAAGGCCAGATGGGCAACAGCGAAGTCGGCCACCTGAACCTCGGCGCCGGCCGAATCGTCTATCAAGACCTCACCCGCATCAACAAAAGCATCCGCGACGGCGAGCTCGCGAAGATGCCCGTGCTCGTGGAGGCCTTCGAGAAGGCCGGAGGCTGCCGCGCGGCAGCCGTGGCAAACACACCGCCGCCTGTCTTTTTTGCCACGGATCAGACACCCGCTCTCGTGGCATCCAAAGAGCGGCTCAAAGGATCGGGCTATCCCCTGGAGGACTGCAAGACATGGGTCGATGCCCATTACGACCGCGCCCGGTTCGCCGCGCTGGCATCTCCCAGGCCCATCTGGCTCATCACCCCCTCCACCACCGGCATCAATCCGCTGCCGCTCCTCCTTGCCCGCCGCCTCCAGCAGGACTTTGGCGGCACGATCCTGGCTGAGGAGGACTACGCCTCCATGATCAGCGAGCAACAGGCGAAGTATCGCCGCGGCTACATCGCCAAGATGACGCAGCCCGCGCAGATCGAGGTCACCGCCGCCGATCTCCGCGAAAAGCTCGCCGGCGCCACGGTGGTCCTCGTCGATGACATCTTCACCTCGGGGGAGACCAGCGAGGCGGTGGATCTTGCCCTCGCCGCCCTCGGTGTCCGCATTCACGCCATCGCCGTCGTCGGCGCCACCCGCGGCGGAGCAGCCGCGCTGAACACGCAGCTTGTCGAGCTTGCCAAAGTGCTCGCCGGCCACAGCGGTGAAAAGCGCGGCGATCTGGAAAAGGAAATTCGCATTGCCCATGCCCGCAGCCGGGCTAGCCTCCTGAAAACCGCCCTTCAAGAAGCCGCCCATGACCCCTCCTCCGTCCGCAACGCCCTCCGCCAGCGACATGACCTTGTTCGATCAGCTCTGGACACAGGAGCTGCAACTGCTCCAGCAGCCGCGGGAGACGCCGCCCTTCCGGCCGGAGCAGCTCAAGGAGGACGCGAAGTTCCGCCAGTACCGGGTTTACTCGCGCAGGAAGGCGGCTCCGCTCCGCAACAAGGCGCTCACAGGCTCCATTTGATCGGTCTCATCAGCGATGGCGGTGTGCATTCGCATCAGGATCACCTCGCTGCGCTTTGCAATGCCGCAAAGGCCGCCGGCGTCACCGATTTGATGGTTCACGCCATCACCGATGGCCGCGACACCTCGCCGACCGGCGGTGCCGCTTACATGGCAAAGCTGGAAAAGGATATCGCTCCGAGCGGAGCCAAAATCGCCACCGTCATCGGCCGCTACTACGCCATGGACCGCGACAAGCGCTGGGAGCGCAACAAGCTCGCCTGGGATGCCATCGTGCTCGGCCGTGGTGAGGTGCGCACGGACACGCCGGACGCCGCCGTGCAGGCCGCGTATCCGAAAGACCCGCGCGGGGATGAATTCATGCAGCCGATGATCTTCTCGAACGCCAACGAGCAGCGCATCCGCGATGGCGATGTCATCCTGTGGTTCAATTTCCGCGCCGACCGCGCCCGCCAGCTCAGCGAGGCCTTCCTGAAGCCGGACTTCAACGGCTTCGACCGCGAGGTCACGCCCAAAGTCGCCTACTACACGCTCACCGAATACGACGCCACCTACGCCGGCCTCGGCGCCAAGGTCATCTTCGGCACCGAGACGATGAGCAACAACCTCGGCCAGATCATCGCCGCCGCCGGTTTGACGCAGCTCCGTGCCGCTGAAACCGAGAAATACCCGCACGTCACCTTCTTCTTCAACAGCGGCATTGAGGAGCCGAATCCCGGCGAGGACCGCTACCTCGCCATTTCGCCCAAAGAAGTGCCCACCTACGACAAAAAGCCGCAGATGAGCGCCCCGGACCTCACCTTTGAGGTGCTGCGCCGTCTCGGAAACTACGACGCCGTCATCATGAACTACGCCAATCCCGACATGGTCGGCCACACCGGCGTCGTCGAGGCCGGCGTGCATGCCTGCGAGACCATCGACTTCGGCGTGAAGCTCATCGTCGAAAAGGTGCTCGAACTCGGCGGCAAGCTCTTCATCACCGCCGACCACGGCAACTGCGAGCAGATGCGCAACGCCGACGGCTCCCCGCACACCGCGCACACCACGAACCTCGTCCACGGCATCTACGTCGCCGCCGATGCCGCGGACTACACCGTGAGAAACGGCATCCTCGCCGACATCGCCCCCACGCTGCTCGACATGCTCGGTGTGAAACAGCCTGCGGAGATGACGGGGAAGAGTTTGCTTGCGCGAAAATAGCCGCTGTCATACACTTTTGACAAATGAGTCAACCCATCACCATCCGCGTTCCTGACGAGCTTTCCGAATGGCTGGCTGCCGAGGCCAGACGAGCCGGTGTTTCGCAGGGGAAGATCGTTCGTGACCAGTTGATGAAGGCCAAAGCCGAGGCCGGTGGCATGCCGTTCATGAAGCTCGCAGGTGCGATCAAGGGAGCGAAAAGCCTCAGTCAGCGCAAAGGCTTCTCCAAGGCATGAAGGGGATCACGGACACCGGATTTCTGGTGGCGTTTGCAAACCGTTCCGACGCACATCACGACTGGGCGGTTGCCGTGGTGGAAAAAGTCACCGAGCCGCTGCTGACTTGTGAAGCAGTGCTCGCGGAAACGACATTCCATCTCGGTGATGCCGCCCTCATGCTGCAAATGATCGAACACGGCTTGATCAAGCTCGCCTTTGAGGCGGATGAGCATCTGTCGCATCTCAAAGCGCTGGCCGTTCGCTATGCTGATCGTGCTCCGGATTTCGCCGATCTTTGCCTGGTTCGGATGAGCGCGCTTCTTCCCAAGCATTCGGTCATCACCGTGGACGGTGATTTCCGCGTGTATCGTCGGAACAAGCGTGACGTGATTCCTCTCATCTGTCCGCAGGGCGTATGACCCGCCTCCTCTTCGTCTGCTCCCGCAACCACTGGCGCAGCCCGACGGCGGAGGCGGTGTATCAAAACGATCCGCGTGTTGAAGTGAGCAGTGCTGGCGTGAGTCCTTCAGCGCGGCGACGCGTCACGGAAAAGCTGCTACGCTGGGCCGATCTCGTGCTCGTGATGGAGCACGAGCACAAGCGCCGTCTGCGCGAGCAGTTTTCCGGCCTCTTTCACGAGCTGCGCATCGAGGTGCTCGACATTCCTGACGATTACGCGTTCATGAATCCGGAGTTGGTGACACTGATTCGCGAACGCGTCGAACCACTGCTGGCCTGATCACGCTTTGCGCAGCGGAACGAGCTGCCACAGGCCGACGACGTGTTCCCAGCGGCGGATGCCGGTGTCGATGAGGAAGATGAGCAGCAGCAGCACGAGCAATTGTGGCCAGAGCTCCTCATGCTGCACGGCTTTGGTCGTTTCCAGGTTCGGCAGACGCCTGGAATCGCCCAGGTAATCACCGCCGGTGATCTTCGCGGCTTCTTGGAGCAGTGTTTCATTCACGGTGCCGAGGCTGGATTCGGAGGAGGGTTTGTGAATCAGGCCGGTGGTTACCATTTCGGCGCCGGATTGGGCGCGGATGAGGTAAACGCCGGCCTGGGCCGGCTGGAAGTCGGCCTCGTAAGTGCCGGGGGCATTCTGCCGCAAGGCGAGTTTCTGCACCAGCTTCATCGGCGCGCCGAGCGCATCGGCGGCGACGTGGAACACCTCGGCTTCGACGACGGCGTTGTTTGCGCGCGTGCCTGCGTCAGCGAGAAGATCGACGGTGACGCGCGCGTCATCGCCTTCCATGTGCGCGGACAAATCCATCAGTCGTCCCTGCGGTGCGCGCGCGGTCTCGCGCAACACTTGCGACCAGAAGCGGCCGAAGTCTTTCCAACGCGCGATCCACAGCGAGGCCCAGCGGCTTTTCGCGTCGGAGGTGAAGGCCGTGGCCTTGCCGAGGCCGTAGCGCCAGTGTGCGAGCAATGGATCGCCCGATTCGGTGACGAGCGGCACCTGCGCGGAGGTGCGGCGGGTCGTTTTGACGTAACCGAGCAGGGGTGGTGAGTCCCATTTCTCGAATCCGGCAAGGATCGGCTGTTTTTCCCTCAGTTCCGGCGTGAACGGCTCCTCGCGGATCATGCGGCCGGTGTGCATGAGCGTGTCCTGCGTGAAGATGCGCGTGATGCCGCTGGCATCGAGCGTGGTGTAGCTCTGTCCGCCGCCGCTGGAGGCGATGGCTTGCAGCAGCGCCACGTGCGAGCCTTCGCCAATCGCCACGGTGGAAATCGTGAGCCCTTCGCCGCGGCATTGCGAGGCGAGTTGTTCATAGCCTGAGCCTGCGGTCTGACCATCGGTGAGGATGATCATGTGCTTCACGCGCGCCTTCGCGCGCAGCAGCGCCTCGCGGGCGAGTTGAAACGCCGGTTGCAGGTTCGTGCCGCCACCGGAGGCCACGGCGGCGATTTGTCCTGCGACGGCGTTGGTGGAGGTGAGCCGCGTCATCGGCGCGACGACGTGCGCCTCCGAATCAAACGCGTACACGCCGAGCGAATCGTTGTGCCCCAGCACCTCCGCGGTCGCAATCGCCGCGCTCTTGGCCATTTCGAGCTTTTCACCGGCCATGGAGCCGGAGCGGTCCATCACGATGGCGACGGCGGCGCTCTGCTTTTCTTCTTCATCGGGCGCTTTGAGCCGCACGGGCAGAACCTCCTCGACCGGCGTCCGGTGGTAGCCGCCGACACCGAAGGATCCAGGCCCGCCGAGCATGACCAGGCCGCCGCCGAGTTTATCGACATAGTCACGCAGCGCGTTCATGAGCGGCTCGCCGAGCTGATGCGCCGGAACATCGGAGAGAATGACGCCGTCGTAGCCGCCGAGCTGCTCGAAGGTGATCGCGAGATTGCCCGGCTGGCGCAGATCGAGCTCGATGCCCTCCTTCTCCATCGCCTGCATCAAATAGCGTGCCTCGTTGGCGTCGGATTCGATGTAGAGCAGCCGCAGCCGCCCGCGCACATCGACGATGGCCAGCGCGCTGTCGTTTCCGGGCAGCGTGTCGCCCTGGACGCCTTCGAGCACGGCACGGTATTGAAAGGTGTTCCGCGTCGAAGGCGCGCGTGTGAAGGTGATTTCTTGAACAATGCCCGGTTTGAGCGTGACGGGCCGCTTCTCGACTTCGATGCCGTTCTCGTAAAGCTTCAGCGTGCCGCCGCCAGCGATGGTGCTCTCAAACACGGCCTTCAGGCCCAGGCTTGCGCCTTCAAACAAACGCGTGCGGTTCGGCGTGAGCGCGATCATGCGCGCGTCCGGTGTGCGCGGGCCGGAGACCGGCAGGGCGTGCAGCTTGATGCCGGAGACGGCCGCCTCGCGTGACGCTGCGAGCAGGCTGCCGCGTGTCTCGTGCCCGTCACCGATGATGAGGATGTTGCGGCTCACGCCCGGCGGAAACATCGCCTCCGCATACTCGACGGCGGCGGCGTAATGGCTGTCTCCGCCGTTTTTCTTCTGCCACGCGGCCTGCATGGCCGGTGTGCCTGCTTCGGGCAGCAGTTCCGGCTGCGAGCCGAGCTGGACGACGAACGAATCGATCCCACTGCCGAGCAACTGGCGGATGCGCGCGGTCTCAGCGGCCGCTTTCGTCAATCCTTCGGCCCCCATGCTCTGGCTGGCATCGACGATGATACCCAGCGCCTTGCGCCCGGTTTGTGTCACGCGTGCCGGTCCGGCCAGCGCGGCGATGGACAGCATCACGCCGAGGGCGCGCGTGAAGAGGAGCAGCCGCTTGCGCAGGCCGGACATCGGATGGGATGAGCGTGATTCGATCCACAGCAGCAGCGCGACCGCAGGCAGGATGAGCAGGAGGAGTTTTGGCGATTCCCAGTCCAAGGGTGGCGTGAGGTTGGTGACTGGCGCCAGTTTTAGAGCGCGGCACGCAGCGTTGCCAGCAGCTTCTCGACATCCTCCGCCGTGTTGTAGCCGTGGATGGCGGCGCGGATGCGGCCGGCATGGTGCATGACGTGGATGTTTCGCGCCAGCAGGGCCGCGTTGATCGCGTCGCTGCGCTCATGTTTGAAGGCGACGATGCCGCACGGATGATCGGGCTGCGCCGCGCACAGCGTGGCGATGCCCAGCTCCTTCAATCCGGCGTGAACATGCGCGACGAGCGGATCAGCGTGCGCGGCGATGCTGGCGACGCCGACTTGATCGAGGTAACGCAGCGAGGCATTCAGCGCATACAGCGCGGCGAAGCTCGGCATGCCGACGGAGAAGCTCGGCGCGCCGGGCTTGATGCGTGCGGTTTCAAAACGGTCGGCGTCGAACGCGTTGACGATGTGACACCAGCCGCCTGCCTTTGTGGTGAGGCGCGCGGCGGATTTCTCCGGGATGCCGACGATGCCGCCGGCATGGATGCCGAGCGTCCATTTGTGCGTGCTGGAGATGAGGATGTCCGCGTCCTGGCAGTCGAGCACGACACGGCCGAGCGCCTGCGTGACATCGACGGCGATGAGCGCGTTCGGCGCGAGCAGGCGCACCATGTCGCGTAGTTTCGCGTAGGCGACGCGGTGGCCGTTGTAGAAACTCACCAGGCTGACCTGCACGAGTCTGACGCGCTCATTGAGCAGGGATGCGAGATCGACAAGGTTCAGCGCGCCGTTGGAGTTCTGCCAAAGGCGTGTGACAGGCCGCGAATGCTCCGGCGCGGCGAGCCAGGGCGTGGCACCGGCGGGGAAGTCGAGGTCGGTGACGACGACCTCGTCCTGCGGCTTCAAATCGAGCGCGTTGGCAAGCAGGTTGTACGCCTCCGAGCTGCATGAGCAGAACGACACCTCGTTTGTGGAGAGACCGAGCATCTTCGCGGTGATCTCGCGACATTCCTCGACGCGCGGGAAGTGGAAATCACGCCCGCGCATGCCCAGCGACTTGTGGCGCATGTATTCGGCCACGGCCTCGTTCACACAGACGGGAGGGATGCTTTCGGCGGCGGTGTTGAGGTAATGGATGCCTTTGAGTCCCGGGAAATCGGCGGCGCGGGTGGAGTCGGTGAGCATGGGCTATGGAGTGGCGACGAATCGCCGCCAAAGCAAGGTTTGAATGGCGACGAATCGTCGCCGTTCCTCATTCAGCTTTCAACTCGGGCGCGTTCTCCGGAAGTTTGATCGTCGGCTCGCCGCCGAGGTAGCCAAGTGATGCCAGGAATTCGTCCATCTTCCGCGCGGTGACCTGGATCCAGGGCTCCTTGTTGAAGAAGCCATGTGGCATGCCGGCGGCGGCCCACATCTCGGCGCGCAGGCCGAATTCGCGGGCTTTTTGGATGTATTCATCACCGCCCGCCTTGAGTTTGTCGGCGGTGCCGAAGAACAGGATGGCGGGCGGCGTTTTTTTGGAGATGAAGCTGTTCGGCGTGATGGCCTCGGCCATGTCTTTCGTCACGAGGCCGTTGGCCGAGCCACGCTGGTCGAACAAGGTGCCGATGTTCAGCGCGGGATTGAACAGCACCAGGGCGTCCGGCCTGGCGGAGACGGATTTGTCGTCGCCCTCGGCGTCGTAAGCGGTGACCAGTGCGGTGCATGCCGCGAGATGGCCGCCCGCGGAGCCGCCTCCGGCGATGATTTTACCCGGATCGATGCCGAGCTTTGTTGCGTGACCGCGCACCCAGCGGATGGCGCTTTTCGCATCCTCGACGCATTTGTCCGGCGTTGTTTGGTGGATGCTCTTGATACGGTAGTCGGCGGAGATGGCGACGATGCCACGGCTGGCGAGGTATTCGGCCTGCGGCACGAACTGGCGGTGGGAGCCGTTGGTCCAGCCACCGCCGAAGAAGAACACGACGCACGGGCGCAGCACGGCGGCCTGGAACTCGCCTTTGGGAGAGAATACATGCAGCTTCAGCTCTCCCTGCGGCGTGGTTTTATACACCACCTCCGTTGAGGAAACTTCCGCTGAGGTCAGTTTGATCGTGGGTTTGTCATTTCCGGCTTTCCGGGCGGAAACAGGAAGCGCGAATGCAAACAGGAGCGGGATGAGGAGGCGCATGGTGCTGTGAACGGCGTGTTGGAGCCAAAGTTGCGGCACAAAGAATCCTTTAGGCGGCATGAGGGCCGCAAATCCCTGCCAGTTGTCCCATGCCAGCTTCGTTTGAAGCCGGTCATGAAGTTTCTTTCGATCTGTCTTTCATTGCTCGCTGCCGCCACGTTCGGCCACGCCGCTGATTCGCGTCCGAACGTCCTCTTCATCGCCATTGATGATCAAAACGACTGGATCGGCTGCATGGGCGGCCATCCGCAGGTGAAGACGCCTTCGATCGACGCGCTCGCAAAACGCGGCACGCTTTTCGCCAACGCGCATTGCCAGGCGCCGCTGTGCAATCCCTCGCGCAGCTCGCTGCTCACCGGCCTGCGCCCGTCCACCACCGGCATTTGCGGCCTCTCGCCCGGCATCCGGCAGGTGGAGCGAACGAAAAATCACATCACGCTGCCGCAGACCTTCACCAGCGCCGGGTATTTCACCTCCAGCAACGGCAAGATCTACCACGACGGCTCAATGCGTGGTGGCGATCAGAAGGCCGAGTTCAATGAATACGGCAATCGCGGCCCGATGCCGAAGCCGAAAAAGCCCATCGCGAATCTTCCGTGGCCTGATCGTCACCCGGCAATGGACTGGGGCGTGTTTCCCGAGAAGGATGAGGACAACGCTGACTGGAAGATCGCGGACTCCGCCATCGACGCGCTCAAGCGCGCCCCGGCAGGCCAGCCCTTTTTCATCGCCGCCGGATTCCGCCTGCCGCATGTGCCGTGTTTCGCCTCGCAAAAATGGTTTGATCTCTATCCCGAGGCCGGTTTGAAGCTGCCGCCCGTCAAAGAGGACGACCGCGCCGACCTGCCGAAGTTCGCCGACTTCCTCCACTGGAAGCTGCCGGAACCGCGTCTGAACACGCTGCGCCAATACAACGAGTGGAAACCGCTGGTGCGTGCCTACCTCGCCTGTGTGAGCTTCATGGACAGCCAGGTCGGGCGTGTGATCGCGCAGCTCGATGCCTCTGGCCGTGCCGACAACACGATCATCGTCCTCTGGGGCGATCACGGCTGGCACCTTGGTGAAAAATCGATCACTGGCAAAAACACGCTGTGGGAGCGAAGCACGCGGGTCCCCCTCATCTTCGCCGGTCCCGGTGTCAAAGCCGGCCAGGTCTGCCATCGCCCGGCGGAGCTGCTCGACATCTTCCCCACGTTGCTCGCGCTCACGAAATTTCCCGCTCGTGATGATCTCGAAGGCCACAGCCTTGTGCCGCAGCTTCAGGATGCCAATGCGCCGCGTGAATGGCCGGCGATCACCACGCACAACCGCGGCAATCACGGCATCCGCAGCGAAGACTGGCGCTACATTCGTTACGCCGACGGCAGCGAGGAACTCTACGACATGAAGAACGATCCCAACGAGTGGATCAACCTCGCCAGCGATCCGAAGCACTCCGCGAAGAAAACCGAGCTCGCCAGATGGCTGCCGAAGATCGACAAGCCGCCAGTCCCCGGCAGCAAGAACCGCGTGCTGACCTACGATCCGGCCACCAAGGAGGCCGTGTGGGAGGACAAACCGATTGATAAGACCGCTCCGCTGCCAGAACCATAGTGGTACGCACACTCCGTGTGCGGCGGCGAACGTCTCCTTATTCCATTCCCGCACGGGGACTGTGCGGACCACATTGCAGGCATGCCTTCTCTTCTCAAATCTTGGCGCTTCGGCCTCGGCTTCCTCGCGTTTGTCGTCGCGGGCTCCCTGTTGCTGCTCGCCTGGCTGTGGCAGCGTGAACGTGGGGAGTCGAACCGGTTGTTTCAGGCGCTGGCGGAGGCTGACGCGGATTTTGTGCGCCGGATGAACCTGCCGCGCAGTGTAAAGCTCGCGGATGATCTCGAACAACTTCTCGGTGTGCAGATTGAGTTCAGAGAGGCGGGCGGAACAGCGCCCGCTGATGAAAACACACTGGCCATCCGCTTGGACGATAGAAGCGACATGATTTTCACCCGCAAGCCGGTCGCGTCGCAGCTCTCGCTGCGCGATCCCGCCACGCGGAATGCCCTGATCGTCTTCTGGCTCGCCTCAGCCCTCATGGGCTGGCTGCTGGCGCGGGAGCGCATCAAGCGGGCGCAGTCGGAGCGCCTCGCGATGCTCGGACGTGTGGCGACGAGCCTCGCGCATGACATCAAGAACCCGCTCGCCTCGATCCAACTGCATGCGCAGTTGATGACGCCGGAGAATGCGGAGGATACGAAGGCGCTGAAACTCATCGCGAGTGAGTCGGATGTGATCGCAGGCTTGGTGAATCAGTGGCTGCACCTCGCCAATCCGCTGCCGCCGAAGCTCGTGAGGCTGGATGTGGCGGAATGCGTCCGCGCCGTGGCGCAGAATCTCGACGCGCAAGCTCAGCATGCTGGTGTAAGCATCGAAAACAGCCTTGCAGGCCCGATTTGGACGATGGGCGATTCTCAGCGCCTCGCACAGGCGTTCCGTAACATCATCATCAACGCCATTCAGGCGATGCCGCGCGGCGGGAAGCTGCGAATCAATGCCGAAAACGATGGAATCAACGTTTGCCTCCGCTTCACCGACTCCGGCGACGGTTTTTCCGAAGCGGCGCTCGCGCACGGCGCCGAATTGTTCTTCAGCGAAAAAGAGGGCGGCATGGGCGTGGGGCTCAACATTGCCGCCAGCATCGTCGAGGCGCACGGCGGACGGCTTGAAATGAAAAATGACCCCCAGGGCGGCGCGGTTGTCAGCGTGGGGCTTCCCGAACTGCCGCAGCCCGGAGTTCGTGCGACAGGCGTTGCGATTGATGCGGCTTGACCTGCGCCGCAGGACAATGCCTGGAGCCATCAGGGGGCCACGTTTCGCCGTCGGCGCGAAGTGAAACGAACGCGCAGGCCAACCAATAGAATTGAACGTGCCAACCTATTTGGGAAAATGAAATCAAGCCAGCATCTCGGTTCCGAACACCCCTTTGGCATGGTCACACGGCGAATTTCGGCAGGCCACGTTTTCACACTTGGGGCCGCCTTCGGTTGCCGCACGAAAGATGCGTTTTGACGGAGAAAAGAAAACCTACATCTAACTGAACACGCCTGCACAACGCCCTCTACAAATGCGCTTCTCCCGTGGAAAACGGGGTCAGGCGACATGAAGCACGGAAAATCAAGGGTTTCAGCGTCATTCCCTGGGGAAAAGTGAGTTTGGTATGGTGGCGGTGCCATGAGCACCCCATCCCACACACCACCCTCCATCGTCACCGAAGCCGCCACC
>JAEUHJ010000098.1 GCA_016795375.1 Verrucomicrobiaceae bacterium
GAAGCTCACCAAGAAGAAGTGCCTGACCAACCGGCACTACCCAACCTTTGGAGAATTTCGCGCCGCCATCGATGACTGCCTGCGCAAGATGTCCCGCGACTACCTGCCCGAACTCAAAAGCCTGCTCACCCTCAACTTCCAACCCTTTCCTTTTCACAAATCCTCATGACGCGTGGTATAGTCGGCGAAACAGATCTGAAACCGGGTCAGGGTGGCGGAAGCCAGCATTTTTCCTCTATTGCCACGACGGCGACGGCGTGCGCAATGTGCATATCTATGATGCGGACGAGGACCGCATCACCGACGCGCTGGAGGATCGTCGGGCAGCGGCGGCTCAGGGAAGTCTGGACACGAATGTGTTTGCCGACGCGGTGGCTGACTTTGATAATGACTGCGTGATGAATTTTGAGGAAATCACGCCGCGCCTTGATCCCGCCCACGCCGCCACCTGTCGCGTGAAGCCATTTCTTGATCATCCACGCGCACAGGCGGTGCTCGCGTGGTTGCGTCACTGGCGCAAGGAGGTCGCGGTGGTGCTGGCGATGCTGCTCACGCTCACCGGGCCGTTCTTGCTCAAACCAGCGCAAAGCACCGCGCCCGCACATTACGACCGCAGGCTCGTCATCATCACGCCGCATCACGACCGCATTCGCGAGGAGTTCGGCCAGGCATTCGCCGCCCATTGGAAGAAAACCACCGGGCAGACACTTTTTCTCGACTGGCGCGTCCCCGGCGGCACCTCGGAAATCGCGATGTTGATCAAGTCGGAGGCCACCGCCGCGTTCCAGCAGCACTGGCAGCACCATTTGAAAAAAACCTGGTCTCCCGCCGTCGCGCAATACTGCCTGAGCGCCAAGGCATCGCCCGATGATGAGGCGCGCAAAGCCTATCTCGCCTCAAATGTCGGCACCGGCATGGACGTTTTCTTTGGCGGTGGCGCTTATGATTTCGAGCAGCAGGCGAAAGCGGGCACGCTGGTGGCCGGAGACGGGGAAACGACCGGCATCATCGGACTGATGAAAAAACATCCCGGCTGGTTCGGAGGAAACGGCATCCCTGAAAAACTCAGCGGTGAGCCGTTTCGTGACCCTCAGGGCCGCTGGTGCGGAGCATGCCTCTCCAGCAGCGGGATCGTCTTCAACCGCGACGTGCTGCGTCGCATCGGCATCACCGCCGATCCCGACTCATGGGCTGATCTCGCCGACAAACGCTATTACGGCCAGATCGCGCTCAGCGACCCCGGCAAGAGCGGCTCCGTGACCAAGGCGCTCGAAATGCTCATCCAGCAACAGATGCAGATCGCGATTGATCGCTTGAAAGCGAATCCACCGCCGAAGATCACGCCCGAGCAGCTCGAAGCGCAAGGCGTGGCCGAGGGCTGGAACGAAGGACTGCGTCTCATCCTGCGCATCAGCGCCAATGCGCGCTATTTCACCGACTTCTCCACCAAGATCCCGCTCGAAGTCGCCAAGGGCGACGCCGCCGCAGGCATGTGCATCGACTTCTACGGTCGCTCGGCCGAGGAGGACGTGCGCAAGCCTGACGGCACCTCGCGCGTCGGCTTCATCGCTCCACTGGGTGGCACTTCCGTCAGCGTCGATCCCATCGGCATGCTGCGCGGCGCTCCTGATCCCGAACTCGCCACGGCCTTCATCGAATTCGTGCTCGGAGAACCCGGGCAGAAGCTCTGGAGCTTCCGCGCCGGAGAGACGGACGGGCCGAAGCATCATGCGCTGCGCCGCCTCCCCGTGCGGCACGATCTCTACACCCCGGAAAACACCGCGCGCATGAGCGATGGCAAGGAGGCGCCTTTCGAGAAGGCGGAAGCCTTCACCTATCACGCGGAGCGCACCGCCGCCGCGTTCAACGCAATCCGTTTCCTCGTGCGCGTCATCTGCGTCGATTCACACGAGGAGCTGCACGCCGCGTGGAAGGCAATCATCGACAACGGCATGCCCGAACGCGCCATCAAGGTGCTCGAAGACCTCACCCGCGTGAAGTATGAGGCCGCCACCGGCAGCATCTCGAAGATCCTCTCCGCCCGCGACAAAGTCCGGGAAACCCGCCTCGCCCGCGAACTCGGCGACGCCTTCCGCACCCAGTTCATCCGCGCCCGCACGATGGCGCGGCAAGGTCTTTGACCCGCCATGTCCAAGTCTCTCTCCCTCCTGATCTTCCTCGTGATGACCGCGTTCTTCGTGTGCTTCTTCGCGTATCCGATCTGGGCGGCGCTGGAGGCGGCGTTTCGCGGGCCGGATCACAAGTTCACGCTCGAATACGTCTCCGAAGTGTTCCTCAACGAGCTGTATCGTGAAGGACTGTGGAATTCGATCATCATCGCGGTGTGGACGACGCTCGGCTCCCTCGTCATCGCGCTGCCGCTGGCGGTTTGCCATGTGCGTTTCGCGTTTCCGGGCCGCGCGCTGCTCAATTCGCTGGTGCTGATGCCGATGATCCTGCCGCCCTTCGTCGGCGCCATCGGCATCAAGGCCATGCTGGGTCAGGCGGGCGCGCTCAATGCCCTGCTCATCCATCTCGGCCTCATGGACGCCGCGCATCCGGCGGACTGGCTCGGGCAGCAGCGCATGCTCGGCATCATCGTCATGGAGGTGCTGCACCTTTACCCGATCATTTATCTCAACACCGCCGCCGCGCTGGCCAATCTCGACCCCGCCATGGAGGAGGCGGCCGCGAACCTCGGCTGCAACGCATGGAACCGCTTCTGGCGCGTCACGCTGCCACTCATCATGCCTGGCGTTTTCGCGGGAGGCACGATCGTGTTTGTGTGGTCCTTCACCGAGATGGGCGTGCCGCTGCTGTTTGACTACGACCGCGTCACCGCCGTGCAGGTCTTCCGCACCATCAACGATCTCAGCGGCAACCCCTTCCCTTACGCGCTGGTGGCCGTCATGCTGCTCTTCAGCACGCTGTTTTATCTGACGGGCAAACTGCTGTTCGGCGGCTCTGCCGCCAGCGGCGGTGGACGTGCCACAACGGGCCGCGAGACGGCCCGACTACCGCCTTGGCTCGGCTGGGCCTGCACCACGTTTTTCGCTGGAATCACCTTCCTCGCCGTGCTGCCGCATCTGGGCGTCGTGCTGCTCTCATTCGCCAAAGACTGGTACGGCACGGTCATCCCGCACTCCTTGACCCTCGCACATTATCATGACGCGCTCGGACATGAGCTCACGCTGTCATCCATTGCGAACAGTTTGAAATATTCATCGCTGGCGATGGTCCTGGCGCTCATCCTCGGCATCGGTGTGGCCTACGTCTCCGTCCGCACGCGCATCTGGGGCCGTCAGGTGCTCGACGCCATGGCCATGCTGCCGCTTGCCGTGCCGGGAATCGTGATGGCCTTCGGCTACCTCGCCATGACACGCGAAGGCCAGCCCTTCCACTGGCTCTTGCTCGGTGAAGATCCACTGCTGCTGCTGGTGATCGCCTACGCCGTGCGCAGACTGCCCTACGTCGTGCGTTCCGCCGCCGCCGGGTTCCAGCAAGTCAGCCCCATGCTCGAGGAAGCCGCGCAAAACCTCGGCGCACGCCCAGAAAAAGCCCTCTGGCGTGTCACGCTGCCGCTGGTGGTTCCCAATCTCGTCGCAGGCGGCCTGCTGGCCTTCTCCTTCGCCATGCTGGAGGTCAGTGACAGCATGATCCTCGCTCAACAGGCCGCGCATTTCCCGATCACAAAGGCGATTTACTCCCTCCTCCTCTCGCTCGGCAGCGGGCCGAATCTCGCCTCCGCTCTCGGCGTGTGGGCGATGGTTTTCCTCGGGGTGACAATCCTCGGAGCCGGCTTGATCCTCGGCAAGAAACTCGGCGCCTTGTTCCGCGGCTGATCCTCACGGCCTCCTCATCGCCCGCACATGCTTGAAGGCGGCCTCCTGCATGAACTTGGAGGCGGCGGGCGTGTTCGTGTGTCCTGCCAGCACGTCGGCATGGATCGACTTCGGAACGGTCAGCGCGTTGTAAGCCGCATAGACGCTCGTCGGCGGGCAGGTGGTGTCGATGAAACCCACGGTGACCGCCGCGCCTTTGCATTTCACACGCGTGGCGAAATTCACGCAGTCAAAATAGCGTGACGCCTGCAGCGCGACGGCGTCCGGTTTGCCCTCCGCGTCGTTCGGCACGATTTTCGGCCAGCCGGCGATGCGATTGGCCTGGCTGCCGGTGTGATCGCAACCCGCGGGCACCCCGGCGCAGAAAAAGCTCACGCGGTCATCGAGCCCCGCCGCCGCGAATGCCTGGAAACCGCCCTGGCTGCTGCCATACACGATCAGCGTCTTCCCGTCCCACTCCGGCTGCACGGCGAGAAAATCGATGGCGCGGATCAGGCGCAGGAACATGCCTTTGAAATAGCACTTCTCGCGATCCTTGCTCCCTGCGCTGCGATAGTCCTTCAATTCACCCGCCGCCAGCGCGTCATAAAACGCCTTCGGCCTCCCGTTTGGAATGCCGTGCGCGTTGATGTCCAGAGAGAGCATCCCTCCTTCGTTCGCCGCCCAGAACGTGCTGCCAGGAATCGCGCTGCGCACACCCGCGCCATGGACGTGCAGGATGGCGGGCAGAGATTTCGGCCTCGCGTTTTTCGGTTTGCCGAAATAGCCGCTCACCGGCTTGCCCAGGCACTCGACCTGCACATCGAACGCGTCCACGCCCTTCGCAGAAGTCTGCACCGGCGTGAGCGTCGATTTCAGCGGCACCTTCGCCAACTCCTCCTTCTGCGCGGCCCAGAACGCGTCGAAATCCTCCGGCGGCGGCATGCTGGGCTTCAATTGCAACGGATCATACCCTGCGGCGGCCAGCGCCGACGCCTTGCCGCCCGTCACGCGAAGCAGCAGAAAACCAGGCTCGTCGAGTTTGCCTATGACGGTGGCCCTGCCGTCCTTCACGTTGATCGTCTGCGGCGGCTGCGGCTGCACGCCGTCCTTGGAAAAGACGCAGACGATCTTGCCATCCGCGAGCGGCTTGCCCCCCTCCGTCGCCTCGATGGTGAAGGCGGTCGTTTCGCCGGCCTTGTAGAGCGCATCAGCGTGATCTGTCGCCGCCTTCAGCTTCAACACCGGCGCGGTTGTTTGAGCATACAGCCCGAGTGCGGCCGCGGACAGGCAGAGAGGAAGAATTTTCGAGAACATGCCGCGATGCTGCGGCAAGGCGCCGGCTGAATCAACCTTCATCTGCACATGGACATCTGTGCTTGAACGCCATGCCGCGTGCTCCATTCTGGAAGCTCTCATGCTTGGCAAACTTGGCTGCTTGAAAAAACTGCTGCTGCCCGCCCTCACCGGCGGGTTGCTGGCGTGGCTTGCCGCGGAGCATTATTTCAATCTGAACAGCAACCTTGTCGCCGTGGCGGTGCGAGACTCAAGACAGCCCCTGCAAATCCTCTCCAAACGCGGCGAATGGAAGCCCTCCACCGGCCTGACGCCCGGAGATTTCAGCGCCGCCATGATCGAACGCCACGAGGAGCCGGGCATGCGCTGGACCACGCTCAGGGTGCGCCGTCATGGCGGCCTCCTCGCCGACGCGGCGCAGCGCCTCCTCGGCGCCGAAATCCATGTCATCGCGATCGCGCCGGATCGCTTTGACTTCATGACCACCTTCCAGCCGGGATTCGCCCTCACCACCGCCCGCGAGTGCATGGCTGAGGGAAATCTATGGTTCTCCATCACGGCGAACTTCCGTGATCCCAAGGGACGCCCGATGGGCTGGGTCTATCACGAAGGCAGGCAGGTCAACCCGCCTTTCGGTGAGTGGAGCGGCTGCTTTTTCGTCAAGGACGGGCGCCCCTGGTTCGGTCCGAAATCTCTCCTCAACGAGGTGCCGGGACTCATCCAGGAGGGATCGCAGGTCTATCCCTCCGTCATGAAGAACCACACCATCTTCTCCTATGTCGAGTTGAAGCCGGACGAGTTTTTCGACGGCTCCAAAATCAGTTATCGCGCCCTCGGCGGCATGCGGCAGGATGGCACGATCATTTTCATCCTCTCCGGTGACGGCGGCGTCATGAATGTCGGCGAAGTGACCGAAATCGCCCGCAAACTCGACGTGCAGCACGCCACGCTGCTTGATGGTGGACGCGCTCTTCAATATTCCATCCGTACTGACGACGGCCCCTGGCACTTCCACGCCGCCAACACCGATTTGCCGGTTCATTACAAGCCCCTCGAACGCCAGCGCTCTCCCGTTTACATCGGTGTCCGCCGCAGGGCTCCTCTCATTATCAGCGGCACCAGCCGGTAGAGGCGCCTTGGCAGATTTCATGATGCCCGCCGAGTCCTTTCACACTCCACATCAAGGTGATGCACCAGGAGAGGACATGCCACTCCTGGCGGTTCATCCCTTCAAATCATGACTGCTCCGTCCGCGGCGGCGATTCCGATGCGGGCTCCGCATTCGCGGGCGTTTCATCCGGCTCGGCATCTTCGGCGACGACGGTGGCCACGTCCTGGATGCTCTCCCCCTCCTTGAGTCCCATGAGCTTGACGCCTTGGGCGTTGCGACCGGTCTCGCGGATGTCGCCGACGCGGATGCGCACACTCTGACCTTTGGTGGTCATGAGCATGAGCTCGTCTTTGTCATGCACGGCTTTGGCGGCGACGACTTTGCCCGTCTTCTCAGTGACGTTCATGGTGGTGACGCCCTTGCCACCGCGATTGGTGAGGAGGCGGTATTCATCAAACGCGGTGCGCTTGCCGAGGCCGTTCTCAGAGACCACGAGCACCATGGTCTCAGGCTCGTTGGTGATGCAGCTCACCAGGAAGTCCCCATCATCGAGGGTGATGCCGCGCACGCCGCCAGCGGTGCGTCCCATGGGCCGCAGGTTCGGGGAATCGGCATCGCTGCCGGTCTCATGGAAGCGGGCGCACATGCCTTCGTGGGTCACGAGGCAGATCTCTTTGTTCCCGTCGGTGAGCACCACATCGACGAGGTCGTTGCCCTCATCGAGGTTGATGGCGGCGATGCCGTCCTTGCGGTAGTTCTTAAACTCCTCCAGCGCGGTCTTCTTCACCGTGCCGTCCTTGGTGGCGAAGACGACGAACTTGTCCGCCGCCCACATCGCCTCGTCCTCCGGCCCCTGTGCTTCGAGGATGAGCACTGCGGCGATTTTTTCTGTCGGGAAGCTCACGGAGTATTCCCTGCCGTCCTTGGTGCGGGTGACGGTGTGCGCGGGCTTGAGATTGAGCATGTTTTTAATGCTGCGCCCTTTCCCTGTGCGCGGTGCCTCCGGGAGCTGATAGACGCGCTCCACATACATGCGGCCCGTGTTGGTGAAGAAGAGCAGGAAGTCATGCAGGTGCGCGCTGAAGAGGCGCTCCACGAAGTCTTCCGCCTCATCCTCACTCTGTGCCTCGCGTGTCTCCATGCCCTTGAGCCCCTTGCCGCCGCGGTTCTGTAACCGGTATTCGGCGGTCGGCGTGCGCTTGATGCTGCCGAGATGCGTCATGGTGACGACGGCGGGATCGTTCGGGATGAGGTCGATGCTCTGGATCTCGCCCTCGACAGCCTCGATGCGCGTGTAGCGCGGCGTGGCATGTTTCGCCTTGATGGCTAGCAGCTCGTCTTTGATGATCTGGAGCACGCGCACCTCGCGGGCGAGGATGTCCATCAAATCGCGGATGCTGGAGAGGATCTCGTCGTAGTCGGCCTTGATCTTGTCACGCTCAAGTCCGACGAGCTGGTAGAGGCGCAGCTCGAGGATGTCCTCGACCTGCTTGTCGGTGAAGACGTAGCGGTCGCCCTGGATGCTGGCCTGGCCGCGGATGAGGATGCCGAGCTGTTCCGCCGTGGCGGTGCTGAAATTGTAGGCCTTCAACTGCGCACGGGCGTCGTCGCGCGTGCGGCTGTCCCGGATGATCCTGATGAAGTCATCGAGATGACCGAGGGCGAGGAGCTGCGCCTCAAGCTTCTCTGCCTTCGTCTCCGCCTGTTTGAGTAGATAGCGCGTGCGGCGAATGATGACCTCGCGGCGGTGCTCGATGTAGCAGGCAATGGCGTCCTTCATGCTCAGCACGCGCGGCTTGCCGCCGTCGATGGCCAGCATGTGGATGGAGAAGCTCGTCTCCAGTGCGGTGTGCTTGTAGAGGTTGTTGAGCACGACCTGCGCGCGGGCGTCGCGCTTCAAATCGATCACGACCCGGGTGTTTTCGTCGGACTCGTCGCGCACGCTGCTGATTTCGGCGATGATCTTCTCGTTCGCGAGCTCTGCGATGCGCTTCACCAGCTCGGCGCGGTTCACGTTGAACGGAATTTCCGTGACGATGATCTGCTCGCGATTGCCGTTCTCGACCACTTCCGCCTGACCACGAATGCGCACGGCCCCGTGGCCGGTTTCCATGTATTCGCGGATGCCGCTGGTGCCTTGAATCACGCAACCCGTCGGGAAATCAGGCCCCTGGATGAACTGCATCAGCTCGGCACTGGTGATCGCCGGATTGTCCACCTGTGCGCACACGGCATCGACGACTTCGCCGAGATTGTGAGGCGGCATGTTCGTGGCCATGCCGACGGCGATGCCGGTGCCGCCGTTGACGATGAGATTCGGGAACGCGGCCGGGAAAACGGTCGGCTCGGTGAGACGCTCGTCGTAGTTCGGCACGAAATCGACGGTCTCCTTGTCCATGTCCGACATCAGCGTGCCACCGAGGTGCGTCATGCGCGCCTCCGTGTAACGCATGGCTGCCGGAGGATCGCCTTCCACGGAGCCGAAGTTCCCCTGCGGGTCGATCAACGGCTCGCGCATGGCCCACGGCTGGCCCATGTGAACGAGCGTCGGATAAATCACCGCCTCGCCGTGCGGATGGTAGTTACCGGAGGTATCGCCTGCGATCTTCGCGCACTTCATGTGCTTCTTCGGCGGGTAAAGCGACAGCTCGTGCATCGCGTAGAGGATGCGCCGCTGGGAGGGCTTCAATCCATCGCGCACGTCCGGCAACGCGCGGGAGATGATGACGGACATCGAGTAGTCGAGGAAGCTGTTTTTGACTTCGTCGGCGACGGAAATCGGGCGGGTGTTGGGCTCGTGCATGGCGGAGATAAAGACTAGGCGCGGGAGAGCGCGTTGGCGGAAACGAAGATGTTGCGGATGCGAAACTCGACCGGACTTTCTTGAAGAAGCACAGCTTTCAATTTCGGTGTTTTGGCGGCGAAGAAAGGTTTCTCAAGCGATCTGGCGGAACCTTTGGCCCAGTCGGGTGCTGGCAGCCCTTGCTCATGTGCCAGCGTGGCAGCCACAGAGGCGAGATAAGCATCAGCGACACCTTCATCCTTCAAGATCGAACTCAATAAAGGCGGTTCTTCAGTGATGAGCCGCATGTCTGGCTCATGTCGAAATTGATCCAGAAAATCACGCACAGCATAGCCAAAGCCACGGGTGCTCGTGACTTTGGCGACACATTCAGAAAGGGGAATGTCCATTGCTGCAGACATGAGGCTAAGGCTGTGCAAGCCCCTCCACAGCTTCAATGATGAAATACTGCGTCTTCACCGGCAGACGGTCGGCGGGATAAAACCGTTGAACGATCTCGATCACCTGTTCCGCGGACATCAAACCAAGATGACGGCAAAGAACCTGCACATCCGCCTTGTCTCCTGAATGGTCCAGTGCATCGGCACGGGCAGCGAGACATTTCATGGCGAGAAGATAGGCAGGAGTCGGGCAAAACAGTCTCAAATGACTGAATTTTGGCAATCCCTCGCTAGTCAGCTCAGGTTGGGCTGAAACATAACCTTTAACCCCATCATTCAACCAAGCCGCAGGGAGCTGCATCTCCTCGGCAACTTCATTTGCGGCAGCCATCAGTTCGCTTTTCGGAACCATGATGGCATCAACATCCCTGGTGCTCTGACGCGCATCATAAACCAGCGCCATGACCGCTCCGCCAAAAAGACAAAGCTCTCCCTGCATCTCACGCACGGCCAGCTTGTCGTTAAGCAACGACAAGGCGGCATGTATATCCTTGGGTGCGAGGTATGTCATTGTGCCATGGGAAAACGATAGAAAAGCCAGCCGAAGCGGACGTCACACATCGAGGTTGCGCACATTGAGCGCATTCTCTTCGATGAAATGCTTCCGTGGCTCGACCACGTCTCCCATGAGGATGGTGAAGATACGCTCGGCCTCGTGGGCGTTGCTCTCGTCCAGCTTGATCTGGAGCAGCGTGCGCTTGTTCGGATCCATGGTGGTCTCGAACAACTGTTTGGCGTTCATTTCGCCGAGACCTTTGAAGCGCTTGATCTCCATGCCGCGTTTGCCGATCTCCATGACCTTGTCGAGGATGCCGGGGATGCTGAAAACCGGGTGTACTTTGGCGTGTTCGCCCTCCCCTTCGATGACCTCGAACAGCGGTTTGTCCTGGCTGCTGAAATGATCGACGTGCAGACCGAGTTCGTCGAGCTGCTGGAAGCGGCGCTTCATGCCGTGGGCCTCGTGAATCTCGATCAGGCGCGCGCGGCGCGTGGTTTTCGGCGTGGAGCCGTTGCCATTGGTCTCGGCGGAGGCATCAGGCTTGGCAAAAAGATGCAGGTCGCTGTTTTCGCGGGCGAAGGCGGCGAGCTGTTCATTGCCGAGGAAGTAACGCACCTCCGCCTCGTTGCCATCGCGGATCATCACGAGGTAATGCGGCAGGTTGCCGGTGGCCTCGTCACGCGCCTGGAGGTAGTCCTCGAAGTCACCGCCGTGGCGGCGGATGATGTCGGCGAATTTTGCCAGCGGCACGAGCACATCAAGGATCGCCTTGAGCTTGTCGGAGTCGATCTTGCTGCCGTCGGCCATGTTGCGCAGGCTGATCTCGCCGGAGCCAAGTTCGAGCAGGATGGCGTCCATCTCGGCGTCGCTCTGCACGTATTCCTCGCGTTTTTTGCGCGTCACCTGATACAGCGGCGGCTGCGCGACATAGATGTGACCGCGCTTCACGAGCTCCGGCATCTGGCGGAAGAAGAACGTGAGAAGCAATGTGCGGATGTGGCTGCCGTCCACGTCGGCATCGGTCATGATGACGATCTTGTGGTAGCGCAGCTTATCGATGTTGAAGGAGCCTTCCACCTCGCTGTCGCCACCGATGCCGGTGCCGATCGCGGTGATCATGGTCTGGATTTCCTTGTTCTTGAGCACCTTTTCGAGGCGCGCCTTCTCGGTGTTGATCAATTTGCCGCGCAACGGCAGGATCGCCTGATTGTGACGGTTGCGGCCCATCTTGGCGGAGCCACCGGCGGAGTCACCCTCGACAATGAACAGCTCGGTCTTCGCCGGATCGCGTTCGGAGCAGTCGGCCAGCTTGCCGGGCAGACCGCCGCTGCTCATCGCGTCCTTGCGGATCGCTTCACGCGCCTTGCGCGCGGCTTCGCGTGATTTCGCGGCGATGATGATGTTCTTGATGACCTCGACGGCGACTTCGGGATTCTCGTCGAAGAAGCGCAGCAGTCCCTCATAGACGACGGAGTTCACCACCCCTTCGACCTCGCCGTTCACGAGCTTCACCTTCGTCTGCGAATTGAAGCGCGGATTCGGCAGCTTCACGCTGAGTACGCAAATCAAACCTTCACGGCAGTCGTCACCCTCGATGTCAGGCAGCTTCTCTTTGAAGGCCTTCGGGTTGGCGTTGATGTATTGCTTCACCGCCTTGGTGAGCGCGGTTTTGAGGCCGCTGTAATGCGTGCCGCCGTCCGGATTCGGAATGGCGTTGGCAAAGCACAGCGTCTGCTCGCTCAGGCCCTTGTTGTATTGAAGGACGCAATCGACCAGGATGAACTTCGGCTTGTCGTCGATCTGGATTTCGCGACGCCCGGCCAGCGCGATCGGCTCGGGATGCACTTTGTCCTTGTCCGCGCCCATCTCCCGCACGAACTGCTTCACGCCCTCGGTGTAAAGCAGCGTCTCCTGACGCGGCGGGGTCACGCGCTCGTCGATGACGGTGATGTTGATGCCGGGATTCAGGAAGGCCAGCTCGCGCAGGCGGACGAGCAGACGGTCAAAGTTGAACGTCGTGGTGATCGTGAAGATCGTCGCATCGGGGAAGAAGGTGATCTTCGTGCCGGTGCGTTTCGGATCATCGAGATCGCCGAGGACGGTGAGCGGCTCGGTCGTGATGCCGCGTTCGAAGCCGATGGCGTGGATCTTGCCGTCGCGATAGACCTCGCACTTGAACCAGTCGGAGAGCGCATTCACGCACTTCGCGCCGACGCCGTGAAGACCACCGGAGAATTCATACGCACCATCACCGAATTTGCCGCCCGCGTGCAGATTCGTCAGCACCAGCTCGACGGTGGGGATGCCCTTCGCGTGCATTTCCACCGGAATGCCGCGTCCATCGTCCTCGACGCTGAGCGAGCCGTCGCTATGGATCGTGACCGACACGTTTTTGCAATTGCCCGCGAGATGCTCGTCGATGGAGTTGTCCACCACTTCAAACACGCAGTGATGCAGGCCGCGTTCATCGGGGTCGCCGATGTACATGCCCGGGCGGAGGCGGACGGCCTTGAGGCCTTCGAGATGCTGGATTTGTTCGGCACCGTATGCTTGGCCTGCGGCTACATGCGTGGTGCTATGGAGGTCGTTGTTATCGTCTGACATGAGTCTGTGCTGGCGGGTGTTCCATCGCCTGAGTCCGTCCAAAAAACCGCTACCGGAAACGTGCTCGATGAATGCCCTTTCAGACTAGCCAGATGGGGGTGCGAGCAAAGGGATTTTTTGCCTCGAAACGCAGTCTTTTTTCAGCCTCTGAAACGCCCTCAAACCGCGTCCTGCAAACCCGGCTTTTTGCTGCCCCCCTGCGGCACCACGCAAGCCGACTTCTCATCATATCGGAAATGGGTGATGCTGCCGTCGATCAGCTTCTCGATGGCCTCCTCGATCACCGGCAGCGGCACGAGGAACCACTCTCGCGGCTCCACCTGCCCGCCAAAGCGGTCTTTCAGTTCCATGTCCAGCCGGGCGGTGGCAAAGAACTTGTGCAACAATGCCTCCAGCTTCTTCCGGTTGATGCAGGGCGGACGCACTAACGCTCAGCTTGCAAAGTGCGCGAGCAGAGCGGCGAGGTAATTGGGATTGATGGTGGCGATGTAGCGCCGCCTGCGCATCGAGACAGACGCGGGTTTGCGCACGGGTGACGGCACGGCACGCAGCAGGTTCAGCGCCAGCTTGCGCAGCACCGAGAGGTTGGTGGCGGCCTTGCCTGCGCGGGCGCGGCATTGATCCTCCCCCCACTGCACGTCGAGCCGCCAGTGCAACGCATTCTCCACACTCCAGTGC
>JAEUHJ010000129.1 GCA_016795375.1 Verrucomicrobiaceae bacterium
GGCGGCGGACTTCCTCAAGGATGCCATCCATTTCGAGACGGGTCTTGAGACGCTTGAGGGCGCGGTCAACGGGTTCGCCTTTGCGGATTTGAACTTCGGTCATAAATCAGGGGTGGGGGGGTGGGAAAAGGGGCGCGAAAGTAGGGGCAGGACGGCGGGCGTCAAGAGGAATGTAGGCTCAGGCCATGAGTGTCTGCTCACGATCCGGGCCGACTCCGACGAGGCTGACTCGCGCGCCGGTGAGTTCCTCAAGCCGCTTGAGGTAGGCTTTGGCGAGCGGCGGGAGGTCGGAGAAACTTTTGATGCCGCTGAGGTCCTGCTTCCAGCCTTTGTGCGATTCGTAAACGGGTTCGCACGCGGCGATGTCCGCGGAGGTGCTGGGTGGATGGTGGATGATTTTCCCGCGCAGCTTGTAAGCGGTGCAGATTTGAATCTCCTCCAGGCCGTCAAGGCCGTCGAGGTTGGTGATGGCGAGTTCGTCGGCGCCGTTGAGCATGACGGCGTAGCGGACGAGGACGGCGTCGAGCCAGCCGCAGCGGCGGGCGCGGCCGGTGGTGGCGCCGAATTCGCGGCCCATGTTGTGCAGCATGTCGCCGATGGCGTCGTTTTCCGTGACGAAGGGGCCGCTGCCCACGCGGGTGGTGTAGGCTTTGCCCACGGCGACGACTTTGTCGATCATGCGCGGCGGCACGCCGCTGCCGGTGCAGGCTCCGCCGGCGGTGGTGTTTGACGAGGTGACGAAGGGATAGGTGCCGTGGTCGATGTCGAGGTAGGTGCCCTGCGCGCCTTCAAAGAGGAGGTTTTTGCCCGTCTTGATGGCCTCGTGGAGATAGACCGTGGTGTTGGTGATGTGCGGAGCGAGCGCTTTGGCGGCTTCGAGCACCTTCTGCACGGTTTCTTCCACCGGGACGAGTTCCACGCCGTTCTCAGCGAAGAACTTGTTGTGGCGTGCGAGGCGGTCGCGGAGTTCTTCTTCGAGAATCGCGGGCTGCGACATCAAAATGGTGCGCAGGCCGTCGCGTTCCACCTTGTCAGCGTAGGCGGGGCCGATGCCGCGGCCGGTGGTGCCGATCTTTTTGTCGCCGCGTTGAATTTCACGGGCCTGGTCGAGACCTTTATGGTAGGGCATGACGAGGTGGGCGGTCTCGCTGATGAGGAGGTTTTCCGGCGTGATGCTGACGCCCTGGCCGCGCAGTTTCGCCATTTCTTCGAGCAGACCGAGCGGGTCCATGACAACACCGTTGCCGATGACACAGACTTTGCCCTTCCAGAGAATGCCGCTGGGGATGAGGTGGAGGATATATTTCGTGCCGTTGGAGATGACGGTGTGGCCGGCGTTGTTGCCGCCGGCGGCGCGGACGACGACATCGCTGCTCTCGGTGAGGTAATCGACGATCTTGCCTTTTCCTTCGTCGCCCCACTGGGCGCCGACAATGATGGTGTTGGACATGTTTTTTCTTTTTTCTGGCGCGGCGCGCGGGCCGCAGGGGTGGATGAATGACGCGCGGCTCGGCGGCGCGGCCGTTTCAGACCGCAGGGACGCTTCGCTCAGACGAAGACGGTGCCTCGAGGCGCGAAAGCGCGGTCAGGAGGCTCCGAGTTGCGAGGCGAAATACGCGGCGGCTCCACAAGCCAGGAGGGCCGCGATGCCGAGGAGATTGAGAATGCCGCCGCCGGAGCTTTTTTCCCTGGCCTTCGGGCCAAAACACTGGCGGAGAG
>JAEUHJ010000144.1 GCA_016795375.1 Verrucomicrobiaceae bacterium
CGGCGGCACCGGCAAGACACCCGTCGTCGAGATGCTGGCGAAGGCGCTGCACGAGCGCGGCCGCCGCGTGTGCATCCTGAGCCGCGGCTACAAGAGCAAGCGGCAGAAGAAGCTGCCGCTCTCCCAAAAGATCGCCGCGAAGCTCGGGGTCATCCCCAAACCAGCCGATCCGCCGCCGCGCACCGTCTCCGACGGCGAGAAAGTGCTGCTCGACTCCCACAACGCGGGCGACGAGCCCTTCATGCTGGCGCGAAACTGCAAGGGCATCCCGGTCGTGGTGGACAAAAACCGGGTGAAGGCCGGCGCTTATGCCATCCAGCGCTTCGGCGCCGACGTGCTCGTGCTCGACGACGGTTTGCAATATCTGCGATTGAAACACCGCCACGACATCGTGCTCATCGACCGCACGGCCCCCTTCGGCAACAACGGCTTCCTGCTGCCGCGCGGCACCCTGCGCGAGCCGCCGCGCAGCCTGCGCCGCGCCAGCTACATCTTCATCACCAAATCCGACGGCGACACCGATGATGTCGTGAAGCAGATCCGCCGCTACAATCGCGCCGCCGAGATCATCGAATGCCGCCACCGCGCCATGCACTTTGAAAACATCCACACCGGCGAGCACCTGCCCATTGACGGCCTGAAGGGCAAATTCGTCGGCGCGTTGTCCGGCATCGCCGTGCCGGAGAGCTTTGAAAACGGCCTGCGCAAGCTCGGCGCGAAAGTCGAGGTCATCTCCCGCTTCGCCGACCACCACCGCTTTCACGGGCCGGAGATCAAGCGGTTCGTCGAACGCTGCGTGCAGCGTGACGTGCATTGCATGGTCACCACGGAGAAGGACTATGTACGCTTCCCGGAGCTGCCGGAATGCGACATCCCTTTTTACTTCATGCGCGTCGAGATCGAGATCCTGCGCGGGCGCGACATCTTTGAAAAAATGATCCGCCTCATCGCCGAGCCACGGCGAGTGCCGGAAGGCGTGCTGCCGCCGGATTTCATGGAGGCATCGTGATGAACACGGACGATCCAGCCGTCGCCGAGGCCAGTGTGCGCAAAGTGAACGCGGCGGGTGCTTCCAGCGTGGTCGCGGACGTCACGGCGCGCGAGGAGCCGCTGGAAATCCGCGTGGAAGGCCGCTCCGTGGCCGTGGTGATGCGCACACCGGGCCACGATGAGGAGCTCGCCGCCGGATTCCTCGTCAGCGAAGGCGTGGTGCGGCATGCTCGTGACATTCTCGAAGTCTCGCAATGCCCCGGCACGGGCAACACGCATGGCAACGTCGTCGATGTGCTGCTCGGAGGCGCCGTGGTGGACTGGGATTCGCTCACGCGGCATGTCTTCAGCGCCTCAAGCTGCGGCATCTGCGGCAAGACGAGCATCGGGAGCATTTTCCAACGCTTTCCCGCCGTGAAAAGCGACTGGCAGGTCACACCCGCCTTGATCGCAGGTTTGCCGGACAAGTTGCGCGCCGCGCAGGAAACTTTTTCTCAAACAGGCGGCTTGCACGCGAGCGGTTTGTTCGACCTCGACGGCCATCTGCTCGTCTTGCGCGAGGACGTGGGCCGCCACAACGCGCTCGACAAGATTCTCGGCCACGCGCTCATGCACGGACTGCTGCCGCTTGACCGGCACATCCTGCTCGTCAGCGGTCGCGTGTCGTTTGAGATCATCCAGAAGGCCCTCGCCGGAGGAATCCCGCTCGTCGCCGCCATTTCGGCTCCGAGCAGCCTCGCCGTTGATTTCGCCAATGAGGCCAATCAAACGCTCATCGGCTTCCTGCGTGGTGAGACGATGAATGTTTACACGCATCCGCAGCGCATCACGACCCGGCCATGAAACCCGCGAACCTCATCGTCTTCATCATCTGGGGCGCGTTGTGCTCCTCGCTCTTGGTTTACGCCGCGATGCTCAGTTCGATGACGTATGCGCCTGGAAAGGGCGCCGCTTCGACGCCGGGCAACATCATCGCGCTCGCGGCCGGCAGCGCGGCGGCGTTGAGTTTTGTGCTGCGCAAACTGCTGCTGGGCGGTTTCACTTCAGGAACGCTCAGTCTGGATGATCCGGCAAACCGCGGACGCTTCATTGCCGGCAACGTCGTCGTGTTTGCGCTCAGTGAAGGCATCGGAGCGCTCGGATTCGTCAACGGCATCAGCAACAACGGCCGGGGCGATGCCTGGCTGCCTTACATCGGCCTCGCGTTCCTCCTGATGCTCGCACACATCCCGCTGCCTTCGCGGTTCAAACCAGTTTCATGAACGGCTACTTCGATCACAACGCGACCACGCCGCTGCATCCCGCCGCACGCGAGGCCTGGCTGCGTGCGAACGAGCGGCACTGGCACAATCCGTCGAGCTTGTATCGTGATGCTGGCATCGCCAGCCAGCAGCTCGAAGCCGCGCGTGAACGTCTGGGAGCACTGCTGGGCATCGAGGCGGAGCGCATTGTGTTCACCAGCGGAGCCACGGAGTCGAACAACGCGTTGATGTCATCCTTTGAGCGGGCGGCCATCTCGTCGGTCGAGCATCCCAGCGTGCGCATGGCGGCGCGAGATGCCGTGATCATTCCGGTGAATGCGGATGGCATTGTCGAACCGGATGCGGTGAAGTCGTTGATCGGCTCGCAACGCCCCGCGCTCATCTCCGTGCAGGCCGCGAACAACGAGAGCGGCGCGTTGCAGCCGTGGCGTGAGATCGCCGCGCTCTGCCGTGAGCAAGGCGTGCCGTTTCACGCCGACGCGGCGCAGTGGATCGGCAAGCTGGATGCCGCGAACCTCGGCGAATGCGATTTCATCACCGGCAGCGCGCATAAATTCGGCGGGCCGAAAGGCTGCGGGTTTCTCGTTCTGCCTGCGGAAGACTCGCGCCTCCATTTTCTGCGCGGCGGGCCGCAGGAGAGCGGACGCCGCGCCGGGACGGAGAATTTTCCGGCCGTTGAAGCGATGGTGACGGCGCTGGAGACGATCACCCCGCGCTTGGGGCAAATTGAAATCGAGCAAAGCCGGCATCGCGATGCCTTCATCGCGGCGCTACGCGCACGTCTTGAAAATCTGCGTGTGATCAGCGGGGCCGCGCCGCGTCTTTGGAACACGGTGCTGATGGTGATGCCCGCGCATCCGAATTTGAAATGGCTCACCGCGTTGTCGCGTCGCGGCTTCAGCATTTCGACTGGCTCGGCATGCAGTTCGGGCAGGGAGGGATCGTCCGTCGTCGTGACCGCGCTCGGAGCAAGCGCTGACGAATTGAAACGCGTCGTGCGCGTCAGCGGCGGCTGGACAACCGGCGCGGAAGACTGGCGCGAGCTGGCGGCGGCGTTTGCCGAGGTGTTTGAGGAACTCAACCGCCGTTGACGACCATGCCGCGCAGGGCGCTCGATGACATCATCGGCTGCAACAGCGCCAGGCCTGCGCGAAGCTGCGCGGCGCTGCTGACGGACGGATTGTTCACGATGAGCACATCGGTGACGAGCGGGGCCAGCGGGGCGACGTTGGCGAAACTCTTGAGCAGCGGCGAGGCATCCAGGATGATCCAATCGACCTCCGTCTTGGCGCGCTCGATCCAGGTGCGGTAGCCGTCGAGCAGTTCGTTGGTCGCGTGGGCGGGCAGGTCGCAGCCGGGGAGCAGGAAGAGGTTGCTGTGGCCGTAGCGCAGCGCCTCGATGTGCTGCGCATACGCCGCGTAGCCCTGCGCGGCGCGCGGGAACCACTGGTGCAGCGTGGGGGAGGATGGATTGCACTCCATCATGAAGACGCGGCGTCCCTGATGACAGAACGCGGCGGCGAGCGCGGCGGAGACGAGCGTCTTCCCCTCACCAACGCCGGCGCTGGTGATGAGCACGACACCGGCGGTGCCGCCGCGGCTCAGCGCCTGCTGCTCCAGCGTGGCGGTGAGCTGATGCAGCGCGCTGGAGGCGCCGACAGGCTCCGGCTTGAGCAGCTCGGAGAGCATCGCCTCCGGCGTGCCGCCTTGAACATAGGGAAGACGCGCGAGAATCGTGGCCGTGCCATCCGCCGGTTTGACGACAGGGAGGGGGCGGGTTTGCGCACGCGGCGCGAGGGTGGGGGACATCGCTGGCAGCGCCGCCGTGGCGGGCCTCTGAATCGTGAAGGGCGACGCCACGGGCGGCGGCGGATAGCCCGGCATTTCGTACGCCGCATGCATGAACTGCCGCCGCTCAGCCTCCTGCGCCGTGGTGTTTTCATTCCTGGGGTTGAAAAGTTTGCGCACATGATCGTTGAAGATGCCCCGGCCGATGGGCAATCCGATGAAGGACAGGGCAAAGATCATCACGGCGGCCACCGCGGCCACGGGCTTGTTCGGCTTCGCCGGTTTTTCGGGCATCATGGCCACATCCGCCACGCGCAGCAGGCCGCTGTCGCGGAACTGGCCGGTGAGCGCGGCCTGGCTGCGGCGCATCTCGATTTTCTCATACAAATCGCGATCCATGCGCACCTGGTCGCGCAGCAGGCTCTGCTGCACGTTTTTGCCATTGACGTCCAGCGCCGCGTCACGCGCCTCCTCAAGCTGGTGGCGGTAATCCAGGATCTGCCGCTGCTGCGTCTCCACCTCCGCCTGCACCATGCTGACGACGGCGGCCACGGAGCGGTCGAGCGCCGACTTGAGCGTGTCGATCTCGTTGGCCAGGCCGATCATGCGCGGGTGCCTGCGTCCGCAGGTGGCCTCCAGCGGCGCGCGCTCCGCGATCTTGGCGTCGAGCTGTTTGCGCAGGTGGGCCACATCGGGATTGTCCGCGAACAAGCGCAGCTCGGTGAGGTCACGCCCGGCTTTTTGCGCGGCGACGAGGTTGTCGAGATCGCTTCTGGCCTTGGTGAGCTTCAAGTCGGCCTCGGTGATGGCGGCGTTGAGCTGGCGCACCTTGTCGCCGGAGATGTCCTTGGTGTCCGTGTCCTCCATGAGCCCCTGGCTTTTGCGATATTCGGCCAGCTTCTGCTCCGACTCGCGCAGACGTTTTTGCAGCTCCTGCGACTTCGTTTCGAGGTAGCTGGAGGCGTCGGCGCTGATCTTCGACTCCTGTTCGGCGACGTAGTGGATGTATTCCTCGACGTATTGGTTGGCGAAGTCGGCGGCGAGACGCGGATCGCGGTCGCGCACCTGCACGCGGAGCACATGGGACTCCTTGAGCGGCTCCACACGCACATTGGCCGTCATCAGGTCGATGAAGCGCTCGCGCGGATCACCCGGCTTGCCCGGCTTGTACATGCCTGCGAGCTTCAGGAGCTCGTCCATGCGGCCGAGAGAGTTCGCCTCGCGGCCCAAGAAGGCATCCCTGCGTGTCGCGTCGAAATGGTCATAGAAATGACTCATGAAACGACGGGAAAGAAGCTCCGTGCGGTGGTTGTTGATGAGCTGCGGGGCACTGAGCTCGGTGACGCCACGCGTGGACATGGACTCGAAATTGAAGACGTTCGTGTCCTGGATGCGCAGCAGCAGCTGTGACTCCGCCTCGTAAATCTTCGCGCCCATGCCGAGAAAGTAGAAGGCGAACGCGGCGAGCAGCAGGCCGATGAACGCGCCGCCGGCCCAGTATCTGCGGATGTAGCCGAAAACGTCGGCCACGCTGATGAGCGGCTGTACCTCGAAGTCCCGCGGATTCACCGGCGGCAGGAAGGCACGCGGATCAAACACCGGCGACATGCCCGGATGCGCCGGCAGGGTCATCGAGGGCGCCATCGGCGCGAGCCCGCGTGACGGCGTCAGGGCAAGCATGGCCCCGAAGCCTGGCTGAGGCGCGGCGGGGACGGGCTGCATGCTGTAAGGGACGGACATGAGGATCAGAAGGACGAGTGAGGCAGGGCGAATGAGGAATGAACCGCGAATTCGTCACGGGATGGCTTTTGTAGGCGCATGGCGCGGATGATGATGTCGTTCACAAGTCGCACATCGAAGACATCGGCGGCGAGCTGGCGGCTGGCGCGACCCTGGGAGGCGAGCCGGTCTGGATTGGCGAGAAACCACTCCATCGCGCACTCGACGGCGGCGGTGTTCCGCGGCTGGCAGAGGAAGCCGTTCCCGCCCTGCATGAGCATCTCCCCGCTCTCGCGCTGTGTCTCGCCCTCAGGCGTGAGTCTGACGCATTCACGCGCCCCGACGGAGTCGGTGGTGATGACCGGGCGGCCGGAGGCCAGCGCCTCCAGCGTCGCGTGCGGCACGCCTTCGCGATACCACGTCGGCAGGACGAAGACGTGCATCGTTTTGAGCAGCGCGGCGATATCCTTGACCATGCCGTGATGGATGAGCGTGCCTTCCGCGACCCAGTCATGCACCTCACGTTCCTCCACACGGTTCGGATTCGGGTCAAACGGACCGACAAGGTGGAACTCGGCATGCGGATGCAGTTGTTTGACGCGCCGCGCTGCCTCGGCGAACACACGCACGCCTTTGCTGATGAGCAGGCGGCTCACGAGTACGAACCGGATGTGCCCGGAGGCGATGTCCGCGTCGTTTTCGAGCGGCGCGTGGTCGAACTCATCGAGGTTCACGCCGGAACCGGCGGTGACATGCACGGGGACGCCCCGCG
>JAEUHJ010000158.1 GCA_016795375.1 Verrucomicrobiaceae bacterium
TTCCGCGCCTTCGCTGACGAGCCATGCGCCGGTGACGGCCACGGTCATGAGCACGTTCATGTCGAGCTTTGCTTTTTGCAGTGCTTTGAATGCGGCGGGAAAGACCAGCAGGCCGCCGGACAAGGTGGCGAGCGCAAACAGCGCCGTGTGCAGCGCGGCGGCTCCGACATCAAGGAAGCGCAACGCCATCCCGAGCGTGAGCGTCACGCCGGAGGCAATGACGAGCGCATTGCGCGGCAGCGGTGTGTCATCATGCCCGTGCTCGCAAGAGCCGCAGGGCTTGGATTCAGCGGGGAGATTTTCAGTGCTCATGATTCAAGAAAATAAAATGGTGTGTGGCTGAATAGCCGCGCTGGCGCTGCGTCCGACTGACATGCCGCACTTTGGCGGCGAACACTCAAACCCAACGCAACATGAAAAAGCTCATCACCCTCCTGGCGGTCACTGCCAGCTTCGCCGTCCTCACTCCTGCCGCTGTGCAGGCGGGAGATCATCATTCCTCCGGTCATGGTTCCAGCCACGGCGGGGGACACCATTCCGGTCATGGCTCCAGCCACGGCAGCGGGTATTACACGCCAAGTCACGGCTCCGGCCATGGCAGCGGACACTACACGCCGAGCCACGGCTCCAGCCACTACACCCCAAGTCACGGCAGCTACGGCGGGCACAGCGGCAACCGGTATTATGTGCCGAATCCGGGGCACGGCTCCGGCCATCGCAGCAGCAGCGGAGGCCACATCAGTCTGCCTGGATTCCATTTTGATTTTGGCGGCCGTGGCCGTCACTAAGCCAGGGAGTGGAATCCCTGTTTCCAAACAAGCCCGCCGGAGAAAGAGAGAGCTCCGGCGGGTTTTTTGCGTTTGATGGGAAATCTGGTTCATTAGGTCAATCCGTGCCGCCCATGAGTTTTTGGATGCTTGGCGAGCTGTAAGCCTCACCAGCGAGCTTGCCGTCCACAAAGGCCCGCACACCCCAGGCGTGGTAGCGGACGCCGGTGGCTTCGATAACCTTTGAACGTGCCCGTTTGCCGCTGCCGGTACGGACAGAGTGACGCGGTGTGAAGGTGAAATTGACGGGCTTGGTCTTGGCGACGGCCTGCTTGCTTTGGGCCAGCTCCACGGTTTCGGTGCCGCTGCCATGCTTGACCACTTTGTCCGTGTCGAGATTGTCGCCAAAGAACGCCCATTCGAGGCGCACGGCGGCAGGCTTTTCGAGGTGAAAGGCGGTGGCGGAGATTTCGAGCCAGCGGTTTTGCACCTCCTGCGGATTGTTCCCCTTGGGGTCGTTGTGTTCGCTCTTGGGGGCGACCTGGAGCTTGATGCTGTTGTCAGCGAGCGCTGCCCCGGTGGTGGTGAGCAAGATGCAGACGATATGGGCGGAAATCCGGCGGAGCGAGGTCCGCCGGCGTTTGGTGGATGTGGGTCGAGTGTTCATGGTGTTGTTTAGGGTTGGGAAAATTTCGGCCAGGCCTGGCTGGCGATGAGTGCGGCCAGTGCGGCCAGTAAAATGCAGGTGAGATAGGCCGCACGGATGCGCAGCGCCGAGGCAGTCGCCTTGAAACGCCAAACCATGCGAAATCCCCAGGCACCGAGCGCCGCCGCGAGCACCATGGTAAGGGCCAGCCCGATGCCGAAGCTGGTGGCAACGGCCAACCCGAGAACCACCCGCCCCGATTGGATACATGCCAGGAGGATGCCTAAAGTCAGCGGACAGGGCATCATCCCGGTTACAGCACCGAGCAGAAGCATTTGCGTCGTGGAGGACTGCCTCCCGCGCTTTACCTCTTCGGTGAAATCCTGTGTTTCGGCATTTTCATCAGCGGCACCGCCGCCCCAGACCGCGAGTGCCTCTGTCTTGCGGACGCTTTGCCGTGTGCGGATGAAGATCCAAACCGCCACTGCCAATGTCACCAAGGCTGAGAGCATCTCAAAGTAGGGCTGAAGCCGCCCCAGGTTCCAATGGCTGCCATAATGAGATGCCAGCATGGCGATCATCCAGATCGTCAAAGTGTGCGACAAGGCTGCGGAAACACCCAGCAGGGATGCCTGCCACAAGCCGCCTCGTGTGGAGACGACGACGGAGGCCAGAACCGTTTTGGAATGCAGCGGTTCGATGCCATGAACCACACCCAGCAGCAGCGGGGCCAGAAAATACAGCAGTCCGCTGGCGTGGCTAAAATAGTCAACAAGGATATTCATGGTACGATGGGGTGAAAAGCAGCGGTGCCACGCCACGCGCTGTAACAGACCAGCAGGACGAAGATGAGGATGAGCACCATGACGGTGATGGCGCTCCAGGTGGGGCCGCTGGGGCGTTTCAGCACGGCGACAAAGCCCGCAAGCCAGCTACTAAAGGCGAGAATGGGGCTGATGACGCGGCAGAGGACAAAAGCAATCATGTCGCCAGTCTCCTCCCCAGGGCGGTGATGACTGAGGCTCCCTGTCAGCAGACCGGTGATGAAGATGACCAGCGCCGATCCTGCGAGATAGATCGCCACTTGAGTCGGCAAGGGCAGTGAGGATGGGGATTCTTCGGCCATGATGGTTGTCATGATCACTTGCCGCCCTTTGACGCCTTGTCTTGCAGCAGCACGATTTGCTGCACATAGTCCGGGCCGAAAAGGGGATTGTGCAGCTTGATCTGAACCCTCATACCGGGTTTCAAATGAGCGGGAAGTGATTCCGCCTCATCGTGCCAAAACCTAGCCCATTCCGAGTAAACGAACTGACGCACGGGGCCGCCATCCTGAGCGAAAGTGATCCAGCGTGTGGAGTGATCGACAGTCTGAATGATGCCAGTCATCGTGGTGCCCATCGGGCGAATCGCGCTGGCGGTGGATGGCAGCCAGAAACAAGCGAGGACTGTTAGAGTGAAAAGTATAAGACGGTGTTTCATGGTCGTGGTGCGCGCAGCCAGCAGCGCCGCCCTCATGGGGGACGGCGCTGTGGCATGACGCAGGCGTGGGGGTTACTTCTTCTCCTCCTCGCCATGCGCACAGGTGCAGGCGTATTCCTTGTTCTTGCAGGTGGGGCAGTCGTTGAGGTTCAGGTTGAACTTCTCGATCACGGCCTTGGCACCTTCCTTCTCACGGATTTGCACCACGGTGGGCAGGTCGTTGCCTTCAGGGACGGCCTTGTCGGAGATGAGCTTGTCGCCGTCTTTGGTGAAGCTCAGCTTGGTGGGAGCGGAGCGGTCGCCAAGGATGACGCTGATGACTTGCTCGCCTGGGGCGACGACTTTCATGTCGTCGTCGATGAAGCGGATTTCGACCTTTTTGTCTTTGTTCACGAAGAACTCGACGTGTGGCTCGACCTCGGTGATGAGCTTGCCGCCGGTGGGGCCGGCCTTGGCTGCATGTTCGTGATCGTGTTTG
>JAEUHJ010000220.1 GCA_016795375.1 Verrucomicrobiaceae bacterium
AAAAGAATCACAAACAGCTCGCCTAGTCCGCGATACGCCAGCGGCACGGGCCCTCCCGTGTAGCCAAAGCAGAAATAGAGCGATGGCAGCCCGATGAGCAGGATCGGAAGCCCGCGTGTCTCAAACAACGGCAGCGCGAGCAGCGTCGCGAGCCCGAGCATCATCCACGCCGCGATCTTCACCGTGCCCGCATCGGCCCTGCCGGCCGCCGTGATGCGCCGCGGGCCGATTCGTGCCTGCGTGTCCGCTCCCTTGATCGAATCCAACGCGTCATTGAAAAAATTCGTCGCGATCTGCAACGCGCCGCAGCTTCCCAGCGTGCAAAGCGCCAGCGTCCAGTCGAACTTGCCCGCGATCTTCTCCGCCAACGCACAACCCACGACCACAGGCGCGATGGCCGCCCCGAGTGTTTTCGGACGTGCGGCGGCGATCCAGTCGAAGAGAGAAGCCATGAAATGCGGAATGACGAATGCGGAGTTCGGAATCGAGGATGCCGAAGGCTTGCGAGGACGCAAACCGTTCGTGATTCCGCATTCCGAAATCCAAATTCCGCATTACTTCGGCATCTCCACCTGCCCGTTGCCCATGAGGTAGGCGATCAGGTTGGTGACGTTTTCATCGCCCAGGGCGGCGAGGAGGCCCTCGGGCATCAGGGACATCGGCAGTTGCTCCTGCTTCACGATTTGCGTGCGTTCGATCGTCAGTCGCTCCGCCGGTGTCTGCACCGTCAGCGTGCGTTCGGTCTGTTCCGGGATCACGCCGGTGAGTGTGCGGCCGTCTTTGAGGTGGAAGATGCTCACGCGGAAGTCGGCGGGCACGACGGCGCTGGGATCGAGGATGTTCTCGAGCAGGTATTTGAGGTTCCGGCGGTCGCTGCCGGTGAGTTCGGGGCCGATGGCTCCGCCCTGGCCGTACATCTTGTGACAGGCTGCGCATGTGGCCATGAAGATCATGCGGCCCTTCGATGGATCGGCCTTGGTGAGTGTTTCCGGCTTCAACACGCCTTCCCACTTCGCGAACTCGGCCTTCTTCGCCTCCGGCGTGTCGCGGATTTCGCCCCAGGCCTCCGTGAGCAGTTTAGAAACGCTCTCATCGCCGAGATTGCGGATCTGCCGTGCATGGAAGGGTGAAATCGTCGCCGCAGGCACTTTCCCGGCCTTCACGGCTTCGAGCAGCGTCCGCGCATAACTCGCACGCGTAGTCAGAGTTGCCACGGTGGCCGCTTGCTGCTCCTCGCTGCGCACCGGCCAGGGGTGCAGCAGTGCTTTGGGAATGTTCGGATCATCGTAGGCCGCCAAAGCACTGCGCGCTGGCGTGGCGAGCACCTTGTCGTTGATGAGGCCGCGAATGATCGCCAGCAACTCCGGCTTCGCCGTGCGTGTGAGACTCTTGAAGGCGTTCAGGCGCGCGTTCGCATCGCCCTCGGCATTCTTCACGATGGCGATCAATTCATCCGAAGCACGACCGCTGCCGAAGACGGCGGAGAGACCAAGGAGAGGGGACGTCCCCGTCCCCTCAGTCGCTCCGGGGGCCGGGAGGCCCCCGCTCCTTGTCACAAACTCATCCCAGCCCTTCGGCTTCTTCGCGCTGCTGAAGCCATCCAACCCCGCTGCCATGCCAGCGAGCACATCGCCGCGCACGTCGGCGCGTTCGGTCATGAGCGCCACGAGCGCATCGACGGCCTCGGGCTTGTCCTCGATCATCTCGGCGATGCGGCGGGCGACGAGGCGGCGCACGGTGGGGATTTTCGCCTCGCGGATGAGCTCCACGCCCTTCATCGGCTCC
>JAEUHJ010000233.1 GCA_016795375.1 Verrucomicrobiaceae bacterium
CCATGACTCCAGGCACGCCGCCCGCCGCAGAGGAACGCGCCAACGCGTCCGTTTTGTTGCATGCTGTCGCCATGTACCTCGAAGCACGCGGGAGGCTGCTGCACATCGAGGGCCAGGAGGCCGGAGGCCGTCTCTCGAACCTGACCGGCATCTTCATGCTGGCCATGACCTCGTTGATGATCGGCTGGATGCTGGCGGCGCCCGCGCTCGTGTGGATCATCGCGGAGACCAACGGCTGGCCCTGGACACGCGTGGCGCTGGCAGGCGCCGGCATTCACCTCCTCCTCGGCCTGATCTTCCTGGCCGGACTCAAATCCAGGCTGCGCGGCATGCGGCTGTTCGAGGAGACCTTCAACCAATTCCAGCGCGATCGCGAATGGCTCGCCAGCAGCAAGAACAACTGAATCCCAAGCAGCAGGCGCTGCGTGATCTGGAGGCCGCGCGCGCCTCCCTGGCGTGTCATGCCGCGCAGGCGGCGCAGGATTGGAGTCCACGCGCGCTCGTCACACGCAGTTTCGCCAGACACCGCTCGCTCTGGATCGGTGGCGCGGCGCTGGCGGGCCTGGTGCTGACCCGGCTTTTTCTCTCCAACGGCTCCGGTGGGGGACATGCCCCTCCGGTGAATGCTTCCGCTAAGAATCGCGGGCTTTTCGCGTTGCTACTCGGCCCGTTTTTATCCCTCGGTCGCAGAACTTTGCTCAACTACGGTTCACAGATGTTTGAATCCTTCCTCCGACAGAAAATTTCTCCGAACGACCCGGATGCGGGAACAGTCTAGCGCTCATCTCATTTCATGTCCGACACCAACCCTCCCCCCCAAGATATCCTCCCTGTTTTAGGCTCCGTGGACGACTATCTGCGCTTTTGCATGCAGTATGACGCGTCCGACCTGCATCTGGCCACCGGGGCGCAACCCTTCTGGCGCCGCTTCGGCAATCTTCAGCCCATCTGGGACAACGCCGCCGTCATCACGCCCGAGGACGCGCGCCGCCTGGCCTACGGCTTCCTGGGGGAGGCGCAGATCAAGCAGCTCGAATCGCGTGGCGACGTTGATTTCGCCTACTCGCCAGACTACGGGCGTTTCCGCTCCTCCGTGGTGCAGCAACGTCTCGGCATCGACATGGTTTTCCGCGTCATCAAAACGCAGATCAAATCCGTCGAGGAACTGGGACTGCCGGACACTGTCAGGACGCTCACACGCTTCCACAACGGACTCATCCTCGTCACCGGCCCCGTCGGCTGCGGCAAATCGACGACACTCGCCGCGCTGGTGGACTCCATCAATGCCGAGCGTCAGGACCACATCATCACACTCGAGGACCCGATTGAATACATCATCGAGCCGAAGGGCTGCCATGTGAACCAGCGTGAAGTCCACACCCACACCGCCTCCTTCGCGGCCGCCCTGCGCGGCGCGCTGCGTGAGGACCCCGATGTGATCATGGTCGGTGAGATGCGCGACCTCGAAACGATCCAGCTCGCGATCACCGCCGCGGAAACGGGCCACCTGGTGCTCGGAACCCTGCACACCGGCAGCGCCGCCCGCACACTCGACCGCGTGCTCGACGTCTTCCCCATCGACCAGCGCGAGCAGATCCGCATCATGGTGTCCGAATCACTGCGTGGCATCCTCTCCCAGCAGCTCGTCCCGCGGCTCGACGGGAAAGGCCGCGCCATGGCGCTCGAAGTGCTCGTGAACACCCCCGCCGTCGGCAACTGTGTCCGCGAAGGCAAGACCTTCATGCTCGCCGGCGTCATGCAGACCGGCAAGAGCGTCGGCATGATCACGATGGACGACTCCCTGCGCAATCTCTACGCCTCCGGCCAGATCAGCCGCGAGGAGTGCGAGTCACGCGCCGAGGACAAGATCATCATGCGCAAATTTTTCGACTCCTAAGCCGCCACCGCGAACTCTCCATGCCAATCATCGACCAGTATTTTCACAAGCTCATCGAACTCGGTGGCTCCGACCTTCACCTCAGCCAGGGGCAGCCGCCGAAGGTGCGCGTCCATAGCAGCATCAAGCCCATCGCCCAGGAGATTCTCGACAAGCACACCATGGAGACCATGATGCGCGAGATTTGCGAGACGCGCGCCTGGGATCGCTACATGGAGAAAGGCGACCTCGACTTCGCCTACGAGATGGACGCCGACAACCGCTTCCGCTGCAACTACCTGCGCCAGCAGCACGGCTACGGTTGTGTCTTCCGCATCATCCCGACCAAGATCGCCAGCCTGGAGCAGCTCGGCATCCCGCCGGTCGTGAAGGAATTCGGCCACATGCGCAGCGGACTCGTGCTCGTCACCGGCCCCACCGGCTCCGGCAAGTCCACCACGCTCGCCGCGCTGCTCGATTACATCAACATCAACTTCCGCCGTCACATCATCACGATCGAGGAGCCGATCGAATTTGTGCATCGCAACAAGAAGAGCATCATCACCCAGCGTGAGGTGCCCATCCAGACACCCTCATTCGCCGACGGCCTACGCGCCGCCTTGCGCGAGGACGCCGACATCGTGCTCGTGGGTGAAATGCGCGACCTTGAGACCATCTCCCTCGCCCTGACCGCCGCGGAGACGGGATTGCTCGTCTTCGGCACGCTGCACACCAACAACGCCCGCAAGACCGTTGACCGTATCATTGACGTCTTCCCCTCCGACCAGCAGAGCCAGGTACGCACCATGCTCGCGGCGTCGCTCAAGGGCGTCGTCGCGCAGCTCCTCATGAAGAAGGCAGACGGCAAGGGCCGCGCGGCCGTGAATGAGATCATGGTCTCCAATCCCGCCGTCGGCGCGATCATCCGTGAAGGCGCCACGCAGAAACTCTACGATGTCATCATCGGCGGCAAGGCGCAGGGCATGCAGTTCATGGATGAGGCCATCTGGCAGAAACTGCGCGACGGCTACGTCACGCCGATGGAGGCATACATGAAGGCCATCGACAAAAATCGCTTCAAAGCCTTCCTCCCTCCCGAAGAAGCAGGTCTTGCCGTCGCCAGCGGCGGCGACGCCAACAAATGATCCGCCCTTCTCCGCCACCGGCTGCTCTGCGCGGCAGATGCGCCTTGCCGTGTCATGCGCGATGAACTAACATCGTCTTCATTCCAAGGATGAGCACGGCTCCAGAGGGACACTCCATTGATTCCGCGCCGCGCCCCGGCCAGCCGCCCGGCGCGCTCGCCATCCTCGCCGCCACCGCGCTCGGAAGTGTGGTGGCGTCGCGTCTTCCCAGGGCTCCCCTGGTTGTTGCCGCAGGGGCCGCCGCGCTGGCGTTGCTCAAACAAAAAAAAGGCCCCGCCACGCCCGGCCAGCGCACCCCCGCAATCCAGAAGCCTGAAGACACCGCTCCTCCTGGGCCGCCGCATCAGGACAAAGTGCGTCAATGGCTCGACGAGCAAGTCCACCGTGAGAGCAAAGATGGAACCGACGGTCAGCACGCTTGCGACACATCCCTTCCTCCAGCCGTGGACGAATACACACCGCCCGCGTTTCTGCTCGACGACGACAATGCCATCTCCCTTCCGCTGAGTCCCGATTTCGCCAGCCTCACGGAACCAGTCTCACGCGTGGCATCTCCAACGCCCGATGACGCGAGGTCAGAGCCGGATCTGCCTGCCCCACGGGTGATCGAGACCGTCGAAGCCCGCATCGCCCCCAACTCAGGATGGCTGCTGGGCATTGATCCTCTTCCCAGCATTGGCGAATCCCCCGCCCCGTCTGTTTTCACCGCTCCAGTTTTTGAAGGTGGCGCGCTCCCGGATGAAATCGAAGTGCCCCAGCCGCCCGATCTCGAACCGTTCGCACACCTCGCCCCATCTGCTCAGGAAACAGCCGGCGTCATCGAATCCCCTGTTTTGATAACGCACGACTCTGACATGCAGGTGGAGGCGGCTCCAGCCCCGGAAATCGAAGTGCAAATCGCCGCACCGGGAGAGGCGTCATTTGATCCGCCGCTCACCGGGACGCCGCTCACCCCCTGGGTGTCGCCAGAGGCACCTCTCGATTCGTCCTTCACCGCGCTGGCTTCACTTCCTTCAACGCCGCTGCCCGGCCCCGTGGTCGAGGCCGAGATCGTCCTGCGTCCGCGTGCGCCGACTCAAACTGCTGTCACCGCCAAAAACCGACCGCTCCTGCCACGCTTCGCGCCTGTCAGCTCCACACCGCCGCCGGACGGGCTGGCTGTGGACGGTTCCGCTCCCGCCGCATTGCCGCCTGCGCCACAGATGACACCGCGCGAACAACGCGCCCGTCCCACCTGGCGCTCCTGGTGGCGTGGCGAGTGAACCCTCCTTGCTTCTTCATCACTACGCATCCCGATTCGAGATGCGAAGACAGGTGAGAATCAAAGCGCCGACGGTGCCAAAGGTGGCGGGGGGCGGCGAGCCGCCGCCACTCCTCACAGCCTGCGCTCCTTCACCTCGCCCGTGATCTCGCTCACGAAGTCCGCGAGCGGTTTCACGCCGAGATCACCGCGCTTCGCATGGCGGACAGCCACGGATTGTGCCGCAGCTTCTTTTTCACCGATGACGAGCATGTAGGGGATCTTGTCGAGCTGGGCGTTGCGGATCTTCGCGCCGATCTTTTCGGACGCGTCGTCGTAGGTGACGCGCAGCCCGGCGGCTTTGAGCGTGTTGAGCGCCTCCGTAGCGAATACGTCGCTCTTTTCGCTGATGGTGAGCACGCGGACCTGCTCGGGGGCGAGCCAGGCGGGGAAGTGACCGGCGAAATGCTAGATGAGCACGCCTCAGAAGCGCTCCATGATGCCGAAGGGCGCGCGGTGTATCCTCACCGGGCGGTGCGTCTTGTTGTCAGGGCCGATGTAGCTCAGGTCAAAGCGCACGGGCAGGACGTAATCGACCTGCACGGTGCCGAGCTGCCATTCGCGGCCGATGACGTCCTTGATGACGAAGTCGATCTTCGGGCCGTAGAACGCGGCCTCCCCAGGCTCTTCAGTGAAGGGCACGCCGAGCGTGGCGGCGGCCTTGCGGCAGGCGTCCTCCGCAGCGTCCCATTTCGCGGGATCACCGGTGAATTTGCTGCTGTCCGGATCACGCAGGCCCACACGCACGCGGTAGTCGGTCATGCCCAGCGTGTTGAGCACGATTTTGACGAGCGAGAGGCAGCCGAGCACTTCAGCGGCGACTTGATCCTCCGTGCAGAACAGATGCGCGTCATCCTGCGTGAAGCCGCGGACGCGGGTCATGCCGTTGAGCTCACCGCTCTGCTCCCAGCGATACACCGTGCCGAATTCGGCGAGGCGCACGGGCAGGTCACGATAGCTGCGCGGCTGGCTGTCGAAGATTTTGATGTGATGCGGGCAGTTCATCGGCTTGAGCAGGAAGCCGTCGAGCAGCTTGTCGTCCGGCAGCACGCGGTCCTCGGTGACGACCTCCGTGCCGGCACGCTCGTTGAGCTGGCTGCGCAGCTTCGCGGACACCGCGCCGAGGCGCTCCATCATCTCGCAGCAGCCGCAGCCTTCCTTGATGATCTTCGTGAGGTCGTCGTTCTCGATGACGGGGCTGAACTGGCTCTCCTTGTAATAAGGAAAGTGGCCGCTGGTCTTGTAGAGCACGGTCTTGCCGATGTGCGGCGTGAAGACCTGGCTGTAGCCCTGCTTGCGCAGTTCCTCGCTGATGAAGTTTTGCAGCTCCTGGCGCAGCGTCGCGCCGTTCGGCGTCCACAGGATCAAACCCTGGCCCACATCCTCGTCGATGTGGAAGAGCTTCAGTTCGCGACCGAGTTTGCGGTGGTCACGCTTCTTCGCCTCTTCAAGCTGCACGAGGTGCGCGTCGAGTTCTTCCTTCGTCGGGAAGGCGGTGCCGTAGAGGCGCTGGAGCTGCGGCTTCGTCTCGTCGCCCATGTAGAAGGACGAGCTGACCGACATCAGCTTCACGTTCTTGCACTTCGAGGT
>JAEUHJ010000075.1 GCA_016795375.1 Verrucomicrobiaceae bacterium
TGCACGGTGTTGCGCACGGTCAGCGTGCTGGTGGCCGCGTTGAAATTGGCGCTGGTGCCTTCCGGAAAGGTCACGCCCCGTGCTTCGAGAAACTCCTTCGCTCCCAGCCGGCGGATGGTGATCCCCCCGCCTGCGGGAGCCTTGTTTGTAAACGGATCGGCGGGCGCGGCGGCCGCAGCCTCTCCTGCGGGCGCGTTCTGGATGAAGTCAGGCGGCACGCGGAATGAACGGGTGGTGATGGCGCTGTTGCGGTCGCTGAGGGAGACAAAGGTGACCGCATGTTCATCGACCTTGTAGGTCACGCCGCACGTTTCGCTCACATAACGCAGCACCTCCTCCATCGGCACGTTGTTCAGTTTCAGGCTGACGGGCTTGCCGCGGGCCTCCGGCGGCAGGTTGATGATGAAATTCACGCCTTTGCCCTGCGGGTCCAGGTCACGGCTGCGTACGCGCAGCAGCTCCGCCACCTCGTCCAAGGTGGCGCCGGCGAAGTCCACGGTGGGGAAGGTCAGGGTGCGCAGCATCTGCGTGATGGTTTCACGCCCGTCCTGGGCGGCGCCGCGGGCCGCTGAGGCGCCAAACATTTCGCTGACGTCCATGGCGGTGGGGGGCACCGGATCCTCCCAGGTTTTGTCCACAGCAGCGAGCATCTTCGAGCGCTGCTGGTCGTAGGCCGCCTTGTAATAGCGTTGCTTCTCCTGTTCCGCGCGTTCCATGCCGCGGCGTGCCGCCGAGCTGGCCGGATCGATGCGCAGCACGTCCTGGTAGGCGGAGATCGCCTTGTCGGGATCCCCCAGTTCGACGAATGAATTTGCCTTGAGAAGCAGCGCCTGCACCGCCTCCACATTCGCCACATGCTTCTCGGTCAGCGCGGGCGGGAAGCGGTCCGGGTCGGCCAGGCGCTTCTTCAATGCCAGCACGCGCGCATCATTCGGAGCCACTTCAGGCTTCAGCAGCTTTTCGACCAGCGTGTTTGCCGCGTCCAGATTTCCTTTCGCGGCAAGTTCCTGGGCATGCAGGCAGCCGGCCACCACATAGCCGTTCCGGGCCGCGAGTCGGTGCTCCTGAGCCAGAGGGATGTTCGGTAGTCCCTCATAAGTGTTGGTGAACACGGCCAGCGCTTCCTCCGCCTTGCGTTCGTTGATCAATTGATATCCCCGTGTGATCTCATCCGCCGCCTTGTTCACCTGGATGGCCCGGCGACGCGCCTCGGCCTGCGCCAGCGAAGCCACTGATGCCGGTTGAGCATGCGAGACGGGCAGGACGCCCGCCATCAGGCACACAGCCAGCCCGCCGCTCGTCAACGAGCACAGGGATCCAGCGCGGAGGCGTTTCAAAAGGGATTTCGGGGGCATCAAAATTTCGGGAAACCAGCCTTATAACAGGACTCCTCCCGCCGCCCAAGCAATTTCTGCCACGAATCACACCCCGCTGTTGCCCTGCGGCCGCATCTTGCTCTGATGACCGCCCTCCCCACTGAACACCATGTCAAAAGCCCCCATCAAAGTCGCAGTCACCGGCGCCGCCGGCCAGATCGGTTACGCACTCCTTTTCCGCATCGCCTCCGGCGCGATGTTCGGCCCGGACCAGCCGGTGATCCTCCAGCTTATCGAAGCCCCCTTTGAAAAACCGATGGCCGCCCTCAATGGCGTGGCGATGGAGCTCGACGACTGCGCCTTCCCCCTGCTCAAAGGCATCGTGCAGACCAGCGATCCCGCCGTCGGCTTCAAAGACGCGAACTGGTGCCTGCTCGTCGGCGCGAAGCCGCGCGGTCCGGGCATGGAGCGTGCCGATTTGCTCAAGGACAACGGCAAGATCTTCATCGGCCAGGGCCAGATCATCGACGCTGTCGCCGCCGCTGACGCCCGCGTGGCCGTCGTCGGCAATCCGGCCAACACGAACTGCATGATCGCTGCCTCCCAGGCGAAACGCCTCACGCCCGACCGCTTCACCGCGATGGTGCGCCTGGACCAGAACCGCGCGCAGACCCAGCTCGCCCAGAAAGCCGGCGTCGATCTCACCGAGGTGAAGGACATCTTCATCTACGGCAACCACAGCCCCACGATGTTCCCCGCCTTCGCCCACGCCACCATCGGCGGCAAACCGGCTTCTCAAGTCATCAACGACAAAGCCTGGCTCGAAGGTCCCTTCTGCGAAACCGTCGGCAAACGCGGCGCCGCCATCATCGCGGCTCGTGGAGCTTCTTCTGCGGCCTCCGCGGCAAATGCGCTCGTCGATCATGTGCGCTCGCTGGTCACTCCGGGCGCGGTCCATTCCATCGCCGTGAAGAGCAACGGCCTCTACGGTTTCGATCCCGAAGTCTGGGCCGGCATGCCGGTGCGCACCACCACGCCGGGCAGCTACGAGGTCATCACCGGTTATGAGATGGACGACTTCGCGAAATCAAAGATCGCCGCGACCAACAAGGAACTCGTCGATGAGCGCTCCTTCGTCGCCGACATGATCCAGTAAGACGGGTTTTGCAGGCGGCGTCCTGGCGGGCGCCGCCTGTTTGTTTTTCGAGAGTCAGATCGTCTGCTCCAGCACCTCCCGCGCCAGCGCCGGGCCGCGATAGACGAGACCGCTGTAAATCTGCACGAGCGACGCGCCGAGCTTCAGTTTTTCCGCCGCACCGGCGCCGTCCATGATGCCGCCGACGCCGATGATGGGCGTGGCATCTTTCAAGAGCATGCGGAATGCCTGGAGGACGAGGTTCGAGCGTTCGCGCACGGGCGCGCCGCTCAGGCCGCCGGTTTCCCGGGCCAAAGCGTGTCCGGCGACGGCTTCGCGGTCGATGGTGGTGTTGGTGGCGATGACGCCGTCGATACTCTGCTCATTGAAGACACGGGCGAGCGCCTCGATTTGCATGTCGTTGAGGTCGGGGGCGATTTTAACGAGCAGCGGAGTCGATTTGCCGTGCTCTTTTTTTAAGGCAGCCTGCTCGTTCTTCAAGGCGCTGATCAACTGTCGCACGGCGTCCTCGGCCTGGAGATCGCGCAGCCCCTTCGTGTTCGGTGAGGAGATGTTCACCGCGATGTAATCGGCCACAAGATACGCGGCCTTGAGGCAGGCGAGGTAGTCATCCACCGCCTTCTCGTTCGGCGTGTCGAAGTTTTTGCCGATGTTCACGCCGACGATGGACTTCGTGCGGCGGCGTTGGAGTTTTTCCACAGCGGAGTGGATGCCGGGATTGTTGAAGCCCATGCGGTTGATCAGCGCCTCATGCTCCGGAAGGCGGAAGAGGCGCGGCTGCGGATTTCCCGGCTGCGGACGTGGTGTGAGCGTCCCGACCTCGACGAAGCCGAAGCCGAGCGCGCCCCACGCATCGACAGCACTGGCGGATTTGTCCATGCCAGCACCGAGGCCGAGCACGTTCGGAAACGTGAGTCCCATGACTGTGCGCGGCTGCCGCGGCTTGCTGACAACGGACTGCAACATGCCGAGGCGATGCGCGACGATCATGAGTTTCACGGTGAGCGTGTGCGCCTTCTCCGCATCGAGGCGGAAGAGCCACGGCTTCATCACCGGGTAGAATTTTTCGATCAAGGTCATGCGTCGGGAGGGAGGAGGGATTTCACCACCGTGGCGACCGCCTTGCCGAGTGTGGCATGCGCGGAGGCGTCGAGATGGATGCCGTCGCTGCCGGTGGAGATGAGAGTCTGTGTGTTCAGGTAAGCGCAGCCGAGGGAAGATGCCAGTGACTCGTAGTGACGGGGCAGCTCGCGGCTGTCCTTGAAGGCATGGGGAAGCCTGGCGACGATGTCCGGGAGATGATTCATCTGGCCGATGGCAGGCGGGCAAAGGATCAGGAGCTTTGGAGGTTTTGCATTCCGTCCGGCATCGCTAGAGAGGATCATCTGCGCGAGGACTTTGACACCCGACGCGATCTCGCCTGGGGAAACGCCGAAGACAGCCTTCAGGTCGTTTGTGCCGAGCATCATCACTACGAGATCGAGCGGCTTGTGGCTTTCGAGGAGCGCGGGGAGCACGGTCTTGCCGTTGCGGGCGGCGGCAAAGGGATCGTCATGCACCGTGGTGCGGCCGTTCTGCCCTTCCTCGATGACGTGGAAGCCGTCGCCCAGCTCCCTGGCCAGCACGCCTGTCCAGCGCACGTCGTGGGCATGGCGTTCGGAGAAGGGGGAGGTGATGCTTTCAGGGATGAAGCCCCAGGTATTCGAGTCACCAAAGCAGAGGACGGTTTTCATGTGTGTGCATGATGCCGTGGGCTTGGTTTGCGGCAACCGGTCTCCGCAAGTGTTCACAGCGGCGGGAATCCTTGTGCAAAACTGTAAAAATCCAGCTTGCGCGAGTTTTCGAGTGTGTTAGACATCCCGCCCCCTGCTCCAAAGCAGGGTTTTGAGTTCCCCCAGACTCACTTTTTTCTCCTACTCAAGTATGCGCGTCCGTACCTCCGTCAAACCCCTCTGCGAACTTTGCCGCGTCATCCGCCGCAAAGGCGTCGTCCGTGTTGTCTGCAAAAACCCGCGTCACAAACAGCGCCAGGGTTGATTCATCTTTCCCCCAATACACCTCACTGAATTATGGCCCGCCTGCTTGGAGTCGAAATCCCGAACGAAAAGAAGATCGAATACTCGCTGCCTTACATCTACGGCATCGGTCTCCCCCTCAGCCGCAAAGTCCTCGCCGCCACCAACATCGACCCGAACATCCGCGCGGGTGAGTTGAGCGACGAGCAGATTGCCATCATCACGCAGGCCATCCAGGCGCTGAAAATTCCGATTGAAGGCGACCTTCGTCGTGAGATCCAGATCCACATGAAGCGCATCCTCGGCATCAACTGCTACCGCGCTCATCGTCATCGCCGCGGCCTGCCTGTGCGCGGCCAGCGCACCCACACCAACGCCCGCACCCGCAAAGGGCCGCGCAAGACCGTCGGCGCCCAGAAAGCCTCCAAGTAATCCTTCACGCAACGAACCTTTCCCATCATGGCTGACGAAACGACCCCCGCCGCTCCCGCCGCCGCAGCGCCTGCTCCGGCCGCGGCTCCTGCCGCTCCTGCTGCCGCACCCGCAGCCGAGCAGCGCCCCTCCACCAGTGGTGACAAGCAGGTTTCCCAGAGCATCTGGCTCGAAATCGGCGGCGAATCCGCCGAAGGCCCGAAGATCACCAAGGCCAAGGGCTCCAAGAACGTCTCCAGCGGCATCGTCCACGTTTACGCCACGTTCAACAACACCATCGTCACCATCACCGACCGCAATGGCGGCGTGATCGGCTGGTCCACCGCAGGCAAGATGGGCTTCCGCGGTTCCCGCAAAGGCACCGCCTACGCTGCGCAGGTCGTCTCCCAGGACGCCTGCCGCCAGGCCATGGGTCATGGTCTTCGCGAGGTGGAAGTCCGCCTTCGTGGTCCGGGTTCGGGCCGTGAGTCCGCCGTGCGTGCCGTGCAGGCCCTTGGCGTGGAAGTCACCACCATCAAGGATGTGACCCCCATCCCGCACAACGGCTGCCGTCCGCCCAAAGCCCGCCGCGTCTAATCTTTCTCCGCACCTTTTTCTCACCCTATTATGGCTCGCTACACTGGTCCCCGCGAAAAGATCAATCGCCGCTTCGGCATTGCCATTTTCGGCCCCTCCAAAGCCCTCGAAACCCGTAACTTCCCCCCCGGACAGCACGGCGCGCGCAACACCCGCCGCAAGACCTCCGAATACGGCACCGCCCTCGCTGAAAAGCAGAAGCTCCGCTTCCAGTACGGCCTCATGGAAAAGCAGTTCCGCCGCTTCTTCGCCGAAGCCCAGCGCCGCAAAGGCGTGACCGGTGAAAACCTCCTCCAGATGTTGGAGCTGCGCCTCGACAACGTCGTGTTCCGCATGGGCTTCGCGAACACCCGTTTCGCCTCCCGCCAGCTCGTCAGCCACCGCCACATCACCGTGAACGGCAAGGTCGTGAACATCGCCAGCTACCAGTGCAAACCCGGTGACGTCGTCGCCGCCCGAGGCAGCAACCAGCGCAGCCAGCAGCTCATCGGTCGTTTCCTCGAAATGACCCAGGGCACGCCTGCCGCCGACTGGATGACCGTGGATCGCGACAAGATGAGCGGCACCGTGAACCGCGTCCCGGTTCGCGAGGAGATCGCCCCCATCGCCAACGAGCAGCTCGTCGTCGAACTTTACTCCCGCTAATCTCCGCAGATCAGCCGGCCAACTTCAAAAGGGACGCTTTCGGGCGTCCCTTTTGCTTTTCATGGTTTGACTCTCCGCTCTCCACCCTTAGCGCTTCGCTCATGTCCCCCGCACGCCTCGAACTCATCGGCTCCGAAGTCGCCATCATCTGGAATGACGGCACGGAGCAGTACCTCGCGATGGAGAAACTCCGCGCCGCCTCTCCCAGCGCCGAAAACACCGGGGAGCGTGACCTCGTCGGCAACAAGATCGGCGGCACCACTCAAACGCAGTTCCCGGGAGTCACCGTGAAGGACTGGCGCATGGTCGGCGGCTACGCCATCCAGTTCGATTTCAGCGACGGGCACAACACCGGCCTGTACACGTTTGAGTATTTGCGGGCTTTGTGAACTGCCTCTGGTCTTTGCCGCTCATTCCCCGATCACGCTGACCACAATGTTCCGCGTGTGTGGTGCGCGACGGTGTTCAAAAAGGAAAATGCCCTGCCATGTGCCCAGCGCCAGGTGGCCGTTCACCACCGGAATCACCTCCGAGGTTCGTGTCAGCGCCATGCGCAGGTGGCTCGGCATGTCATCCGCGCCTTCGTAGGTGTGGACAAAGTAAGGAGTGTCCTCCGGCACCAGATGATCGAAGAAGCTGTGCAGGTCCGCGCGCGCGGACGGATCGGCGTTCTCAAAGATCACCAGGCTCGCGCTGGTGTGCTGCACAAACATCGTCGCTGTTCCCGTCTTGATGCCGCTCGTGCGCACGATCTGCTGGCAGCGCTCCGTGATCTCGTACGTGCCTTTGCCACGGGTGGGGATGGAGAATTGATCGGCGTGAGCGGCCATGCGTGGATTTAGAAGCAACCGTGCTTCAAATCAAGCAGCGCACCGCCGAGATGCGCGGCCACATCGCCGGCGCAGAGCGACTCTCCAGCGATGCGTTTCGTTGTGAGCGCGGTCTCCGCCGCACGACCGCACAACCACGCGGAAAGCCCCGCCGTGTGATGCAGCGGCACATCCTGCGCGGCAAATGCGGCGCACACGCCCGTCAAAACATCGCCCATGCCGCCGCTAGCCATGCCGGGATGCCCGGTCGTGTTGAAGAGCGTCGGCTGGTCGTGTGTGGAGATCACCGTGCGCGCTCCTTTGAGCAGCAGGGTGCGGCCCGGAGCCGGTTCGGTCAGCGCCTCGGTCACTTTGCGGCGGCTCATGCCGTGCCAGCCGGGGAAGTTGCGCAGCAGCCTGTCCAGCTCGCCCGGATGGGGCGTGAGCAGGCGCGGCAGCATGCCTGTTTGATCGAGCACATGCGGATTTTGCGCCAGCATCGTCAGCGCATCCGCATCCACGATCGTCGGCGCCTTCGATTCCTTCAAAACTTCGAGAATCTCCTTCTCGTGATCAAATCCGAGTCCGGGGCCGAGCGCGAGCGCGTCCAATCGCATCTCCAGCGCCTCGCGATAATCATCCACCGGTTTCACCATGACCTCGGCAGGCGCGCGTGACGCGACCAGGGGATAAACATCCTCCTTCACCAGAAGCGTGACAAGTCCCGCCCCCGTCCGCAACGCGCCGCGGCAGGCCAGCTCCGCGGCGCCGAGGAATCCTCGTGATCCGGCGATGATGCCGACGCGTCCGGCCTCCCCCTTGTGCATGCCATAGGCGCGTCGTGGCAGCCAGGAGCGTAAAATGCCCGGCGTGAGCGTCAGCGCCGTCAAATCTCCCGCACAGCGGGACAGTTCTCCCAGCGGCACCAGCGCGATGCGACCCACATGATGATCCGCGCCGTCCTCCAGCAGCCCCGCTTTGACCTGAGCCACCACCGCCGTCACATCGGCCTCGACAGCGTCCTCACAGGCATCGCCGTGGTCACCATCCAGGCCGGAGGGAATGTCCATCGCGATGGTCAGCGCGTGCCTCCGCGTGCGCAGCGTGTTCATCTCGCGTGCCAGCGTCCGCAGCTCCTGGCTCATCGTCCCTTGCGCGCCGATGCCGAGCAGGCCGTCGAGGCTCACGACCGGGCCTGTGGCAAATTCAAACGTCGCCGTGTCTTCAAGCACTCGCACATGGCTGTGGATCGCGGCGAAATGACGACGTGGCAGTTCTTTCATCGTCTCCGGTGCGCAACTCAGCCGCGCGTGCAGCTTCCAGCCATCGGCGGCGAGTTCTCGTGCCGTGACCAGCGCATCCCCAGCGTTGTTGCCTTTGCCGAGAAACAACACCAGCGAGCCGGGTTGCGGCGCGAACTGACGCACCACATCCGCGATCCCGCGCCCCGCCTCCTCCATCAGCGCCGCCGCGCTCACGCCGCGCGCGAATGCCGCCTCCTCGCATTGCTGCATCTGGCGGCAGGTGACGATCATGGCCGCTCCGCCGCGTTCAGCAGCAGTTCTTTGAGCTCATGTGCCGACCGCAGCGTCTCCTGCGGCGTGGAGGTTGCCTGGCGTGAGACGATGCGCGTGCCTTTGGCATTGGTTTCGAGTCCTGTGGCGAGGCTCTCCATTTGACGGCTCTCCGGCGCTCCCAGGACGAAGAGATGCATCACCCGCTCGCCGTCATGGTTGAGCTGTTCCTTGAGCCGTGCCAGGGCTTCGGCGGTGTTCGGAATCACCGCGAAACGCAATCCGCGCACGACGCTTTCGCCCGTGACTTCGTGCGCGATGCCCAGCAGCTCCGCCACGGCGTGCGCTGTCCTGATGAGCCGTGTCGGATCACCGTCATAGAGCACCAGGGTCATCACGATCTCGCGCGGACGTGTTTTGCCGGTGAGCTCGGCGTCGATGTTGGACTGCCCGTTGTCAAAACGTGCGCGCCGCACCGCGTAGCCCATGTTTTCCGCGCCCATCGTCGATTCGAGATAGCCCGGGATGCTCAAATCGCGGTCCGGTTTCGCCAGGGCCTCGCGGATGATGTCCGCGTGCCTCCGGATGCCTTCGAGGCTGGCCGTCCGGCGCAGCGCCAGCGCGTACTTGAACGAGCGATCTTCCGCCTGGTCCTTCTTCCATTGCCAGATGCCGAAGCTGGCGATGCCCAGCAGGATCGTGCCCAGCGGCAGCATGACGAGCGCGAGGCGGATCCAGCGTCCGGGATTGGAGGTGTGTGCTGCGGCGTCAGTCATGCGCCGTGAAGAAGCATCGCTTTGCCCTCCTCACAAGCCTGGACCTGTCCCGGCGCGCCGGTTTACTCATCCTCCGCCCACTCTTCCATCAGGCGGGCGAGCTTCCGCTTCATGCCCACCTTGGCCACCGCGTTCATGCGGTCGATGAAAAGGATGCCGTTGAGATGGTCGATCTCATGCTGGAAGGCGCGGGCCAGCAGGCCGTCTGTCTCGACCGTGACGGTTTTGCCATCGAGGTTCATGAAGGTGACCGTCACCTCGCAGGAGCGGCGGATGTCGGCGCGCAGGCGCGGAAAGCTGAGGCAGCCCTCCTCGTCGGCCACCTTGGCCTTGCCGAGATCGAGCCGTGGATTCATCAGCACCACCGGCATGTGCTTCACCATCTCGACCTCCTGGCCGTCGATCTTCATGAAGGTGATGCAATCGGGATTGTGCGACACGTCGATGACCGCGAGCTGCACATCCACGGCGACCTGCGGGGCCGCCAGGCCCACGCCATTGGCCTCCCGCATCGTCTCCAGCATGTCGGCGGCCAGCGCGCGCAGCTCCGGGGTGATTTCCGTCACAGGACGGCATTTGGCGCGGAGCACGGGTTCGGGATAGCGGACGATTTGGCGGACCATGCGCGGCCTGTATCACCGCCTTTCATCCGGCTCAAGCCGGGAGTGCTGGAGCGGTGGATTGGATGGTTGAAGCCGGGCTGTTTTCCGCGTCTCGCGGAAAACCGCGCGCCAGGTTCGCGCCAACCTGTCCGCTCAACGCAGACCAAGCCGCGTCCTGGAACGTTTTTCAGCGGGACGCGCGCGCTCCTGCTGATCCTTCGCGCTCCTTGCCGGCGGCCCGGCGGTGCTCCATACTCGCCGCATGTCCGGCTTCGACCATCTCCGCGCCCTGCTGCAACGCCGCGTCGGCCTCATCGCCGATCATGCGTTCCGGGACCGGGATGCGGCGGCGCATCTGGAGGCGTTGAAAAACGTCTCGGAGGAACTCATGGCCGAGCATCAGAAACTGCGCCCCCGGCTGCCGCCGCGGCT
>JAEUHJ010000077.1 GCA_016795375.1 Verrucomicrobiaceae bacterium
GATCCTGGGGAGCCGTGCGTTTGTGGAAGGGATCTTCGAGGCACAGCGGGAGCAGTTCAGCCCGAAACGCAGACGCGGCGCGAGACGCATCCCACAAGCAGAGTCACCGCTCTATGCCCTGCGGGAGTTGAGACGCTCCCCCGTCGGGTGAACCTGCAAGGCCGAAGGCGACATGCGCTAATCTTGGGCGGGCGAGACGGCTGGAATGCAGACGGATATTCACAAGAGGCCCGCGCCTTGTGAAATTTTTCACAAATAGCGGTTGCCGCTCTGCGGGACACCCGGAATAATCGCACTCTCCCCTTTCCTGCGGTTCCCGCGCAATGGCCACCATCATCGTACAACGCCCCAAGCTCGCCTGGCATGAACGCTGGTTCATTTCCACGCTCTGGAAGGGACTGAAAATCACCGTCGGCCATGGCATCAAGACCTTCCTGCAAATCGCCGGGAAGAAGCCGAAGGTGACGATGGAATACCCGGAGCAGAAGTGGGACGAGCATCTGCCGGATCATTATCGCGGCGCCCCGACGCTGGTGACGGACGAGCATGAGCGCGAACGTTGCGTGAGCTGCCAGCTCTGCGAGTTCATCTGCCCGCCGAAGGCCATCAAGATCATCCCCGGCGAGATTCCCGGCGACGATCCGTGGGCGAAAGTCGAGAAGCGGCCCAAGGAATTCGACATCGACATGATCCGCTGCATCTACTGCGGCATGTGCGAGGAGGTCTGTCCGGAGCAGGCCATCTTCCTGCGCAAAGATTACGCCATCACCGGTCTCTCACGCCAGGAGATGGTCCACAACAAGAAGCGCCTTTATGAGATCGGCGGCCAGCGCGTGGGGCTGGTGAACAAGTGGAACGAATTGAAGTGATGCCTCCGCTGCTGTTCTACCTGCTCGCACTGACAACCTTGGGGTTCGGCCTCCTGGTGGTGACGGGGCGCAACCCGGTGACGTGCGCCCTCTCGCTCGCGGCCAGCTTCACCGGCCTTGCCGCTTTGTTCCTGAGCCTTGACGCTTACTTCATCGGCATCATCCAGATTTTGGTTTATGCCGGCGCGGTGATGGTGTTGTTCCTTTTCATCATCATGCTGCTGGACATCAAGGCGGAGGAAGGGAAACAGCGCAGCCTCGTGCCGGTCGTCTCTGGAATCCTGGTGGCCGTGCTGCTCGCCGCGCAGGTTTCAGCGGTCGTCTCCAGCACGGGCATCGCCTCGAAAAACGCTCAAAACACACCGCTGGCGCTCTCTGACGCCGCTGGAAAGCTGGGCAAGGCGGCGCTGCCCACGATCACGAAGGATCTGAAGGAAGGCACCCTGCCGGATGCGAAGCTCATCGGCTTCACGCTCTTTGATCGATACGGCTTCCATCTTCAAGTCGTCGGCCTGTTGCTGCTCGTCGGCACGGTCGGCGTGGTGGTGCTGAGCAAGCGTGAGAAAGGAGGCGCGCCGTGATCTCCCTGGGCCATTACCTCGTCGTCAGCGGCATGCTCTTCGCGCTCGGCCTCGCCGGCGTGATCGCCCGCAGGAACATTCTGATCGTCTATATGTGCCTGGAGATGATGCTCAGCGCCGCGAACCTTGCGCTGGCCGGATTCTCGCGCTTCCACCTCGTCAACGGCCTGCCGGACTACGCCGCGCAGTCGCTTGTGTTCTTCACCATCACCGTGGCCGCCGCCGAGGTGGCCGTGGGCCTTGCCATCATCGTGGCGCTCTTCCGTTCGAAGCAGAGTGTCGATGCCGGGGTCGTCACCAAACTTCAAGGATAACGACGCGTCACCATGAATGCCGGCATCCTGCTCCTGCTGCCTTTTTTCTCGGCGCTCCTGATCCTGCTGGGCCACCGCCAGCTCAAAGGCGCCGCCGTCCTCATCTCCGTCGGCTCGTCCGTCGTCGCCTTCCTTGCCAGCCTGGCCTTCCTGGCTGCGGAGGACAACGAGGGCACGAAGATGTTCCTGCCCTTCATCGACGCCGGGGGATTCCGTGTCGGCATCGACATCATCAGCGACAAGCAGAGCCAGGGCATGATGTTCATCGTCACCTTCATCGGCATGCTGGTGCATGTCTTCTCCGTCGGCTACATGAAGGACGATGATGCGCGGCCGCGCTTCTTCGGCGCGCTGTCGCTGTTCATGTTCTCGATGACCGGCATCGTGCTCGCCGGGAATCTGTTCATGATGTTCATCTTCTGGGAGCTCGTCGGCCTGAGCTCCTACCTGCTCATCGGTCACTGGTATGACAAAGTCAGCGCTGCGGAGGCCTGCAAGAAGGCGTTCCTCACCAACCGCATCGGCGACTTCGGCTTCATGATCGGCATCCTGATCCTGTTCGGTCTGAACAAGGGGGATGTCTCCTTCGACAATCTGCAGGACGCCTTTGTCCAGGGCGGCGCGCTCTTCGACGTGCAGAAGGCGAATCCCGGCCTCATCACCGCCGCCGCGTTGTGCATCTTCATGGGTGCGGTCGGCAAGTCCGCCCAATTTCCGCTGCATGTCTGGCTGCCGGACGCGATGGAAGGCCCCACGCCGGTCTCCGCGCTCATCCACGCGGCCACGATGGTCGCCGCCGGCGTTTACATGATGGTGCGCATGAGCTTCATCGTCACCGCCTCGCCGCTCGCCGCTGAAATCATCGCCGGCATCGGCTGCGTCACCGCGCTCATGGCCGCGCTGATGGCCACGCAGCAGAACGACATCAAGCGCGTGCTCGCCTACTCCACGCTATCCCAACTCGGCTACATGGTCATGGCCGTCGGTGCGGTGGCGATGGCCGCGCAGCATGGAAACCACGGGGCGCACGCCGCCGATCCGGGCCATCCCGCGATGTTCCATCTTTACACGCACGCGTTCTTCAAGGCGATGCTCTTCCTCGGCTCCGGCGCGGTCATCTACGCCTGTCACCACGAGCAGGACATCTGGAAGATGGGCGGCCTGCGCAAGCACATGCCCGTCACCTTCTGGACCTTCACCATCGGCACCGCCGCGTTGATGGGCGTCCCCCTGCTGAGCGGCTTCTGGAGCAAGGAAGCCATCCTCGGTGCCGCGTTCGACAGCGGTTGCAGGATTCTCTTCGTCATCGGCGCTGCCACGGCCGCGCTCACCGCGTTCTACATGACCCGCCTGTGGCTGGTCGCCTTTTTCGGCAAACCGCGCACTGATTCCGCGCACCACGCCACGGAGGCACCGATGGTCATGATCCTGCCGCTGGCCATTCTCGCCATCTTCTCGGTCATCTCCGGGTACGACATCCTCGCCACACCGCTGCAGGCCATGAAGCCGCCGCATGTGGAAGGCCATCAAACCGTGTTCTGGGCCTCGCTCATCGCGCTGCTAGGCGGCACGGGCGCCGCGCTCCGCTTGTATCGTGGCAAGGACACCGACCCGGTCAGCATCAAGCTCTTCGCCAACAAATTCTACATCGACGAAATCTACGCCGTCATCGTTCGCGCCTGCCAGGACCGCGTGGTGTGGATCGTCACCGCTTTGGAGCGGGTGTTTGTCGATGGCATCGTCGCCCGCCTGCCTGCGGCCATCGCGGCCCGCATCGGAGCCGCCACCCGCATGCTGCAAGGCGGCCATCTGCAAGGCTACACCTTCCTGCTCGGCGGCGGCGTCATCGCCGTGGTCTATCTTGTCGTGTTTGTGCTGCCCCGCCTCGGGCATTGATGGGAATAACCGAATGAGCATCCTCGAAATCATCATCGCACTTCCGCTGATCGCCGCGCTGGCGGTCTGGGCCGGTGCGCCCGCGCGACCGGTCTCCTTGGGAGCCACGTTTGTGAATCTCGCGCTCGTCCTCTTCGCGACCGTGCAATATGCGGGCAAAACCGGCCTCGCGTTCACGAATTCCCGTCCCATCCTCGAAAATCCCGCGATGAGTTTCGCTGTCGGCGCGGACGGCGTCTCGCTCATCCTCGCCCTCCTCACCACGCTGGTCATGCTCGCCGCCGTCTGGCAGATCGAGGACCGGCCGGACATCTTTCACATCGCCTCGCTGCTCATCGGCGGCGGCGCGCTCGGAGCCTTCCTCACCACGGATGTCTTCTTCATCTACGCCTTCCATGAACTCGCGTTGATTCCGACTTTCCTCATGATCGCGCTGCACGGCCGTGCCGAGCCTGCACAAAGGAAGGCCGTCGCGTGGAAGACCACGATTTATCTCGGCGCGGGCAGTCTGGTGCTGCTCGCGGGCCTGGCCTGGGCCGTGCTCGAATTCAGCGGCGGCGCCAAGCTCACCTTCGACCTCGAGGCGCTGCGCAACCAGGCGAGGCTCACGCCGCTGCCCGTGGACAAGCAGGCGCAGATTTACTTCGTGCTGCTGGTCGGCTTCGGCACGCTTGTCAGCCTGTTTCCCTTCCATAGCTGGGCCGCTCCTGCGTATGCCACCGCTCCGACGCCGGTCGCCATGCTTCACTCCGGCGTGTTGAAAAAATTCGGTCTCTACGGCCTGCTGCGCATCGCCCTGCCGCTGCTCCCCCAAGGCGCGCAAGTGCCTTGGGTGCAGAACGCGCTCCTGCTCATGCTGCTGGGGAACATCCTCGTCATGGGCCTCGTCACGATTCATGCGCACCGCCTCGACGACACGCTGGCGAACTCCAGCGTCATGCACATGGGCTACATCTTCCTGGCCTTCGCGGCGGGCACTGACATCGCTCTCAAAGGCGCGGTACTGCTCATGTTCGCGCACGGCGTGTCCATCGCGCTGATCTTCGGCCTCTGCGGCCGCATGCGCAACCAGCTCGGCACGCTCGAATACAGCAAGCTCGGCGGACTCGCCGCGCACGCGCCCGCCTTCACCGTCCTTTTCGCATTCGGCGTCTTCGCCAGCATCGGCCTGCCCGGTTTGACGAATTTCGCGGGCGAACTCATGATTTTCGCAGGCAGCTTCGCCGGATTCAAAGGCACGCTGACCCATCTGCACTGGACGGTCATCCTCGCTCTCTGGGGCGTCGTGATGAGCGCCGTTTACATGCTGCGCGCCTACCGCGGCATCTTCCACGGCGGCGCAAACACGGGGCTGTTCATGATCGACCCCGCCCTTTCGCAACGCGTGCCGTTCATCCTGCTCGCCACCACGCTGCTCGTCACCGGCTGCTGCCCCTGGCTGCTGCTCAACCTCATGAAAACCGCGCTGTAAGCCCCTGCCATGAGCGTTTTCACCCTCGAAGCCGGCCTCGCCCTCCTCGGACTCGTTCTTTTGATGATCGAGGCCTTCCAGCCTGATGTCTCACGCCGCACGCTCGGCCTCACCGCCATCGCCGGCGCCGCGCTCGCGCTCATGCTGCTGCCATTCTGCGGCACCACGCTGCCCGCCTTCATGCAGCCGTGGCATCAGCTCGACACGCTCGCGCTGTTCTACAAAGGCTTCGCCCTCGTCACCACGCTGCTCGTGCTCTGGCTCACGCTGGAATGCGCGCCCTACCTCACGCGCTTCACCCTGGAAGGAAAACTGGCCGAGATGTTCAGCCTGCCCCTCATCGTCTGCGCCGGCATGATGTGGATGGCCTCCGCCCGCGACCTCGTCACCGTCTTCGTCACGCTCGAACTCGTCACCGTCTCCTTCTACGTCCTCGTCGCCTTCGCGCGCAAAAGCGCCTTCAGCCTCGAAGCTGGCGTCAAATACCTCATCCTCGGCGCCCTCTCGACCGGCGTGCTCGTCTTCGGCATCGCGTGGATCTACGGTGCCACCGGCGCGATGAGCTTCGACGGCATCGCCAAGGCGCTCGCCAATCCTGCCACCAGCAAAGCCACCGCCCTGTTCGGCGCGGCGTTGCTGCTCTGCGGCCTCGGCTTCAAAGTCGCCGCCGCGCCCTTCCACATGTGGGTGCCGGATGTGTATCAAGGCGCGCCCACACCCGTGACCGTCTTCCTCTCCGTGGGATCGAAAGCCGCCGGCTTCGTCGTCCTCACCCGTGCGCTCGATGCCTTCCTCGTTCCCGGCTCCATCATTGCCAGCGAAGTCAAGGCGCTGCTGCTCGTCACCGGTTCGCTCACCGTTCTCCTCGGCAGCCTGCCCGCCATGTTCCAGACCAGCGTGAAGCGCCTGCTTGCCTATTCGAGCATCTCGCACGCCGGTTATCTCATCCTCGCCCTCGCCTGCCGCGACAGCGCACGCTTTGATCTCTCCTCCGGCGGCATCGTCGCCTTCTACCTCGCCACCTATCTGCCCATGACCGTCCTTGGCTTCTTCGGCCTCGGCCTCATGCGCGTCAACGGCCTGGGCGAAGACCTCAAGGACTTCACCGGCCTCGCGAAACGCAATCCGCTGCTCGCGCTGCTCGTGACGATCTCCTTTGCCTCGCTCGCCGGTCTGCCCCTCACCGCCGGTTTCCTCGGCAAGCTCTTCGTCTTCCTCGGCCTCGCCGACCACGGTTACTGGGGTGCCCTCAGTTGCGCCGTCATCGCCGCCGCCGCCGGGTTCTACTACTACTTCAAGACCATCTTGGCGATGTACACCACCGAAGGCACCGACGTTCCCGCGCTGTCCTTCTCCGTTGTCACCAAAACCGTCGCCGGAGTCCTCGCCCTCAGCATCCTCATCCTCGGCGTCTATCCCAAACCACTTCAGAAGGTGCTGATGCCCGCACCTGCGGCTGTCGCGATAAAGTGAAATTGGATCAATCAATGAGATTAATGCTTCGTGGACGAACGAGCGGGTTTCAGAATTGACATCTCAGAACTTGGTTGATTAAAAGGCAGCATGAAGCTGAAAAACGCTGCCGCATGCTTGCTCATGGTTGGGTCATTGATTGCCCCAGCTGCCTCCAACGGCCAAGACAAGACCCCACGAGCGTCCGTGGATGACTTGATTGACTGGTCTGATCCGCTGGCTCTGTCAGAGCAGAAGCTCATGGCGATCTTCGATGCCCACACCAGAAAGCTTGGCAGATCGGTCTATCACAGAGGCACGATTGACGAAACCATCACAGATATCAGCATTGGTCTCCGCGACCTGGGAAAGACCACGTTTGAAAACACTCTTTTTACCGGTCGTTTCGAGGTGGTAGATATTTACGTCGTGTATTCCACGAGAACAGGAAGGATCATCAGTTTTGGTGCTTCCATGAGCAAAGAACGTCTAACCAAAAAGAAACACGAGGAACTGAAGGCAATACTGGCACAAAAGACAGGCGATACCAAACCTGTTCCCGTAAAGCTGTCAGGCGACCGCACAGGTATTCAGTGGACCAATCCAAATTACCTGGCGCAGCTCGCCGACGGACCTTCATACGTTCAGCTCAGGGTTTTACCGTTACCGAGTGTTCCGTCGGTCACAAAGACGGTCGCTCAGCCTCAGGCGCAGCCCACATTGAATGCCGACTTGGACGCGCTGCTTAACTTCGGATCCTTGTGGCAATGGACGCCCGATGACTTCGAGAAAAACTACGTTCTGAAACTCGAAGACCAGAAAATGCAGCAGAAGCCGCCGCAGTTTGAGTGGGTGAGCAACGCGAGGAGCCGCGCGCGCTTATCGCGCCACATGTTCAGCAACGTGGAGACGAATCTCACGATGTTCGGCGGCTCCACCAAGGTCGAGGAGGCCATCCTGGAGTTTGTGAATGGCAAGGCGTCGAGGGCGACGATCTCCTTCTACAATCGCGGCGACTCCGGTGACATCGAAGTCACGGAATTCGACCGCCGGTTCAAAACCATCGGCCAGAATCTCGGCCAGATCATGAAGGTGGCCCCCAAGCGGCAGATCATGTCCGCCAATGCCGCGCTGCCCGTCACCGGTTGGATGTGGAGCGCCCCCACAGGCATCGCGCTGCTGGAACACAACGAATACAAGACCGCGAAACCGGAGTTCCTGCGCCTGAAACTCGCCGCGCCGAACCAAGCTGACTGGAGCATGGGCAAGCTCGCCGTGGGCGTGCAGCGCATGGAGTTGCTCAAGCGCGTCACCAAAACCCCCGAGGGCGATGTCTATATCAGCGGCGTGCCGATGGTGGATCAGGGCCAGAAAGGCTACTGCGTTGCCGCGAGCTGCCAGCGCCTCTTCGAATACATGCGCATCCCCTGCGACCAGCACGAGATGGCGAAGCTCGTCAGCGTGGATGCCGAAAGCGGCGCGAACATCATGACCATGCAGAAGAGCCTGGCGAAAATCGACGGCGCTTTCAGGGTCTCCTTCAAACCGCTGGTGAATCCCGAGCTGTATTACTCCGGCAACGGCAAGCGGCGCGTCTCGGACAAGGAGTTCCTTTCCATCATCAAGGAAAATGTGGAAAAGGGTGTTCCGTTGCTCTGGGGGCTCATCCTGGGACAAAAGCCCGAGGATCCGCCGCTGCCACGTGGCGGCCAGATCAGCGGTGGCCACATGCGCATGGTCATCGGCTACAATCTGGCAAAGAACCAGGTCATCTTCACCGACTCCTGGGGAGCGGGGCATGAGCTCAAGCGCATGGCGATGCCAGATGCCTATGATGTCACCATGGGACTCTACTCGATGGCTCCGCGCGGCTTGTGATCACTGCGCACGGCCTTCCTCGACATCCATGACATCGAAGAAGGTCACGAGATCGTCGCGATGAGCCAGGCCGGACTCTTGCTTGTTGGCTTCCAGCCCCTTGGATGCGGCGTCGTTCCAGCCGCGCTTTGCCATGAAGCCGTTCCAGATTTCGATCTGCTCGGGCGACGGGCGGTTGCCGTTCTGACAGCACCATTCGAAGATCTCCTCATCCGTGCCGCCTTCCAACGTGCGTTTCGTCAGCGCATTGAAGTCCACGCCGAGGAATTTGCACACACGTTCGTCAAAGGTACGATTGCCGGGCATGTAGCCGAGGTGGTAGCCGTCGGGCAGCTTGCCCTCCTTCGCGAACAACCGGATTTTGTCGAGAATGCGGCCGAAGACATGAATGCCGCCGACCATGTCACGCGGAGAACGAATGGGGAATGCCATGCGTCTCTGTAACGAGGACGCATGGCGAAGTCAAACAGCCGTCCTTACTTCGCTTTCTTCTTCGCCTTGCCTTTCGCGGCGCCTTTGGCCGGCGCGGCGGCCACTTTTTCACCCGGCTTCGGCAGCGCGGCCTTCACATCCTCCCATGCGGGATTCAGCGTGGCCTCACGAAGGGAAAAATTGCGGAAATCAACCGACTGGCCGCCGACAGTGAAGCCGGGGGCCGCCTTCTCCTGGAGGAACAACGCGTCAGCGCCCCAGGCGGCGAGGTCATCCACCTTGCCGAGCATTTTGTCACCCACCATCTCGAGGCGCACCTTGTGCCAGCCTTCGGAGAGCTCAGCGGGGAAGCGGGCGAAGACGACCGCCTTGTCCGGACCCTCGTGGTCGTTGTCATCACGCTGCACGGTCACGGACTTCGGCGTGATCATGATGCGGGCCATGTGGTCTTTGACGGCATTGATCGAAAGGCTCGTGCTGCGCGCCCCGGCGAATTTGAATTCGTATTCGATGACGAAATCCTTCAGCTTGTCGGTCATGCGGAGCACCGCGCCGTGCTTGTCCGCCGCGAGCTCGGCACCGCGCAACACGCCGTTAACGGGCTGCCACTCGCCTTTCGCGGCCCTCCACGGCTTCCCGGCGCCGGCGGCAAGATTGTTTTCATAAAGAACTTTGCCTGGGATGGCGAGGAGCGGCTGGTCCGCGGCTTGAATGATGGACGCGAGGCCGAAGGCGAGAAGGAGAGCGTGTTTCATGGGCCGGTGTGAACGACGGGGCCGGATGCTTGTTGCGTGAAAATCCGTCGCCTGATACAACCAGCGCATGCGCAAGTCCCTCGCCTGCTCCATCCTCGCCACCACTTGCATGCAAGCCGCCGAACCGACCCCTGCCGACGCCTGGCTGGCGAAAAGCAAAATCGCACCGCCGTTGGCCGTGCCAACGTCGCTCGATGCGTGGCAGCGGCAACGTATGGAAATCCGCACGAAGCTCAATGAGCTAATCGGTGATCTGCCGCCACGCCCGCCGGTTTCATCGTTTCAAGTCGTCGCGAAGGAGAACAAAGGCTCCTACACGCATGAGACGATCCAGTTCGACAACGGCGCGGGCGAAATCGTGAAGGGCTATGTGTTTGTGCCGAAGAACGCGACGCCGCAAAGCAGGGCCCCGGCCATCCTCTACTGCCACTGGCACGGCGGGCAGTATGACAGCGGGAAGGCGGAGATGCTGCGGACGAATGCGACACCCGTGCCCGCAGGTCCTGCGCTGGCGCGGGCGGGCTACGTCGTGCTCGGCATCGACGCGCCGTGTTTTGGCGAACGCAATGGCGGTGGCCCCGACGGCCCGCAGCAGAAAGGCGGCAACGGCGAGATGACAGCGGCCAAATTCAATCTCTGGGCCGGACGTACGCTGTGGGGCATGATCGTGCGTGATGATCTCACCGCGCTGGATTATCTCTGCTCGCGTCCCGAAGTCGATGCGCGGCGTGTCGGCGTCACCGGCATCAGCATGGGCGCCACGCGGAGCTGGTGGATCATGGCGATGGACGACCGCCCGTGCGCTGCGGTGTGCGTCGGCTGCATGACGCGTTACGAAGAATTGATCCGTGCCGGCATGCTCAAGGCGCACGGCATCTACTACTTCGTGCCCGGCATGCTGAAACACTTCGACAGCGAGGCCGTGATCGCCCTCGCCGCGCCACGCCCGATGCTTTTTATGACCGGCGACCAGGACGGCGGCTCACCGGTCGAAGGCGTGCGGAAAATCGGCGAGATCGTCAGCAAAGTGTATGCGCTGCATGGTGACGCAGCCGCAGGTCGCTTTGAGAACGCCATTTATCCAGGCGTCGGGCATGTGTATCTGCCGGAGATGTGGGAGAAGACGATGCGGTGGATGGATCAGCGGGTGAAAAACTAGTGTTGAATCACCACGAACTCAGATGTTCGTGCAGTTGCTCCATCTCCTGGGAAAAAGCGGCGCGTTCCGGCATGTCAGCGGTGCCGTAGGGGACGATCTCGACGATGTTTTTGCGCAGGACGGTGACGCCGTTCCTGCCGTTCTCATCAATGATGGTCTTCCACGCGCAATCCGCGAAACGGGCGGCGAGGATGCAGTCATGCGGCGTGGTGTGGCCGCCGCGCTGCAAATGACCGAGGACCGAGGGACGCACCTCCAGGTCGGGGAAGGGAGCCCCAGGGCGCTGGAAGTACTCCTGGAACGCCTCCATCAGCACATAAGCGCGGTTGCGCTTCTGCTGCGGCTCAAATTGCACGCCTTCGGCCACCAGCACGATGGCGTGGCCGCGGCCGCGGGTCATCGCGCCTTCGATCTTCGCGGCGAGGCGCTGCATGTCCGCGGCTGTGAGCGGGCCGGCCTCAGGAGTGATGACCATCTCCGCGCCGGAGGCCAGACCTGCCATGCGCGCGAGGTCGCCGCTCTCACGACCCATCGTTTCGAGCACCATCACGCGGCGGTGGCTACGGGCGGTGTCGATGAAATGATCCACGGACCACACGAGCGTGTTCACCGCCGTGTCCACACCGAGCGCCATGTCGGTGAACTGCAAATCATTGTCGATCGTGGCCGGGACGCCGATGACGCGCAGGTCGCTCTCCTCTTCGAGCAATTTCGCGCCGGTGAGCGAGCCGTCACCACCGACGACGACGAGCGCACGGATGTTCAGACCCTTCAGCAGATGGATGACCTTCGCCCGCACCTCCTTGTCATGAAATTCCAGGCAGCGTGCGGAGCCGAGGATCGTGCCGCCCTTGCCCATGATCCCGCTCACGCTGGCATGGTCCATCTGGATGATGTGAAGCTGCTCGGAGATCAATCCGGCGCGGCCAACGTGGGTGGCGATGTCTTTTTTCAGACGCACCAGCGCCTCGGCGTCGCCGTTCAAGGCACGGGCGGTGCGCACCAGGCCGCGGTAGCCGTCGCGAACGCCGAGCACCGTTATTTTTTCGCGGTTCAGACCGAGGCGCACGATGGCGCGGAGAAAGGCGTTCATGCCGGGCGAGTCGCCACCGCTGAAGAGCACGGCGACAGATTGTTCGGGGAAAATCGGAGTCATGGGGAAATGGGGGACGGGTGCCTTAGCGAGCTTGCCGGGAGAGGCAAGCGACGAGCTTGCAGGGGCCGCCGGGCGTGTTAAGGGCGCTTGTGTCCCCCGCTTTCGCCACCGCGCTGTTTCCGTTTGTCGCCGCCTTGCTGTATGCCTTCGGCGCGCTGGTTTTGAAACGTTCCAGCGACCTCGGCGTCGGCCTCTGGCGCACCACCTTTGTGGCCAATCTCATCGTCGCGGCGTTGTTCTCACTGCTGTGGCTGCTGGGCGGCCCGCCGGTGGAAAAAGAGCTGCTCTGGCAGCCCGGCGTGATCGCCATGTGCCTCTTCGTCGGCCAGATTTCGCAGTTCCTCGCGCTCGAAAAGGGCGACGTGTCCGTCGCGGTGCCCGTGTTCGGTCTCAAGGTCATCCTCGTGGCCTTCCTCACACCGGTGCTCATCGGCGAAGCCGTGGGCTTGAAAATCTGGGCCGCCGCGCTGCTCAGCGTGCTCGGCATCACCTTCCTGAACCGCAAGGACGCCGGCGCTCCGCCGCGCAACCTGCTCATCACCTTCATCGCCGGCGGCATCGGCTCGGTGGCCTTCGCGATTTTTGATCTCCTCGTGCAAAAATGGGGGCCGGCCTGGGGCGCGGGCCGCCTGCTGCCGTGCATTTTCTGGATCAACGCACTGCTCTCCTTCGGTCTCATCTTCCGCTTCTCCGCGCCGCTCAGCGCGGTGCCTGGCAAGGCGTGGCCCTGGCTTCTGGGTGGTTCCGCCCTGCTCGGCATTCAGAGCATCACCTTCGTCAGCACGCTCGCCATCTTTGGCAAGGCCACGACTGCAAACATCGTCTATGCCTCCCGCGGCCTGCTCAGCGTCGTGCTCGTGTGGATGATCGGCCACTGGTTCAAGAACGCCGAGCAGCACCTCGCCCCCGCCGTCCTGCGCTGGCGCATGGCCGGCGCGCTCATGATGATGAGCGCCATCGTGCTGGTGGTGGTGTGACGACGGAGAACGATGCGAACGTCATGAGGGAATGTCGGCGCATCACCCCGTGCCCCGGCAAACTCTCCGCGCATGATCTGCAAAGACGGTGCCCGGCTTTCGTTTCGATGCCGGGTTTGCAAGGCGGGGCCACCAGTGCGGCATTCCCCCCTCCTCGACCGCCTCTTTCACTTCCAATCGCGCCATGAAATCACTCCTCGCCTCCTTGCTCCTCATTCTCAGCCCGGCGATCTTCGCCGCCGGCCCGAACATCATCCTCATCAACATCGACGATCTCGGCTACGCTGACATCGGTCCCTTCGGTGGCAAAGTCCCCACGCCAAACCTCGACCGCATGGCGAAGGAGGGCATGAAACTCACCAGCCATTATGCCGCGCCGTTGTGCTCGCCCTCGCGCGCGGCCATGATGACCGGCTGCCACCCCAAACGTGTGCTGCCCATCCCCGGCGTGCTCTTTCCGGCCGCCGCGGTTGGATTGAGCCCGGATCAAATCACCGTCGCCGAAGTGCTCAAAGAAGCCGGTTACGCCACCGCCTGCATCGGGAAGTGGCATCTCGGCGACCAGCCCGGGTTTCTCCCCACCCATCAGGGCTTCGACCATTACTTCGGCATTCCATATTCCAACGACATGGGTCCCGCCGCGGAAGGATCGAAGAGCAATCCCGGCAGCCCCGCCCCATCGGAAAAAGAGGCCGTCAGAAAAGGTCCCAGCCCGAAAAAACACGGGGGCGATGAGACCGGACTCAAAGGCGTGTCACAACCGCCGCTGCCGCTCCTCGATGACCACAATGTCGTCGAGCGCGTCAAGGCCGCCGGACAGCACACCATGACGCGCCGCTACACCGAGCGCGCGGTCAAATTCATCCGCGAACACCAGACGGCGCCTTTTTTCCTCTACCTGCCGCACAACGCCGTCCACTTCCCGCACTACCCGCATCAGGATCACCTGGGCAAATCCGGTGTCAGCCTGCAAAAAGACTGGTGCATGGAAGTCGATGCGTCAGTCGGCCAGGTGCTCGACACGCTGCGTGAGTTGAAGCTCGACCGGAACACGCTCGTCGTCTTCACCAGCGACAACGGCGGCCCGCTCCAGCAAGGCGCTGACAACACGCCGCTGCGCGGCGGCAAAAACAGCACACTCGAAGGCGGCGTGCGCGTCTGCACCATCGCCTGGTGGCCGGGCAAAATCACCGCAGGCGCCAGAACGGCCGCCATCACCTCCCACATGGACTGGCTGCCCACCTTCGGCGCTTTGGCACGCTGCAGGAACGTGGATGGACTCAAGCTCGACGGCATGGACATCTCTCCCCTGCTTCTCGGCCGGAAAGACGCCGCCGGCCACGATGTCTTCCACTACTACCACGGTTTCAACCTCCAGGCCGTCCGCTCCGGCCCGTGGAAGCTCCACCTCGAAAAGACCGAGCTCTATAACCTCGACTTCGACATCGGCGAAGCCAGCAACATCGCCGCAAGCCACCCTGACATCGTCGCACGGCTCCAAAAACACGCCGAAACGATGAGAGCTGACCTCGGCGACAAAACCAGGGACGCGCCCGGCGTCCGCGCGCTCGGCCATGTCGCAAATCCGCAGCCCCTCATCGGCCACGATGGCAAAGTGCGTCCTGGGTTCGACAAGGCCGCCACCTTTCTCCCCTGACGGAGCCCTTCCTCTTTCCCGGCGAGTTCCGCGCACGTCCGACGGCGGGGGAAAAAAGACTCACCCTTGTGACTCACGCCGCCATCGGCACCCCATGGGGCAATGAGTCGGGCAGCGGCGCGAACTCGCGGATTTTCGTCCACAGGCTGGTGTAATCCTTGTTCACGTCCCCGGAGAGGCAGTCAGTGATCTCGCCGCCGGCGTCGGGGTACTTCATCACCACGTCCTTGAAGGAGAACTGCGGATCGTAGAAGGCGTACACGAGCTTGCGCATGTTGTCGATGCCCTGGCGCATCATCTGTGTGTAGGCGTCGAACCGTTGTGGCGAAAGATCGCCAGCCAGCAGGGCCTCATGCGTGGCGTCTGCCGCCGCGACGCCGCTTTTCAACGCCACCAACACACCACTGCTGAACACGGGATCGAGAAACGCGTAGGCGTCTCCCACGAGTAGTAGGCCTGGCGCGGCACCGTACTTGGAATGACGTGTGTACTCGCTGGTGATCCGGTACTCACCCGTGCAGACGCCTTCCGCCAGATGCTCCTCGATCCATTGGTTTTCACCGACCTCGCGCTCGAACATCGCCTTCAGGTCCTTCACCCCGCCACGACTCAAATACCTGCCCTCGGCCACCACGCCCACGCTCACCATGTCGTCGTGCATCGGGATGTGCCAGAACCAGCCCTTCTCTGGCACGAAGGCGATCGTCGTCGCCCCCTCGTCGATGCCGGACTCGCGCTTCGAGCCCTTGTAGTACGTCCACACGGCCACCTTGTTCAGATGCGGATCGCCCACCCGCCAGCCCTCGCGCACAGAGGCGAACGCCTCCTTCCCGGATGCGTCGATGACCAGCTTCGCCAGCAGGTGCTCCATGCCTCCGTCCTTGCCCTGCACCTCGACCCCGATGACGCGGCCGCTGTCGTCCTTCAGCAGCTTCGTGACCGTCGTCTCCTCACGCACCTCCGCGCCTTTTGACCGCGCATGATTCATGAGCATCAGGTCAAACTCGGAACGCAGCACCTGCCACGTCTGCGCGATGGTCTCGCGGTCGTAACGGTCGAAAAAGTAGAAGGGCTGCGACTTCTTGCCGTCCGGCTGCACAAAGCTGACACTGTACTTTTTTGTGAAGCAGCTCTTCCTCATCATCGGGATCAGGCCCAGCCGCTCCAGCGGCCCAAAAGTGAACGGAATCAACGACTCGCCGATGTGGTAGCGCGGAAATTTCTCCCGCTCGATCACCAGCACCCTGCGTCCGTGCTCCGCGAGGATGGCCGCCGCGCTGGTCCCTGCCGGCCCGCCGCCGATGATGAGTACGTCGTGGTGATGATTCATGAGCACAGATGACAACGTGCCTGCGCCGCGAAGCTGTCCGCTGACACGGGCGCGCACAATACCATTTCAGCATCATCTCCATGCCGGGAGGCGATCAAGCGGCGGAAAACAAAACTTCCCACCGCCCTGCACATTTGATACAAACCAGCCATGAACGCGCACCCTGCCCCGCTCTCCCGCCGTGAAATGATCACACGCGGCACACAAGCCGTCGCCGCCGGCCTCCTCGGCTCCGCCTTCGGCGCTGAAAAGAAAATCGCAACCTCCGAGACACTCGTCCAGCAGCTTTACGGCAGCATGGACGAGGCCCAGCGCAAGACGCTCTGCTTCGCCTGGAGCGATCCGCGTCGTCTCAAGGTGGACAACAACTGGCACATCACGCCGCAGAAAATCCGCGACGTGCTCAAGCCGGACCAGCAGGAGCTCGTGCGCGAGATTTTCGACAAACTCCACAGCGACGAGTACAAATCCGAGGTCTGGCGCCAGTTCGACCACGACAACAAGGGCGACGGTGGCTTCGGCAGCGCCTCGATCGCGCTCTTCGGCGATCCTGGCACGAACCAGTTCGAGTTCGTCCTCACCGGCCGCCATTGCACCCGCCGCTGCGATGGCGACAGCGAGAAAGGCGCGGCCTTCGGCGGCCCCATTTTCTACGGCCACGCCGCCCAGGGCTTCAACGAGAAACCCGGCCATCCCGGCAACGCCTACTGGTATCAGGCCAGGCGCGCGAACGAGGTCTTCCAAGCGCTCGACGGCAAACAGCGTGAAATCGCCCTTCTCGATGAATCACGCGACGAAGACGGCAACGACACCGTGAAACTCACCGGCAAAACGAAAGGCCTCGAAGGCATCCGCCTCTCCGAACTCACCTCAGACCAGAAGGATCTCGTCAAAAAAGTCATCGCCGACCTGCTGAAACCCTTCCGCCAGTCCGAGCGCGAAGAGTCGATGAAATACATCGAGGCCGGCGGCTACGACAACCTGCACATGGCCTTCTACAAGAACCAGGACGTCGGCAAGGACGGCGTCTGGGACGTGTGGCAGATCGAAGGCCCGAACATGATCTGGTTCTTCCGCGGCGACCCCCACGTCCACTGCTGGGCGCACATCCGTGCGCCGAAGGCCGCGTGACAAGGAGCGGGATTTGCCAAGTCCCGTCTTCCGTTCAATCCAAGGCACTTGGCAAGTGCCTCTCCTTGACCTGCCGTATCACTTCGTCGTCTTCGCGTCTTTGAGCAGCTTCAACGCGACTTCGACGAGCTTCTCGCCGCTTCCCGCCTCGCCACGGGCGCTGACGACTTCGTAGTTGCCCTGCGGGAATGCTTCCCTGTTCGGCACATAGCCGATGCTGCCATTCGCGAGTTCGGCGATCAGCGTGTGCTTGAACGGTGACGCTTTTTTGATCGCGAGACCGAGTTCGACGAAGATTTCTCCAGGAAGCGCGACGATGGCGACGTCGTCGCTGATGGCGATGACCTGCACCTCGGCCACGAGCGGCACGTCCTGTTTAGCCACGGTTTCGAGGATGCACACCGTCTCTGCCATCGGCACGGTGCCGAAATTCCTGGTGAGCATGCTCGCCGCCATGTCCTTCGCCTTTGCGATCTGCCCCTCCGTGAACTTTTTCCGCGTCAGCGTGACCTGTTCGGAGCGGATGCGTGGCTTGAAGGTGTCAACGGACTTCAAGTCCGGCCACGCGGCATCCACCGCATCGGCCAGCGCGGTGCCAAGTTCGAGCGTGGTACGGCGTTTGCCGGTGACGTAGTCGGTGTGGTTGATGTTGCCGCAGCAACCGTTGGCAAAGACGGAGATCATGTCCGTGCCGTGACGTTCGCTGACCAGTTTCGTGAACACACCGGGATAGTCGGCGGAGATCTTCGGGCCGCTGCCGACCGACGTGGGATGCATCGCGAAGTTCAGCAACGACGCCACAGGCGTGGCGTCCGTACCAGCACCTTGGAACAGCAACACGCCGACATCAGGATCGACCGGACCAGCCGGGCGGTCCTGCGGTGTCAGCGTTCTCGGCTGCCAGATCGCCTCCTGCTGGCCTTCACGCAGGATGCGGCGGTTGAAACTGAGGCCTTCGGCTTTGCCGATGGCGATGGAAGTCTTCACTGGCGCTAATTTCGCCTTCGCTTGTTTGACCGATTCAGCGATCAAGCCGGGCAACGAACCGATGTAACTCACACCGGCAGGCGAATTGACCTTCGTGATGTCATCCATCATCGAACCACGCGGCTGCTGAGGCCCGGTGTGCGTATGCGTGCCGGAAATCATGACGTGATCGCCCTCGATGCCGCACTGTTCCTGAATCGCCTTCCGCGCGGCCTCCACACCGGCGCGCACCGTGCCGGAGAGATCGAGCACGACGATGACGGCATGCGTGCCGTCCTTCTCCATCACAATCGTCTTCGCATAAAGCGGATCGAGCACGCCTGCGGAGCCACGGAACTTGTAGTAACCGCCCAGCGGCGTGCCGTCCTTCGGCGTGATGTCCACGCGCGCGGCACCGACACGGAAGTCAACGGCATGAAGTTGAAGCGTGATGAGAGAGAAACAAAGCAGCAGGTGATTGGTCATGCGACGAATACGCGCGCGGAACTCACTTTTTGAACCACTTTGGCGTGCCGAACCACGCGTCCATCTCCTTCTCGAATGGCGCGATGATGCCCGGCGCCTCGGGAATCGCGCCGCGATCCTTGGTTTCGACGATCCACTCGTCGAGCGCGGTGCGCAGCCGCGTCAGCGCCTCGCGATGCTCCGGCTTCGGCGAATCGATCAGGTCGCGGATCTCATGCGGATCGGCCTGCGTGTCATAAAGCTCCTCGCAGGGCCCTTTTCGCTGCATCAACGTCAGCGGCGGACCGGTGAGCGTGCCTGCGGCCTGCATCTCTCGCATCAGCGGCATGATCGGGAAGCATTTCTCCTTGTAGCGATTCAGCGACGCAAAGGTCGGCCCGTTGGTGAAGGTGCGGATGTAGTGAAATCGTTTGTCATGCACGGAGCGGATGCGCTGCACCGTTTCGTCGATGCGATCCCGTGCCGCGAAGGCAAACTGGCGCGGCGGATCGGCCTGCGGACCGAAAAGGATGCGACCCTGCATCTCCGATGGCTTTGCGGCTCCCGCGAGATCAAGCGTCGTGGCCGTCACATCGATCAAGCTGACGATTTGATCGTTCACACTGCCCGCCGCGATGCCAGACGGGAAATTTTTTGGCCAGCGGATAATCATCGGCACACGCAAGCCGGAGTCGTAGCACCAGTGAATGCCACGCGGCTCCAAACGGCCGTTGTCGGCGAAGAAAATGACGATGGTGTCGTCTTCGAGGCCGTCTTTGCGCAATTGATCGAGCACCTGGCCGATGCGCAGGTCCATGCCGGACACGGAGTTCAGGTAACGCGCCCATTCCTCGCGCACGAGCGCATGCTCCGGGTAGTAAGGCGGCGGCGTGACGTTTTCCGGCGTCGCATGCCTCACATGCTCGCGCTCGCCCACCCATTCAACGCGCGGCTTCTCCGCGCTTTTGCGGTCGTAGATGTCGTACTCGACCTCGTGCGAATTGATCTGCGCGAAGAACGGCTGCTTCGATTTGAGCGAGGCCCAGTCGTCCGTCTGGTAGATCGGCCCCTCGTTCACAAAGTTCAGATCGAGCTTCCCGGTGCCGACAGAGTGCCCGCCGACCATCTTGATGTTCGCCGTCGTGTAACCGACGTCCTGCAGCCGGTGCGTCATCGGCCGCACGCCCTGCGGCAGCTTGAAATCATCATCGCGATGCGAGCGCATGTGATGCGTGTCCGTCGTGGTCTGATACATGCCCAGCATGAAGGCGCTGCGGCTGGGCGCGCAGGCCGGATTGGTCGAAAACACATTCGTGAAACGCACGCCCTCCTTCGCCAGCCGGTCGAGATTCGGCGTGTGGACGTTCTTCGCACCGTAACAGCCGAGATCGTGCGAGATGTTCTCGCCGACGAGCCAGAGGATGTTCGGTTGTCTGGCGTACAGGCAGTTGACCGCAAAATAGAACAGCGTGAGGGGCAGAAGTCGTTTCATGGGCCGATGAAACGACTGAAAGAGCCGTTTCACAACGCCGATTCCCTGTTCCATGCCCATTCTCGACCGTTTCAACCTCACCGGACGCCGCGCCCTCATCACCGGCGGCTCGCGCGGCCTCGGCCTGGAAATGGCGAGGGCGCTCGGGGAAGCTGGCGCTGAACTCGTGATCGCCGGATCGGACGAAGCGCATCTGCAAAACGCCCGCGACACGTTGCGAAGCGAAGGTTTGAGCGTGACAACGATTCAAGCCGACCTCTCGAAGCCGGAGGCGGCGGAACGTTTGTGCGATGTCGTGCTCAAGGAGCACGCGCCCATCGACATCCTCATCAACAACGTCGGCGGACGCCGCATCAACACGCCCACGGAGGATCTCGCACTCGAAGACTGGCAGCGCATCATCGACCTGAACCTCACGCAGGCCTTCATTCTCACGAAACGCCTTGGTGGGGCGATGATCCCGCGAAAATGGGGCCGCGTCATCAACCTCGCCTCCATCAACGCGCTCTGGCCCGGCAAGGCGATGCGTGGGCGAAGTTACGAGGCTGCGAAAGGCGCTCTCACCATGTTCACAAAAGCCGTGGCCGCCGACTGGGCCGTGCATGGCATCACCGTGAACGCCATCGCGCCCGGGCCGTTCCTCACCGACGCCAACAAACGCTGGATCGGCGAGAAGCCCGAGTTTGAAGGCGAGGTCGCCGCCAGCATCCCGATGGGCCGCTGGGGCCGGCCTGACGAGATCGGCCCGCTCGCCCTCTACCTCGCCAGCGAGGCCAGCAGCTTCATGACCGGCAGTGTGCTCGTCATTGATGGCGGCAAGCTGCTGTGGTGAACTTCAAAACGACATGACTCCTCCCAAACACGAACTCCACGGCGTCCTGCCGGTTTTTCAGACTCCCTGGCTCGAAGACGAGACGCTGGACCTCGAAACACTCGAACGCGAGATCGCCTGGCTCTACGACTGCGGCGCGGACGGCATCGTGATGGCGATGGTTTCAGAGACGCTGCGGCTGGACAGCGAGGAACGAGAGCAACTCGCCGCCGCCGCGTGCAGATTCGGCAAAAACCGCGGCGTGGTCGTCATCAGCGTCGGCGCGGAGTCATCCAAAGTCGCCGAACGCTACGCGAAACACGCTGAAAGCTCCGGCGCGGACGCCGTGATGGCGATTCCACCTGTTTCCATCGCGATTGGCGAGAGCGAACTGCTTTCGTATTACACGCGCATCATCCAAGCGATCCAGATTCCCGTCATCGTGCAGGATGCGAGCGGCTACGTCGGCAAACCGATGCCCATCGCGATGCAGGCGCGGCTTCTCGATGAGTTCGGGCCTGAACGCGTGCAGTACAAACCCGAAGCCTCACCCATCGGCCCAAAGTTGAGCGAACTTCGTGATGCGACAAAAGGCCGCGCCCGAGTCTTCGAAGGCACCGGCGGCATCGCGCTCGTCGATTCCTTCAAACGTGGCGTCGTGGGCACCATGCCGGGCGCTGATTTGATTCGAGGGCTCGTGCCGTTGTGGAAAGCGCTCGAAGCCGGCGACACCGAAAAAGCGGATCGTATCCACGGACCGCTTTCCGCGTTGATCGCGATGCAGACCAGCCTCGATGGCTTCCTCGCCATCGAAAAACATCTGCTCGTGCGCCAGGGCATTTTCAAAAACACGCTCGTGCGTGGCCCCGTCGGCTTCAAACTCGATGCGGAGACGAAACGCGAGGTGGAGCGCCAGTTTGACCGGATGATCGAAGCCGTAGAACGAGTTTTCTAACTCGTTGCTGGATTGTGAAAGTTGGGCGCGATGAGGAACGAGTTAGAAAACTCGTTCTACATGATCATCGACGTCCATTCCCACGCCTGGAACTTTCCCGCCGACTTTTCGGACGATTTCATCGTGCAAGCCGGACGTGCGCGGCCAGGCGTGAAGGTGGACATGAGCGCGACGTATGAGGCGTACCGCGCATCGGCACCGGAGGACACCACGACCATCGTTTTCGGTGGGAAGGCTAGGCTCAGTGGTCTGTGGGTCGATGACAAGACCGTGGCGGACTATGTTGCACGGGATGCAAGGCGGCTGATCGGCTTCATGTCCATCGATCCGACACAGGATGGCTGGGAGCGCGAGATGCGCACCGGACATGAAGAACTCGGCCTGCGCGGCATCAAGCTGCTGCCGATGTACGCCGGATTCAGTCCGGATGATCCGAAGCTGGAGCCGCTGTGGCAGTATGCGGAGGCAAAGGGCCTGCCGGTGCTGCTGCACATGGGCACGACGTTCATCGCGCAGGCACCGCTGGCCTTCACGCTGCCACGATTGATCGAGCCGGTCGCCGTGAAGCATCCGGGCGTGAAGATCATCCTCGCGCATCTCGGTCATCCGTATGAAGGCGAGTGCATCGCGACGATCCGGAAGCACGAGAATGTCTTCGCGGATGTCAGCGCGCTGCATTACCGCCCGTGGCAGCTCTACAACTCCCTGATGCTCGTCCAGGAATACGGCGTGTGGCACAAGGTGCTGTTCGGCACTGATTTCCCGTTCACGACGGTGAACGCGAGCATCGACGGCATCCGCAGGCTCAACGACATGCTCGAAGGCACGGGACTGCCGCGCCTCGACGCGGCGCAAATCGAAGCGATGATCCATCGCGACAGTCTGACGCTGCTGGGATTGCGGCGTTGAGTCATTCGCGCTCCGTTGGCAGCAGGAGCCAGATCACCGCCGCGAGGATGTAGATCGCGCCAAATGCGAACAGCACCGCATCCCACCCGCCGGCGCGGGCGATGAGCCAGGGCACGAGAATGGGAAAACTCGCCGCACCGAAATTGCCGCACATGTTTGTGACGGCGCTCCAGGTGGCGGTTTGCGGTCCGCCGCAGGTCATGAGCGTGGCGGAGAAGCAGGGATTCACCACACCGGCACAGTACATGCCCGCGCTGATCACGACCACGGCCAGCACTGGATCGGCGACAAACCACGCCGTGAAGATGAGCGCGGCACAGAGCAGCAGCGCGGTCATCGCCATGCCCTGGCGGGCGATGCGGCAGCTCTGCGTGCGGCGCAGCAGCGCGTCCGAGATCAGGCCGCCGGAAAAGCCACCCGCCACATCCGCCAGCAGCGGCAGCGTGGTGAGCCACGCGGATTTCACCAGCGCCATGCCGCGCGCTTCTTGAAGGTAGGTGGCAAACCAGCTCGCGAAGAAAATGTAACCCGCCGCGCGGAGGAATTGCTGCATGCAGAGCAGCCACAGCGCGGGATTCGCGGCCAAAGAACGCGCAGTGGATGTCGTGGCACCACCGACGGCCTTGATCGCAGGATGTCCGATCAGATCCAGCTCCGCCGCATTCACCGCCGGATGCCGCGCGGGCTCGTCCCGATGCCACCACGCAAACCACGCTGCCCACAACACACCCGGAATCGCGTAAAACACAAACATCCCGCGCCAGCCGAGATCCGTGACCAGCCACGCGGTGAGCGGTGCTGCGACGATGCTGCCGGCGGACATGAACCCGCTGAACGCGCCCGATGCGGTGGCTTGTGATGACTTCGGAAACCAGCGTGCCATCGCACTCACGCCCACCGGCACGAGTCCCGCCTGCGCCACGCCCATGCAGGCGCGCGAGGCCGTCATCCAGCCAAGTTCACCCAGCGCAAAACCTGCGGTGGCGAGCGACCACAGCACCGCATACAGCGCCAGCGCCCAGCGTGTGCCGATCCGCTGCGCCAGCATCGCCGCCGGAATCTGGCAGAGCGCATACGGCCAGAAAAACGCGCTCATCATCAGGCCGGACTGCTCCTTCGTGAGCCCGAGATCCGCCCGGATCGTGCTTTCGGCCGGCGCCACGCCATTGCGCACAAAATAAGCCAGCGCCGCCGCCGAGCAGACACCAGCGAGGACGATGAAGCGCGCACGAGTGGGTTTCATGCGATCACCAATCCGTCACCGCGCCATCCGGGCTGAATTCACGCAGGACGATCTCCTGCTGGAAGGGATGTTTCTTCACCTCGGCCTCGTTGATGGTGATGCCGAGGCCGGGTTTCGTGTTCGGGCGGACGATGCGGCCTTGTTTTTCGATGACGAAGCCTTCCTCGACCACGTCCTGCCGCCACGGCACGTCGTTGTGGACGGTTTCGCAGATGATGTAACTGGGCTGCGAGAAGCCGAACTCCAGCGACGCGGCGGTGCTGACCGGCCCCTGCGGATTGTGGGGTGCCAAGGCGATGCGATGCGCCTCGGCGAGCGCGGCGACGCGTTTCGCGGCGCTGAGACCGCCGCAGTGTGTGATGTCGAGCTGGCAGATTTCGACGGCGCGTTTCTCGAACATGTCTTTGAATGCCTCCAGGTTCGTCACGCGCTCGCCGCTGGCCACGGGCGTGGTGAGCGCGGCGTTGATCTTCGCCAGGCCATCGACCGCCTCCGGCCAGCAGGGCTCCTCGAAGAAGTAGAGGCCGAAACCATCGAGCGCCTTGCCAAACTTCAGACCCATCGCCGGAGAAGGTCGCGCGTGGCAATCGACCATGATGTCGATGTCGGGCCCAACAGCATCGCGCATGGCCGCGACGGCTGCTGCGGCTGCGCGGACGGGTTTCATGCCCTCGATGGGCATCGTGCTCGGCACCGCCATGCTCTTGAAGGCGGTGTAACCATCCGCCACGGCTTGTTGAGCGAGTTCAGCGAAGCGTTTCGCGTTGTCGGCGGGCGTTTGATAAAAATCCTCCATCTTCCCGCCGCCGAGATGGCAGTAGGTGCGCACCCAATCGCGCACCGGTCCGCCGAAGACCTTCGAGAGCGGCATGTTCGCCACCTTGCCCACGATGTCCCACAGCGCGAGGTCGATGCCCGCGATGGCCGTGGCGCGCACGATGCCGTGCCCGTGCCAGAAGTGCTGACGATACATCATCTGCCAGAGGTATTCCACGCGCGTCGGATCCTCGCCGACGAGCAGGTGCGACATGTCTTCAATGGCACCCACGATGCTGCGCGTGTGCCACTCCAGCGTCGCCTCCCCCCAGCCGATGAGGCCGGGCTGGTCGGTGACAATTTTCACAAACACCCAGTTTCGCATCCGGGCATGGCAGACGAGCGTTTCGATGGCGGTGATTTTCATAGCTCTGGGGGAAAGGGAATCCCAAGTTTCTTAGCGAACTGCTTTTGGTTCTGGTTTCGCTCGTTTAGAGCGATATCTCACTTCTTTCCTTGGCGGCAAAGAATCAACGGCCTGGGATGATGTTGCTTCCATGAGCTGCAACTGCACTTCTGAAAAAAGCTCCCAATTGTCCGGCTTGAGTGTGTCAAGCCTGCGACGCGCCTGAGCGGCATGACTGGCGTCATTTTCATAGCCCAAATACTGGCGGCCAAGGTGCTTGGCGGCGAGCAGGGTGGTGCCGCTGCCACAAAACGGGTCGAGCACGACCTGATTCTCCCTGGTTGTGAGTTCAATCAACGCGCGCATCAGCCTCAGTGGCTTTTGCGTCGGGTGGAGTCCTGTTTCACCGGCTGCAAATCCGGCATCAAGCACATTTTCCGGTTCCTCCTGGTATTGAAGTAATGCTGACTCGTTGTAGGCACCAATGCCGTGGTTGAGCGCGTTGTCAGCAATGGTGGTGCCTATTTTGTATGGCTTGGTGAACCACAGGATAGGCTCGAAAGTCGGACGCAGGTTTCCCACGCGCCAGCCTTCCCATTCGCGGGCGTTTCTAGTGTCACCCCGTCTCTCGTAAACGATGCTCAGCCGTTGGGCACGGTGAGGGCACCGTTGTTTCATCCAGGCCAGCATGTCTTTGTAACTGAACCCAGCGTCCTCCATCGCGCAGATGCAGCGGTGGGCCAGCCTGCGGCCCGCGAAAATGATTGCGGAACCGCCCGGCTTGAGCACGCGCAGCCAGTTCGGTGCCCAGCGTGAGCACCACTCATAATACTGCCGTGGAATCGCTCGATCCGCCTCGGACCAGCCGTTGATCGGCTTGCCGCGCTTCTTGAAAACCGCCCCCGCCTTCTGCTGCGCCGGGCTGCTGCCAAGATAAGCTGAGTTTGTGTTGTCATGCAGCACATCCCACTCCTCCGCACCGATCCCGTAGGGGATGTCGCTCAAAATGAGATGGACCGAATCCGGGGGAAGTGAGCCCATCTCGGCAATGCTATCCCCTTGAATGATTTGGTTGGCTGGAAGTGAACTGTTCATGCGCCGAGGTCGAAAATCAAATTGACGGAAATCTCACGGATGGTCTGCATCCGGCTGTCGATGCGATGCGCGCGGATCAATTCCTGGATCGCCTCCCGGTGGCTCATGCGCAGGAATTTCTCCCGTTCGCGTGCGAGATAGGTCAGGGCTTCGTCCTTGACGACTTGCATGGCTTCGATGGCAGCGCGTTTTTCGTCCACCCAGAGCGGTTGCGCCGCAGTAGAGAACTCCAGAAAAGCCCGATTCACCGCCTGCCAGTATCCCTGAGCGTCCTTGGACGGGTGCAGGCTGCCGACGGTTTTGAAAACGCGATGCAGCAGCTTTTCGCCATTTCTTTTCTTGGGGGCTGCGGATTCCAGGCGGAGCAGCACCACAAGATGTGCGTATGAAAGAATGCAGACGTCCAAGGTTACAGCCTGCTGATAAATCTGGCTCGTTTTTGCCGGTAGCTGGTAGAGCGGGCAGACGACCAGCGCATACGGCTTCCCTCGTTTCCAGGTGTGCATCGCTTGCACCTTAAAGTCTTTCTGATTTTTAGCAGTTCTGCTGAGGCGGAATGCCTTGGCATCTGCAACAAAGCTAAAGTCTTGAGCAGCACATTCGACATCGGCCGAATCCGCGCGCTCTTTGAGAACGAGGCTTCGAATGCCGAGCGAGTTGAAGGACTCCGCCAGCAAAGAGTCAGTGTACTTGGAATACAGCTTCTCCTCGCTGGAATCATGTCCGTAGGACTCCGGGATCGCGCCGCACAGGCGGAGATGACCCACCAGCGACTTGAGGCCATCCCGAGATATTTCCTCTATCAGTTCTTTTTCCAGTCGGGATGAATCTTCGCCAAAGTCTCCGCTCAGCTTTCGGATTTCCTCGATCCAGAATGCCCGGTGCTTGATGGTGTCTTTCGTGATGAAGTCCATTCCAGTGAATGAACCGTCATTCTAATCAGCCAGTTTCTCATGTCGATTCTGTATCAAGGTTTTTTCGGTCCTCTTTCCCTTCACCAGCGACAATCACAATCGCAGATTGCCTCAGGAGACCTTTTTCGAGAGCATTGATGCCAAAGCAGCGCGTCTGGCAGAGGCCGCAGCCGACGCATTTGTCGGCGAGAACGACGGGAGCGACGAAACCGGTGCCTTCGACGGGATTTCCGTTCGCGTCGGTCTTGGTGTGGACCTGGATGAACTCGATGGCGTTATAGCCCGCCGCGACGCAGTCATCGACGCAAAGCTGGCAGGCTTCCTTGCCCGCGTGTGGCAGGCAGGTTTGCAAGTTCACCTCCGCCAGCGCCATGCGTGTTTTCTTTTTCACCTCCAGCGGCAGCGGTTGGATCGCGCCGGTGGGACAAACTTGGCCGCAGGCGTTGCAGCTCGACTCGCAGCCGGCCCAGTCGGCCTTCACCATCGGCGTCCAAAGGCCCTCGAAGCCTTGTTCGAAGCCCTCCGCGTGCAGCACGTTGTTCGGACAAGCTTTGAAGCACTCACCGCAGCGGATGCACATCTGCAGAAACTCCTTTTCCGGCACGCTGCCCGGTGGGCGCACGGGACGGAAGGCATCTCTGTTCTCCAAATCGGCGCCCCACAGGCTCGACGCCGCTTTGGCGGCCACACCACCCGTCACCGCGAGCGCACTGCCCGTCGCGAGCGAGACAAAGCCGCGTCTTCCGAGCGCCGTTTCGTGCGTGGGCGGTTCATTCTCCTTTTTCAGGCTCATCACGTCCCAGCGGTCCACGAACTTGATCGACAGCGTCGGACAAACGCCGCCGCAGGTCTGGCACAGCGTGCAGTCGGTCGTGCGCGTGGTGAAGTCCGGCTTGATCGCGTCGAAGGGACAGATGTCCACGCACTTGCGGCATTTGATGCACGAATCCTCGACCTTGCGCTCGCTCACGCGGAACAGATTGGCCACGGAAAACACCGCGCCGCTCGGACAGACGTATTTGCACCAGAATCGCGGCCGCAGCAGCCCAAGCACGAGCACACCGATGAAAAGCAGCAGCGAAATGACATGGCCGAGGTGAAATGGCACCACGAGATGCCAGCCGCGCAGGAATCCCGTCTGCAACGGCTCACCGAGAAACAGCATCCCGCGCGTGATGACCGGAATCGCGGAGAAGAAGCCGCTGATGAGCACACCGAACGCCGCCGCGATCAACGTGCCGAGCAGGATGTAGTATTTGATGTGAACCCACCAGCCGTCCTTGGCGACGCGAAAGCGCTTCACACGTCTGCCGATGAGCCAGTCGAACACATCAATCAACGTGCCGAGCGGACACAGATAGCCGCAAAAGCCACGCGGGATGAAAACACACACCAGCAGGATGATCCCCGCGCTCGCCAGCGAGTACACCCAGCTCCGCGAGGCAATGGCGGTGCTCAAACTCACCAGCGGATCGAGGCGCAGGAACAAATCCGCCGGAACGACCTCCTTCTTCTTCAAATCGTCGGTATAGTGCGAAGGCCACGGCTTTTCGCCACTCGCCAGCAAAGCATCCAGCTCCGCTTCGGTGATCGGCGAGTCACCTTGCCTCGGCTGGGCCGTGTAAGGCCAGCAGATGTAGAAAAACGACACCAGAAAGGTGATGAAGAACACGGTTTGAATCACACGCCGCAACGGCGCGGAGGCCATCGACGGCCCGATGCGTTCCAACACTCGTCGAATCCTCCCCGGCGGCTTGCGATCCGCCTTGTTCGCCCGTTTGAGCGTCGGGAGGTAATGGTCGAGCCTCATCTGGCGCCTTGGGCGAGTGCTTTCGCGGTGGCGTTGATGATGGCCTCGCCGGTGATCGTGGCGCGGCTGGTGGCGTCCACGCCTTTCACACCTTGCTTGGCGATGATCTGCGCGGGCACATCTGTCATGGACGAGTAATACTGCTTCTCCTTGTGCTGCGTGATCTTCACGTCCTCGATCTTCTTGCCGCGCACCTTCACGCTGACCTCCACCTGGCCCTCGTAGCCGAGACTGCTGTCCTTGTAGCTGCCGTCGGCCACCTTGGACACGTCGGCGAGTTCAAACAGCTTGATGGCAGCGAGGTTGGCCTGCGCGCGGCCGGTCGTGCGCTTCACCCGATTCGGGTTCTGGCCGGCCGCCGGTGTGTTGATGACCTTTTCATAAAACGCCTGCGCCTCCGCCAAACGACCCGCCAGACGACAGGCGTCACCGGCGAGCAGCCAGGCGTCTTGATCGTCGTAATACTCCGCCATTTTCACCGCACGATCCGTCTCGCCCATGTCACCGAGCAATTTGATGCCGTCGAGATAGACGAGTTTCGTCCCGTTCATGAAATCGAGCGCCATCTGCCTGCTGCCGAGACGCCAGTAGCACTCGGCGAGGTGGAAACCCGGCGCGTCCTCGATGGTGATGCCCGCCTTCTGCCACCACCACGCGGCGCGGGCGTAGTCCTGGAAGAAGCGGAAGTGCATGTTGGCGATCTCATTCGTCGCACGCTTGCGCACTGAGGCGTCGTCCTTGTTCAACTCCATCAGATGAGTGACAAACTTGATGCCCTCGCGCCAGCGGCTGGCATTGGGATTGATGATGTCCCAGATGAACTGGCCGGCATTCTTCTGGTTGCTCCAGCCCGACGTTGGCTTCGACGGCCAGGAGAGGTCGAGCGTCTTCGGGAAATTCAGGTTCGTCGATTTGAACCAGTCCGGCTCCGTGGGGCCGACCTTGGCGATGAGCGCCTGCACTTCGGCCGGCGTGCGCGTCGTGGCAGAGGCAGGCGCGTTCAAATCAGTGCGCACGCCGTTCACGGTGATCGCCTTGATGTTCGCATAGGGCAATATGCGCTGGAGCAGTTTGCCACCGAGGTAAAACTCGACAGTCAGTGTCTTCGCCGTGGCGTTGTTCTCGACAACTTTTCCTTCCACCTTCGCACCGGTCATCATCTCGATGGTATCGGCGTTGGCGAGCGTGGCCGCGAGCATGAAAAGGAACAGGCGTTTCATGTGGAAGCGTGTTGGAGTTTCAGATCACAGCGGCAAAACCGTCCGTCATGATGCGGCGGCCGTCTTTGAGGATGAGGAGCGCGTCTGTGCCGGGATAGTGACGCAGGAAATCGATCCCGCGCTTCGCGCCAAGCACAAACAGCGTGGTGGAGAGAGCGTCCGCGGCCATCGCGGTCGGCGCGAGCACGGACACGCTCGCCAGCTCGCCCGGTGATTCGCCGGTGTGCGGATCGAGGATGTGATGGCGGCTGAAATCGTCGCTGAAAGCCGTCTCATAATCGCCGGAGGTCGCGAGGCAGCGGTTTTCGAGCTGTGCGAGCGCGGCGAAGGCATCGCGCTGCCTCGGATGCTGGATGCCGATGCGCCACGGCACATTCTCCTGGTTTTTTCCGCGTGCGCTGAACTCGCCCGCGTCGATCAAGGCGTGCTCCACGCCGTGCGCGCGCATCACCCGCATCGCCGCATCTGCCGCGTAGCCCTGAGCGATGCCGTTGAGAGTGACAGCCATGCCTTTTTCCAAAACGAGCCGTTCGGATGTGACGCGCAGCTTCTTCCAATCCACGCGTGCAAGTGTCTGCTCATCCGGCGTGGCGCCTTGCAGCGCCCAAAGCGGTTGCACCGTCACATCAAACGCACCGCCGGACTTTTTGGAGACTTGCGCGGCAAAACGCAAAACCTCGAGCAGGCGCGCATCTGGCCTTTCAAGCACCGCATCCCGGTTCAGCCGGCAAAGCTCGCTTTCCGGCCGGTAGAGGCTCATCACGGACTCGATGGCCTCCAGCTCCGCAAAAGCAGCATTCATTGCGGTGACGGCCACGGCTTCATCCGCGTGCAAAGCCGTCATCGTCACCTTCGCGCCGAGTGCTTGCGAACTCATCGTCACCGGATGAAGATCACGCCGCCAGCGCCACCATCCGCCCGCCGCGCAGGCACCTGCGGCCAGGACAAAAAATCGACGGCGGTCCGGGAAGAAGGAAAAAGAGCGGCTCATGCGGCTCATCAAACGTTCACACGGACGATTCGTTTCGCGATCTCCTCGATCAACGCCTCCAAACTTCCCCGCCTCAAACCAGCATCAGCGCCGGGTTTTCGAGCAGCTTGCGCATCTCGGCAAGGAAGGTGGCGGCGACGGCGCCATCGACGACGCGGTGGTCGCCGCTGAGGCCGATCCACATGCGCTGGCCGGCGACGACCTGGCCCTTGTCATTCACCACGGCGGCCTTGCGGATGCTGCCGATGGCGACGATGGCGGCCTGGGGCGGATTGATGATGGCGGCGAACTGGTCGATGCCATACGCGCCGAGGTTTGACACGGTGATGGTGCCGCCGGTGAAATCGTCCGGGCTGAGCTTCTTGTTCCGGGCCTTGCCGGCGAGGTCTTTGACGCCCTGGCTGATTTCGAGCAGCGTCTTCTGCTCCGCCTGCTTGATGACGGGGGTGACGAGGCCGTCGTCGATGGCGATGGCGACGCTGAGACCGACGGATTTGAATTTCACAATGGCGTCGCCATCCCACGCGGCATTGATCGCGGGCTGCTCCTGCGCGGCGCGGACGACGGACTTGAGAATGAAATCGTTGACGGTGTACTTCACGCCGCCGGTTTTTTCATTGGCGGCATTGAGGTGTGCGCGGAACTCCATGAGCGGCGCGGCATCGACCTCCATCTGGAGGTAGAAGTGCGGGATCTGTGTCTTCGAGGCCAGCAGGCGCTCGGCGATGATGTTGCGCATCGTGGAGGTGGCGACGCGTTCGTCCTCGGGTCCGTAAGCCGGACGAATCGCCGGCGTCGCGGCAACGCGACCGCCGGAACCACCGGCGGGAGCGTTTTCGACATCGAAACGAACAACGCGTCCGCCAGGCCCGGTGCCGATGAGCGTGTTGATGTCCACACCACGTTCCACGGCGATTTTTCTGGCCAGTGGCGAGGCTTTGACACGCACGCCGCTGCCTGCGACGGCGGCACGGCGCTTGTGCTGTGGAGCGAGGGGCAGACGCGGGCCTGCGGTCGCGGCCTTGGGGGTGGCTGCGGCTGATTTTTTCTCCGCCGCAGGAGCGGGCGCGGCGGCGGCCTGGGCCTTGGCGATGAGTTCGTCGAGATTCGCCGGCGCGGCCTCGTCTTCTTCGAGGATGACGGCCAGCGGGGCGTTCAGCGGCACTTTTTGACCGGGTTGGACGATGATCTTGTGCAGCACGCCCTCGAACGGACTGGCGTATTCCATCGTGGCCTTGTCCGTCTCGACATCCGCGATGGCTTTGCCGACGGCGATCTTGTCCCCTTCCTTGACAGACCACTTGGCGAGGGTGCCCTCGGTCATGGTGTCGCTGAGCTTGGGCATTTCGATGAATTTGGGCATGGGAAAAGGGGAGTTTCGGGCTGCCACCTATGGGCGCAGACGCGGCGGAATCAACGGGGAATGCCGGGCGGGACAGGGTCAACATGGAAATCCCGGTTTCCGGCCCGGAAAGCTCCGCATCCCCGCCACGCTAAAAGCCCGCACAGGCCGAACCCAAACGCGTTCAACGAGCCGTGGATCATCCACATCCGCGGCATGCTCAGCGCCAGATTTGGAAAAACATGACGAAGTCCGAATCCCATCGCCAGAATCATCGCCACGAGCAATGAGGCTCCTGAAACGATAAAACCAGTACGCACCAGCACCCCGCATCCCTTTACCAAACCCCGCCGAAGCTGCGAAACGGCCACACCGAGAGCCCCAAGCACCAAAACCGCCACGCCAAACGGCTCCACAAACCGCAGCACACCGAAATGCGTGCAGGTGATCCCCACCGCCACCAGCGGCACACCCGCCAGCACCGACACACACGAAAACTGCGTCCAGCATCCCGGCGAAGCCTTCGCATTCAGCCCCGCCATCAACGGCAGCGAGAACCCCGCATGATGAAAATGCGCCGCCGTGAGCAGCACGATGAGCGGATCGAAGTTCCACGGCGTCCAGTTCGCCCGATGAGCGACGAGCCATGCAGCGCCGATGGCGGGAAAAACGCGGCTGCACGCCTGGCAAGGATTTGTCCGGCCACGCAACGCAAGCACCGCATCCCATGACCGCGCGAGCAACCACGGACACGCCAGCATGGCGGCGAACTTCCCCGCAGGCACGCAAAGTGCGAATGAAACCAGCAACGCCGCGATGGTCTCGCTCCAGCCAAGCTCGCGCTCGATGAACATCAGAATCAAAATGGCGAACGTGAGCAGGCTGATGATCCAGTAATCCGGCGGCACATCGCCTGAACCGGGCGGAACCAGGACGAATCCCCACATCAAGGTGACAAGAAGCTTCTTGAAGTTTGAGCCGCGTTTCATGCGGCGACCTCCTTCATCCTCACTTGCGAATCCCGTACAAACCGGCACTGCCACCACCGCGCCAGCGGAAAGGCCAGCCATGTCATCCAGTGCCGCGGACGTGAGAAGGCGCGGATGACATACCACACGCTGCCATCAGCCCGTTTTTCCATGCAAAACATCTCCTCGCCGCATTCTGCGTGCTCCGGCAGTGTGCCATAGACGAAGCCGTGCGTTCTCTCCGAATCACAACGCCGCAGGATGCGGCACGGATTCACCCACCACAAGCCGCCGATGCGCGTCACCATCGCCACGATCTGCCCCGGCTCCTGACCTTTGATCTCCAAACGCGCCACCTCCGCCCACTCGGGAAACATCCGCCACATATCCAGGGCCTCGCAGGTCGCCCGCCACACTTCCTCGCCGCTTCCCAGCCTCACCGCATGCTCATCCACGATGAACCCGTGGCCGCCTTTTTCCAAAAGGCGAGCCTGATAGCTCAGCGGCGCATCCTTCCACAACTCCAGCGCTCCATGCAGTTGTTCAGAAGATGGTTTTCGCAGCATGAGCATCCAGCCACCGTCTGCAAAGACTCCTGATGCACAACCACGGAAAACACAGAATAAACGGAAAGCCAGAACCATGGTTGAAGGCGCACCACCCATTGCCGTCGGCTGGAGCACGAATAGCCGGCTCCCTTTCTGTGTGTTCCGTGTTTTCCGTGGTTGAAATGGCCCCTGTCTCGTCGTGGTATCCAGCCTGTCCTTTCGACCTCCTGCCATTCATCGCCCATGCCCGCCCCCATCCGCGCCGTCATCTTCGACTTCGACGGCCTCATCGTTGACACTGAAAGCACCGGTTACCACACCTGGAGGGAAATCTTTGCCGAGCACGGCCACGAGCTGCCCGTGGAGCTTTATGCGCAGGTCGTCGGTACTGATTTCAATACCAGCTACGACCCGCGACGTGATCTCGAAGAGCGCACGGGCCGCGCCTTCGACTGGGAGGCCGTCGAAGTCCTGCGCAGGAATCGCGAGAGCGAGCTGCGCAAGCATTTGCATCTCCTGCCAGGCGTGGCGGACTTGCTGCATGAGGCGGACACACTCGGCCTGCGCATCGCCATCGCCAGCAGCAGCCCGCGCTCATGGATCGACTCGTGGATGGACCAGCTCGGCCTGCACGATCATTTTCATCACATCTCCACCGTCGATGACACCGGCAAGGTGAAGCCTGATCCTTCGCTCTTCCTTCACGCCGCCGAAAAACTCGGCGTGAATCCCGAGGAGGCCGTCATCTTCGAGGACTCGCTCAACGGCCTACGCGCTGCCGTGGCCGCCGGCATCCGTTGCGTTGTCGCGCCGGGGCCGATGACACGGCATCTCGACTTCACCGGCGCATGGAAGCGTGTCGAGTCTCTCGCACACGTCACGCTCAAAGAACTCATGACATGAAAACCATTGCCCTGATCGTGTTTGCCGCCGCCACTCTTCACGCGGCTGATCCCGCCTGGCTTATCACGGGCGAGTTTCGTTGGACGAGCACCCCACCGCTCATCACGCCCACCGAAAACGCCGCCGATCCCGATGTCGCGCTCAAAGATCCCACGATGGTGTTTCACGCAGGGAAATGGCATCTATTCGCCACGCACCGACGCGCCTCGGGAAAGGTGGACATGCAATACCTCAGCTTCACCGACTGGAAAGACGCCGACAAAGCCACGCGTCACACGCTCGACTTCCACGACCAGTATCACTGCGCCCCGCAGGTTTTCTACTTCACGCCGCATCAGAAGTGGTATCTCATCTACCAGCTCGCCGATGAGAAGAAGGCGCTCAAATTTGGCCCCTACTTCTCCACCACCGCCGACATCACCGATCCGAAATCGTGGACCAAGCCGCAGCCCATGATCGAAACACTGCCCGAAGGCGGCACGAAAACCAAATGGATCGATTTCTGGGCCATTTGCGATGCCACGAAGGCCCACCTGCTCTACACCAGCGACGACGGGCACTTCTGGCGGCGCGAAACCGCCAAATCAAACTTCCCGCTCGGCTGGTCCAAACCCGAACTCCTGCTCAAAGACACCAAAGAGGCCCTCTTTGAAGCCTCCTGCACCTACAAGCTCAAAGACCGCGACCAATACCTCACCATCATCGAGGCGCTCGGCCAAGATCACCGCTACTACAAAGCCTGGCTCGCCGACAAGATCGAAGGCCCGTGGCAATCGCTCGCCGTCACGAGAGAAAAACCCTTCGCCGCCACCGAGCAGATCACACCGCCCGCCGACTGGACCACCAGCATCAGTCATGGCGAACTCATCCGCTCCGCTAATGACGAAACTCTGGAAGTCGATCCCGCTGACCTCCGCCTCGTATTCCAAGGCGTCGATGAAACCGGCTACAGAGCATCGAAGTACGGCAGCATCCCGTGGAAAATTGGAATCCTCGAACTCACGCGCTAAACCTCATGACGCCACTTCCGCTCGCTGACCGTTACGCCCGCTTTCGCGACGCGGTGTTCTCCGGCGTTGAGGAACCGGTGCTCCCCAGCATCACCACACCGATGTCGGAGCTGGATTTGCAGAGCCTGTGGTTCGCAGGCGCGTTTGGTGGCAAATTCACCAGCACGGACGGCAAAACGGTGTGCATCACCGACTTCGGGACATGGAATTCCGGCGCTGGGCCGGACTTCACTGGCTGCGCGATCACCGTGGATGGTGAAACACTGCGTGGAGACATCGAACTCGATCCTGATGCGCGTGATTGGGAGCGGCATCAGCATGGAGCGAATGCCGACTATGATCGTGTGGTGCTGCACTTGTTCTTCGCAGCACCGCAGGAGCGATTTTTCACGCGCACCAGCCAGCACCGCGAAGTAACACAGGTCGTTTTGAACACGGCGGTGATCGCCAACGATGCGAGGCCAAATCGCAACCTCGCCGCCGCACGCCTGGGGCGTTGTGCGACGCCATTGCGTGAGATGGAGGTGTCCCGTGTGCAGTCGATGTTGGAGTCCGCCGCGCAATACCGTTTGGAAATGAAATCGAAGCGCCTGCACCGTTGCGTGGATGTGCATGGCCGCGACGAGGCGGTTTATCAGGCGCTGGCACGCGCCCTCGGCTATCGCAACAACCAGCAGCCTTTCACCCTGCTCAGCCAGCGGCTGCCATTGAAGCAACTGCTGAAGATAGATGCCGCGAAGCGCGAGGCGTTACTCTTCGGCGTCTCTGGTTTTCTCGAAAGCATCCGCGTGGAGGACACTGAGCCGGAGACGCGCGCGTATCTGCGCCAGCTTTGGAGCGAGTGGTGGAAGCGGCGGAACTCCTGCCTGCGCTGGCTCGAAGAACACCAGCTCCCGCGTTGGAAGCTCGCCGCCACGCGCCCCGGCAATCACCCGCAGCGTCGGCTCGGTGCGCTCGCCGCGATGTTGAATGTGTGGCCGCAAATCGTCGCGCCGCTGGCGGATGCCACACGCTGGAGCCAGGCCGCATGGCGCGAATCGTTGCTGGCGCTCACGCACGAATTCTGGAGCACACATTACACGCTGCTCGCCGCGCCAGCGATCAAACCCATCGCGCTCATCGGCGAAACGCGCGTGCAGGAGATGTTGGCGAACGTCGCCTATCCGTTGCTCGTGCCGGAGCGCACGCGTTTGTGGGCTGAATACCTCGAACTTCCGGCTTTGCTCGACAACCAGAAGCTCCGCCGCGCCGTGCTGCGCCTGTTCGGTGATGACGGGAGCGGCAAGAACTTCACAAGGAGACTGCATCACCAGCAGGGCTTGCTGCAAATCTACGAGGACTTCTGCCTCGAAGACGACTCCGCCTGCGCGAACTGCCCGTTCCCGGAGCGATTGAAGGAATGGAGCTGAAGCCTTCGTTCAAGGCGTCCCTGCCATGCGACCGCTCATCGTCCTCCTGCTTTCCACCTCGTTCGTCGTCGCCGCCGATCTGCCTGATCCGGCCGCCATCACCGCCGCGATGAAAAAGGCGGTCACCTATGCGCACACGCATCTCGCCCGTGAAGGCGGTTATGCCTCGTCCTATGACAAGGAGGGCAGGATCGGCGAGGTGGAGCACGGGAAGTCGCCCACGATCATCTCCATCCAGCCGCACGGCACCACAACGATGGGTCTGGCGATCCTGAGGGCGTATCAGGCTACGGGCGACGAAGTCTTCCTCAAAGCCGCCCGTGATGCAGCGGGAGCGCTGATCAAATCGCAACTCGCTTCCGGCGGTTGGGACAGCGACTTCGATTTCGACCCGGAGAAGATGAAGAAATGGCATCTGCGCAGCCAGTTTGACGCCGGGGACAAGGAACCCGGCAAGCGACGCAATTACTCGACCCTCGACGACAACAAGACCCAGTCGGCCATGCTCCTGCTGCTGGAGATTTCGCACGAACCCGCCTTCAAAGACGATGCGGCGCTGCAAAACGCGAAGAAAGTGGCCTTCGACGCCATGCTCTCCGCGCAGGCATCATGTGGTGCGTGGCCGCAGCAGTTCAACGGTCCGGCCAACGCGTCCGAGCCGGTGATGAAAGCCAGCTATCCCGAGACTTGGAGCCGCACCTTCCCGAAGCTGGACTACAGGAGCTACCACACACTCAACGACGGCAATCTCAGCGAGATCGCGAAAGTGCTGTTCCGCGCCTACGAGCTCGAAAAAGACGCGCGTTACCTCGCCACGCTGAAAAAACTTGGGGACTTCCTCATCCTCGCGCAAATGCCCGAGCCGCAGCCTGTCTGGGCCATGCAATACGATCACGACATGCACCCCGCCTGGGCACGCAAGTTCGAGCCGCCTTCCGTCACCGCCTATGAAAGCCTCGAAGCGATGGAAACCCTGCACCAGCTCTGGATTCTCACCGGCGACGAGAAATACCTCGCGCCGATCCAGCCCGCGCTCGCCTGGTTCGACCGCTCGAAGCTGCCCGACGGCACGCACGCACGCTTTTACGAGCTGAAGACCAACAAGCCGCTGTTCTTCGTCAAGGACACCTACGAGCTGACTTACGACGACAGCAACCTTCCCACGCATTATTCCTTCAAGGACGAGCGACAGAGCGACGTGGACGCCTTCAAAAAGAAACTCGCCCAAAGCCGCGAGGAACTGCAACGCAAGCTCGCCGGCCCGCAGACGCCGGAGGAATGGGCCAGCCGCGCCAAAGGAGCCGCCGCCAAGGCCCGCAAAGCCGCCGACGCCCTCGACAGCGAGGGCCGCTGGCTCAAGGACGACGAAATCGACGCCGGCGAGTTTGTCAAAAATCTGAACGCCATGGCCTGGTACGTCGAGGCGCGGAAGAAGAGCAGGCCGTGACAAACCACGGGCCAGGCATCCGCCTGAAATCACCTCGGCAGCACGCGGATGTGCAGATGCGTGAATGCCGGCCAGCCGCGCCCATCCTCCCGGTCGATGCGCACGATGTAGTCGCCGGGCTTCTCGTAACGATGCACATGTGTGGCGTAGCCGTTCGGGTCGAGATTGCCGGTGTCGTTGCGGGATTGGACGAAAACAGGCGCGCTGCCGTCACCGAGCGCGATTTTCTCACGGCCTGGCTGTGCGCGGAATGAGCGGACTTTGATCGTGACCTCACCGCCTGCCTTCAGTCCGAATTCCGAAGCTGAAGAGGCGGTCCAGAAGGCAAAACGCGCCGCATCAGGTCACCAAATCCAACTTCGGCGAAGTTGGATTCTTGACGCTAGAAGCCTTATTTTACAAGGCTCCCAACGTTTCCACAGAACCCTAACCTCAGAATTCGGGTTGAAATCACCGAGCGTGCGCCGTTTGCCGATGGCAAGGCTTTTGGCCCTCTTGGAGCTTATGAGCGCATCAAAGGCCGCCTGTTCATCGAGACCGATCCCGCGAACGAGGCCAATGCGCACATCAGCGATTTGTGACAGACGCCGCCGAAACCATGCTCTCCCCGCTCGATGACATGTTTGTTCCGTTCGCGAAGAGACTGGCGATTCACGTCCCTCCCTCGAAGAACGCTATCCGACGCCTGCCGAGTATCTCTCCCGCCTCACCAATGCCGCGAAGAAGCTCCAGGCGGACGGCTTTCTGCTCGACGAAGATGTGGTGAGGATCGTCGAGCGTGGTTTGCAGAAGGGGTGGGAGTGATCCTGCCCTGACCACGTGCAGGTGATCATCAAGCGTCTCGCACTTGTGCCCTGTGCCATCCTCATGGTAGGAAAAAGCATGCGCCTTCTGATCGTCGAAGATGAATCCAAGACTGCCGCCCTGCTTAGCGAATCGCTGATGAAGGCCGGATTTGAGGTCGCATATGCGGGAGATGGTCAATCGGGCCTGAAACAAGCCTTGAACGGGAGCTTCGATGTCCTGGTATGCGACATCATGCTGCCACATCTCGACGGTCTCAGCTTCGTACGTGAACTGCGCCGTCAGGGGCGTGCCACGCCGGTGATCATGCTCTCGGCGCGTGGCGAGGTGGAGCAGCGGGTGGAGGGTCTGGATGCTGGGGCGGATGATTATCTGCCAAAGCCGTTTGCCACATCAGAGCTGCTGGCACGGGTGCGGTCGCTGCTACGGCGGAACAGCCTTAAAAAGCCCGTACTGCTCTCGGCGGGTGATTTGAACTTTGATCCGGTCACGCGCGAGACGCGACGTGCAGGCAGGCGGGTGGAGCTGTCATCGCGTGAGGCCTTGCTGCTGGAGTGCCTGCTGAAGGCTGAGGGCGCGGTGGTGAGCCGACGGGACATCATCAGCGCGGTGTGGGAGTATGATTTTGATCCGGGCACAAATCTCGTGGGGGTGTATGTCCGCCGGTTGCGGGACAAGATTGACCGTGACTTCACGCCACACCTCATTCAAACCGTGCGCGGCCTTGGCTATGCGCTGCGCGAAACGCCATGACTCTCCGCCGTCGCATCCTTTGGTATTACTCCTTCACGCTCAGTCTTTCGCTGGTGATCGTGGGCTTCTGGAGCTGGTTTGAGTTCAATGAGCAGCGTGAGGAGGCGCTGCACGGCGGCGCGGAGGCGGCTTTGAAGCATGATCCACTGGAGGAGACGTTTGAGATCATTCTGTATGGCGGCCTGCCTGCCATCCTGCTCGGCATCTTTGGCGGCGGACTGCTCATGCGCCGGGCCTTGCGCCCCATTGAGGAGCTGACCGAGGTGTTGGAGAAAACGGACGTTTCCAATCTGGGCCACCTCGTGCCCCGCAGCGGCAATGGCGACGAACTCGACCGCATGACCGCCGTCTTCAACCGCATGAAGCAGCGGCTCGGGGCCAGCTTCACGCAGTCGCGCGAGTTCACGCTGCATGCCTCGCATGAGCTGAAGACACCGCTCACGATCCTGCACGGCACGCTGGAGCAGATGCTCACGCAGGAGCCAGTGGATGGCGCGGGGCATGACAAGCTCGTGTCGATGATCGAAGAGGTGCAGCGGCTGTCCCACATCGTCGGCCAGCTCGCTTTTCTGGCACGGGCGGACGCAGGGCAGATGGCGCTGAACAAAGAGGAAGTCACCTTGGATGAACTGGTGCGTGATCTGGCGGATGAAACGGCCATCCTCGCGGCTCCGCGCCGCATTGAGGTGGCGCTGAAGGCTTGCGAGCCTTGCCGTGTGAATGCGGACCGGATGAGGCTGCGGCAGCTTTTGCTCAATCTGGCCGACAACGCGGTGAAACATAACCGGGAGGGCGGCAGTGTGCAGATCCGCCTCGTTACGGAAGGCCGCCACGCCGTCTTTGGCATCCTGAACACCGGCCTGCTGCTGCCGCCGGAGCAGCATGAGCGTGTCTTTGAGCGGTTCTTCCGTGGTGAGGCCGCGCACGGCTACGAGACGGACGGCAGCGGTCTCGGGCTGAGCATCGCGCAATCCATCGTGGCAGCCCACGGAGGTGAGATCGGCTACTCGACCACCGGGGAAGAGCGCACGGAGGTGACTTTCCGTTTGCCGCTGGCGGGGCAGGAAAGATGAAAAGGCTGTCATCTTTGCCCGGCGGGGTGGAAGGGCTGACATGCGGGCGGTATCAGGGCGTTCATCGCGCTGTCTATGAAAAAAGGCTCTTTTGTCCTGCTCCCCATTCTTTTTCTTTTGCCGGCCTCATGCGTCTCGTTCAAAGCGAAACCGCTCTCGTCAGAGCAGAGCAGCGCTGACTTCTCGGGCCGCTCGTTGAATGACGCAGGCTTGAAGGCCTTCCTTGCCGAGCACAAGGCGGTGGGCGGCTCGTGGTCAGTGGATCGTCTGGCACTGGCGGCGGCGTATTTTCACCCGGATGTGGCCCTGGCTCGGGCGGAGGCAGATGAAGTGGCTGCGGGCATCAAAACGGCACAGATGCGGCCCAATCCGGTTTTCACATTCATGCCACAATACGCGAGCTTCCGCGCTCCGGTGTTCACACCGTGGTTCCTCGGGCCGAGTTTGTCCGTGCCCATCGAAACGGCAGGTAAACGATCGAAGCGCACGGAGCAGGCGCTCGCTGTTGCCGAGGCGGCTCGGTGGCGTGTATCCGCCCGCGCTTGGGCAGCACGCTCTCGCGTGCGGGCCGCGATGCTAGAACTGCATGGCGCACGCGAAAACATCCACCTGCTGGAAACCGAGCAAACGCTGCATGACGAGGCCATCAAGAAACTCACTGCGCAGATGGAGGCTGGCGATGTGTCTCCCTTTGAGCTTACGCAGGCTCGTCTCATGCTGAATCGCACGCGGCTGGCTTTGCAGGATGCGCGGCGCATCGCTGCCACCGGCGAGGCACGACTGGCAGCGGCGGTCGGCCTACCTTTGAATGCGATCAGATCGGTGAAGCTGGATTTCTCCGCCTTTCATCGCCTCCCCGAGTCAGGAGACAGTCGCAGGTTCGCGCTCACACGCCGGGCGGATTTGATGGCCTTACTGTCCGACTACGCGGCAGCGGAAGCGGCTCTGAAACTGGAGCTGGCGCGGCAGTATCCTGACATCAACATCAGTCCAGGCTACGATTACAACTCCGGCCAAAACCGCTGGCAGCTCGGTTTGAACGTGCAGTTGCCCTTGAATCGCAATCGCGGCCCCATTGCGGAAGCTGAAGCCCGGCGCACCACGTCGGAGAAACGCTTCCTCGCGCAGCAGGCTGCCATCCAGGGTGAACTCGACATCGCGCTCGCCGCTTACCAAGCCTCGCGGGCCAAGGCCACCACCGCCGCACAGCTCGCCCAAGAGGCGGATGCCGCCTCCGACACGACGAAGAAGATGGTCGAGGCGGGCAATGTTTCCGCACTCGAACTCACCCGCCGTCAGATTGAGGCCAGCGCTGCGAAAGTCGCGCTCATGGCCGCCAACCTCGAAGCCCAAACCGCCGCCGGTGCGCTGGAAGACGCCATGCAATCTCCTCTCCGTTGATTTATGAAACGATTTCTCCTTCTCCCGCTCCTTGCCCTCCGTCTCCAGGCCGCTGATGCCGGTGGCTCCGCGCCTGCCACGATCACGAAAGAGGGCGACCTCGTGATCCTCACGCTCAAGCCGGAGGCCGGGCAGGCGTTGCGCCTCAAAACCGTGCCGGTGGAAAAACGCACTGTGCCCGCGGTGCGCCTATTTTCCGGCGAGGTCGTCACACCGCTCGCGGCGGAGGGGAAACCCATCGCGCCCGTGCTCGGCGGCACTTTGGATGAAGTGCTGCGCCTTGCCGACCTGCAAGCCGCCGCGGATGGCCGCATTTTGCAGGCGCAGGTGCAGATCGACGCCGCCAAGATCGCCGTGGAGCGTGCGCAGAAGATGCTCAGTGCTGAAGCAGGCAGCGTGCGCGGAGTGGATGAAGCCAAGGCCACGCTGCAACTCGCCGAGGCCGCTTTGACCACGGCAAAGGCGCAGCGTGAGCTGCTCGGCGCTCCCGTCGGCCAGGGCGGAGCCAAACGGGCCTGGGTGCGCACCGCGATCTTTAGCGGTGAAGCCGCGCTGCTGGATGCCAAGGCTCCCGCCAGCATCCGTGCGCTCGTTTCCAGTGCCAAACCGCACAGCGCAAACCCTGTGGCAGGTCCGCCGACAGCGAACGCCCTCACCAGCACGATTGACTGGTATTACGAACTGTCCGCCGACTCGCCGCTGCGGGCTGGCGAGCGTGTCGCAGTGGAGATTCCGACAACGGACAGCAAGCAGGACGCCCTCGTCATTCCCTTCAACGCCGTGCTGCACGACATCCACGGCGGTCAGTGGGTGTATGCGAAAACCGGCGAGCACAGCTACACGCGCAAGCGCATCCAGGTCGCACGCCTTGCGGGTGAAAACGCCGTGCTCTCCAGCGGTCCGTCGATCGGCACACAGATCGTCACCGATGGCAGCGCGGAGCTTTTCGGCACGGAGTTCATGACGGGCAAGTAACCTCATCTTCCGCCCACCATGCTAAACTCCATCGTCTCCTGGGCGCTGAACATGCGCGTGCTCGTCGTGGCAGCTGCGCTGGCGCTGCTGGTCATCGGCATCAACGCCACGAAAAATGCGCCGCTGGATGTCTTCCCCGAGTTCGCGCCGCCACTCGTCGAGGTGCAAACGGAAGCGCCGGGGCTATCGACGGAGGAGGTGGACTCGCTCGTCACCGTGCCATTGGAGAACTCGCTCAACGGTCTGCCTTTCCTCAAAACCATCCGCTCCAAGTCCGTGCTCGGCCTTTCCTCCGTGGTGATGATCTTCAACACCGGCACGGACATCCTCAAAGCACGCCAGCTTGTGCAGGAGCGCTTAAATCTCGCGCAAAACCGCCTGCCCGCCGTGGTGAAGCCACCGGTGCTCATGGCGCCGTATTCGTCACTGAGCCGTGTTTTGAAGGTTGGCCTGCGCTCGGACACTCTCAGCCAGATGCAGCTCAGCGAGCTGGCGGTGTGGACCATGCGCCCGCGTCTCATGGCGGTGCCCGGCGTGGCGAATGTGGCCATCTGGGGTCAACGGGACCGGCAGTTTCAGGTGCTCGTCGATCCCCAGAAGCTCCGCGCCGCCGGTGTGACTCTCGATGCCATCACGAAGGCCTCAGGTGACGCCGCCGTCATCAGCGCGGGCGGCTTCATCGACACGCCGAATCTCCGCCTGCCCGTCAACCAACTCTCCCTCATCACCACGGCGGAGGACCTTGCCCGCACCGTGGTCGAGTTCCGCAATGGCGCACCCATCCGCCTCGGCGATGTGGCGGAGGTAGTGGAAGGCACTCCGCCGCTTATCGGCGATGCCGTCATCAATGATGGCGACGGCATCCTTCTCATCGTGGAAAAGCAGCCCTGGGGCAACACGCTTGATGTCACCACCGGCGTCGAAAAAGTGCTGGAGGACATGAAGCCCGCGCTGCCCGGCGTCACCATCGACAGCACTATCTTCCGCCCCGCCACCTTCATCCAGCTCTCGATTGATCACCTCACCGAGGCGCTGTGGCTTGGCTGCCTGCTCGTCGTCGTCGTGCTCGCGCTGTTCCTCGGCGACTGGCGCACCACCATCATCAGCATCACCGCCATCCCGCTCTCGCTCGCCATCGCGCTGCTGCTGCTGCGCTGGCGTGGTGAGACCATCAACACCATGATCCTCGCGGGCCTCATCATCGCCCTCGGCGAGGTCGTGGATGATGCAATCATTGATGTGGAAAACATCCTGCGCCGTCTTCGACAAAACGCCGTCGCCGCATCGCCCAAATCCAAGCTGCAAGTCGTGCTCGATGCCTCGCTGGAGGTCCGCAGCGCCGTCGTCTATGCCAGCGTCATCATCGTGCTCGTGTTTGTGCCCGTGTTCTTCCTACCCGGGCTCGCAGGCACCTTTTTCAAACCGCTCGCGCTGAGTTACATCCTCGCCATCACCGCCTCGCTCGCCGTGGCGCTCACGCTCACCCCCGCGCTGAGTTTGATGCTTCTCAAAGTGAAGCCCGGCGCTCATCGCGATGCCCTGCTCGCTCGTGGCATGAAGGCGCTTTATCGCGGTGTGCTGCCGCTTTTCGCCCGCAGGCCGTGGCTGGCGCTGCTGTTCCTGCTCGCCGCCTTCACCGGCACCGGCTGGGTCTGGCACACGCAGCTGAAAGAGGAGTTCCTGCCCAGCTTCAAAGAGCGTGACTTCCTCATGCACTGGCTGGAGAAGCCGAACACCAGCGTCGAGGCCAGCAAACGCATCACCATCGCCGCCGCGCATGACCTCATGCAGGTGCCCGGCGTGCGCAATCAAGGCGCGCACATCGGCCGCGCGGAGGTCGCTGATGAAGTCGTCGGCCCCGATTTCACCGAGCTGTGGATCAGCCTCGATCCCGCCGCGCCTTATGATGAGACGATTCACAAGGTGCAGGCCGTCGTCGATGGCTACCCAGGCCTCACTCGCGACCTGTTGACCTTCCTGCGCGAGCGCATCAAGGAAGTGCTCACCGGAGCCAGCGCTAGCGTCGTCGTGCGCATCTTTGGCCCGGAACTCGATCAACTCCGCGCCCATGCCGCTGAAGTCGGAGAAGCACTCAAGGACATCCCCGGCGTCAGCGCTTTGAAGGTGGAGCCCCAGGTGCTCGTGCCGCAGATCACCGTCAAACTCCGCCCGGAAAACGCCGCGCTGCACGGCCTCACCGCCGGGCAGGTCCGCCAGGCCGTCACCACGCTCGTCAGCGGGCGGAAGGTCGGCGAAGTATATCAGGAGCAGCGCGTCCACGATGTCACCGTCTGGAGCGTTCCGAGTGCCCGGGCTGACTACACCACGCTGCGCGAGCTTTTGATCGAAACACCCGCAGGCGGCCATGTGCGCCTCGCTGATGTCGCTGATCTCGCCATCGTGCCCACGCCAAACGCCATCAAACGTGAAGGAGCCTCCCGCCGCATCGACGTCACCTGCAACATCGCTACCGGCCAGGCCCTCGGCGATGTCGTGCGCGAGATCGAGCAGCGCCTCGGCAAGATCACCTTCGCCCGCGGCTACCATCCCGAAATCCTCGGCGAATGGGCTGAGCGCCAGTCCGCGCAGAGTCGCCTCATGTGGCTCTCGCTCGCCAGCCTCGCCGGCATCCTGGCCCTGCTCCTCGCCGATTTCCAAAGCCTGCGCCTCACCCTGCTCATTGCGCTTACCCTGCCCTTCGCCCTCATCGGCGGCGTCATGGCCGCGTGGCTCGGCGGCGGCGTGCTCTCACTCGGTTCTCTTGTCGGATTCGTCACCGTGCTCGGCATTGCCGCACGCAACGGCATCCTCCTCGTCAGCCACTACCGCCATCTGCAAAGTGAGGAAAACCAAGCCTTCGGCCTCGACCTCATCCTGCGCGGCAGCGAGGAGCGACTCATCCCCATCCTCATGACCGCCGCCACCGCCGCGCTCGCCCTGCTGCCCCTCGTCCTCAAAGGCGATGTCCCCGGCAACGAAATCGAACGCCCCATGGCCCTCGTCATCCTCGGCGGCCTCGCGACGAGCACGCTGCTCAATTTGTTCCTGCTGCCAGCGCTGTATGCGCGGTTTGGAGGGCGTAGCCGTTATTTTATCGCTTAGTAGTGCCCGTGTGAGCGGTGTTGAATGAATACTTCAAGAGACTGCGGCGTATCGTCTCACCGCATGAATCCCGCCACGCCTTCCCGCCGACACTTCCTCAAAACCGCCGCCGCGGCGGTGACCACGTTCAACATCGTGCCACGGCATGTGCTGGGCGGGCCGCGGTTCGTGCCGCCGAGCGAGAAGGTGAACGTGGCGATCATTGGCACGGGCGGCCAGGGGCGCACGAACGTGCGGAACCTCCTCCCGCTCGATGATTGCCAGATCATCGCCGTGGCGGATCCGGCGGAGTCGTTCAGCCTCGAAAACTTTTACTTCAAAGGCATGGGCGGGCGCCTGCCGGTGAAGGCGGAGATCGAAAAACACTACGCGGCAAAGACGCCGAACTTCCGCTGCGCGGACTACATCGACTTCCGCGAGATGCTGGAGAAGGAGAAGGCCATCGACGCGGTGCTCATCGCCACGCCGGATCATCTGCACGCCTATGCCTCCGTGATCGCGATGCGGGCCGGGAAGCATGTGTATTGTGAGAAGCCGCTCACGCACAACATCTGGGAGGCGCGTCACGTCGCCAAAGTGGCCGCTGAAACTGGCGTCGCGACGCAACTCGGCAGCCAGGGGCATTCCTCGCTCGGCACACGCGAGACCATTGAGTACATCCAGGACGGCGCGATTGGTGCCGTGAAGGAAATCCATGTGTGGGTGAGCGCGAAGCGCTGGAATCCCACGCTCACCGGCAAGCCCGCCGACACGCCACCGGTGCCTGCGGGGTTGAACTGGGACTTGTGGCTCGGCCCGCGTCAGCAGCGACCGTTTCATCCGGCCTATTTCCCCGTGGCGTGGCGTGATTTCTGGGACTTTGGCTGCACGGGCATCGGCGACTTCGCCTGCCACGACATGAACACCGCCGTGCGTGCGTTTGACCTGCCGATTCCATCACGCATCGAGGCGCACGCGGCCGGTTTGATGGACAGCGAGATCGCGCCGCATGGATCGCTCATTTATTACACCTTTCCCGCCGCAGGCTCGCGGCCGGAAATCCGCATGACGTGGTATGACGGCGGCATGATGCCACCGAAGCCCGAGGCGCTGGGCAACTTCCCGCTGCCGAAACGCGGTTGCCTTTTCATCGGCGAAAAAGGCGTCATCCAATGCGACGGCGGCGGCGGTGCGCCGCGACTCTTCCCCGACGCACGCCGTGCCGAATACAAGAAGCCCTCGCCGAAACTGAAACGCAGCAACGGCCATCACCGCGACTGGATCGACGCCTGCAAAGGCGGCGAATCTGCGACGAGCCCCTTCGCCTACGCCGCGCATCTCACGGAGATCGCGCTGCTCGGCGTGCTCTCGCTGCGCACGCAAAAGCCCGTCGAGTGGGACGCCGCCGCGATGAAGGCCACCGGGCTGCCCGCAGCCGATGCGTTCATCAAGGAGAGCTGTCGCAAAGGCTGGGAAATCCTCTGAGCCATGAGCGAAATCATCGACTTCACTCCGCTCATCGCCGCCGACCGCGAACCCATCGCGCGGCTGCTGCATCGCGCTCTCGTCCACTGGTATGAAAGCCGACTCGGCCAAGGTGCCCGCTTTGGCGACAGCTCCGAGCCCTTCACGCTTTTCCCCGATGTGTATGAGGCGCTCGATCCCGGAGAATGCATCACCGCACGCGCCGAGAGCGGCGAGATCGTCGGCATGTGCTTCACGCATGAACGTGAGACGCACGTCTCCATCGGCATCGTCGCCACCTCGCCGGACGTGGGAGGACGCGGCATCGCGAAGAAGATGATGTCTCTCGCGCTGGAGAAGGCAAAACGCCTCGGCAAGCCTGCGCGGCTTGTGTCGAGCCTGCTGAATCTCGATTCGTTCTCGCTCTACACGCGGCTCGGATTCGTTCCTGGAGCCATTTTTCAAGATCTGCTCATCACCGTGCCCGAAACGGGCATGACCGCCGCCACGCCCGCAGGCAGCGAACGCGTGCGCGAGGCCGTTTTGGCCGACGCGCCGCGCATCGCCGACTTCGAGCACACGCAGCAGGGCATCCGGCGCGAAAAGGACATCGCGTTTTTCATCCGCAACGAAGTCGGCGCATGGCGGGTGAACGTCTCCGAGACTGCGGAGGGGCGCGTGGACGGCTTCCTGGTGGTCAGCGCGCATCCGTCCTTCACCATGATCGGCCCCGGCGTCGCCGCAGATGAAGAAACCGCCCTCGCGCTGCTGTGGAAGACGCTCGACGGCCAGCGCGGCAAAACGCTCGTCTTTCTCGTCCCCTGCGCCGCTGTGAAGCTTGTCCGCACCGCCTACTCATGGGGAGCGCGCAACGTCGAGCTCCACGTCGCCCAATCCACCGAGCCTGTGACGGGCGCGAAGGGCGTCGTGTTCCCCACCTTCCTGCCTGAGACGGCGTGACATGTTCCCAAACGGCATTCATTCAGGTGTATTCAGTCGATGAATCTGCTCGCACGCCTCGCCCTTCATCTCGTCCTCATTTCGTTGTCTGCACACGCCGCCGTCGTGCGCGTGGAAATCAAAGAGCGCGCGGATGCCGGCAAGTCAGCCTACGAGATCATCACTGGCAAACTTCACTTTGAGATCGATCCGAAGCTGCCGCAGAACGCGATCATCGCGGATGTAGGGCTCGCGCCGGTGAATGCGGTCGGGAAAGTGAACTTCACAGCCGATTTACGGCTGTGGAAGCCGAAGGATGACTCGCGAAGCAATGGCGCGGCGTGGGTGGAGATCCCGAATCGCGGCGGCAAGGCCAGCTTGCCCGCCTCGATGATGGAGCAGGGTTTCACCATGCTGAATGTCGGATGGGAGTTCGATGTGGCCGCCGATAAAATGCGGTTGGAGGCGCCGCGAGCACGCAACGTGGACGGCAGTGCCATTCGCGGCGTGGTGAGCGCGGTTTTCACGCCGGACAAACTCACAGAGGAAAAAGAACTCGCCGACCTCGTGGATTATCCGCCGGTGGACATCGCCGGAACCGGCAGCCGCCTCGTCATGCGAGATCGCGCTGCCAATCCCTCAGGAAAAGAGGTGCCACGCGAGCGGTGGAGCCTGGAGAACGGCCACATCCGCCTCGAAGGCGGCTTTGAGCCCGGGAAGACCTACGAGGTGTTTTACATCTCCGAGGCACCGCCGATCGCGGGACTCGGCTACGCGGCGATTCGCGATGCGGTGGCCTGGTTGAAGCACGATCCGGCCTCGCCCGCGAAGGTGAAACACGCGTATGCCTTCGGTTCGTCGCAGTGCGGCCGCTTCCTGCGTGACTTCATCTATCTCGGCTTCAACACCGACGAGCAGAACCGTATCGCCCTCGATGGCATCATGTCCCACGTCGCAGGCGCGGGCCGTCTCGTGCTGAATCAGCGCTGGTCCACGCCGCGGGCCATTTCAGCCTACCACACGGCCTCGTATCCCTTTGCCGACACCGCGCTGCGCGACGCAGTGAGCGGTCAAAGAGAAGGAGTGCTCGACAATCCACGCGTGAAGCATGCGCCGAAGATTTTCTACACCAACATGGCCGCCGAGTACTGGGGCGCGGGCCGTGCGGCGGCGCTCACACACACGACGCCGGATGGCAAGCAAGACATCGCGCTGCCGGACAATGTGCGCTCGTATTTCTTCGCCAGCACCTCGCATGGCCCGTCGTCCTTTCCGCCGACTTCGCAGGTCAAAGGCTCGCCCTTGGCGAATCCGGTGAACGCCAATGCCGCCATCCTGGCACTGCGTTTGGCGATGCATCGCTGGGTCACGAAAGGCATCGCGCCGCCGCCGAGCGTGCACCCCAAGCTGAGCGATGCCACGCTCGTGCCGATCAACGACGTGCGCTGGCCCCAAGTGCCCGGCCTTGCCGCGCCGAACGCCATGAAAGCCGGAGGCCGCGTGCGCAATCCGCAACTGCCCGACGGCGCGGGCGCAGGCGTGGAACTGCCGCTGCTCGTGCCGCAATGCGATGCCGACGGCAACGACCTCGGCGGCATCCGCATGCCTGATGCCGCCGTGCCGCTCGGCACCGGCACCGGCTGGGTGTTTCGTCCGGAAGCGTTTGGCTCGCCACACGAGTTTTATCCGCTGCGCGGAGCCTGGGTGCCGTTTGCGAAGACGAAAGCCGAACGCGAGGCCGCGAACGATCCGCGTTTGTCGCTCGAAGAGCGCTACAACACCAAAGACGCCTATCTCGCCAAAGTGAAAACCGTCGTGCAAAAGCTTATCGAGCGGCGTTTTCTCACGAACGCCGATCTCGAACCGCAGCTCAAGCAGGCCAGCGAGCGCTGGGACTGGGTAATGCGTCCAAAGAGCTCATGACAAACATGCGCAATGTGGCGACAAGCGCAGGTGCCCGCCTCACTCTGAGGTGAGGCAAGGGAAATCCGGTCCTTTTCGTCAATTTTGGTGTCTAAAAGCGTTCTTATCCGGCCTTATTATCAGCCAGATGAACTGCTCCAGCCTTTTTCACACCCTCTTCGTGTTCTCCTGCCTTGTTGTCGGCCGTTGGGCCGCAGCAGAGGATGACACGCAGCGTGCGGCGATGACGTTTTTTGAGAAGGAGGTGCGCCCGATCCTGGCGAACCGTTGCTTTGAGTGCCACAGCAAGACAAAGCAGAAGGGCGGCCTGCGTGTGGATCACATCGGCTACCTCAAAACCGGTGGCGACACCGGGCCGGCGCTGATCCCTGGAAAGCCGGAGAAATCACCGATGCTGGAAGCCGTGCGCTGGACCAACGAGGACTTCCAGATGCCGCCAAAGAACAACGGCGGGAAGATGCCGGAGGCAGAGATCGCGGTGCTGGAAAAATGGATCAAGCTGGGTGCACCGTGGCCGGAGGACGGATCGCACAAAGTCGTCGTAACCGAGGGCGGCTTCACTGAGGAGCAGCGGAATTACTGGTTCTTCCAGCCGGTGAAAAAAGTCTCGCCTCCTGACGCCGGTGGCAGGTGGGCGCGCAATGACATCGACCGTTTCATCGCAGCCAAGCAGGCAGAGATGAAGCTGAAGCCTGCGCCGGAGGCGGACCGCCATGAGCTGGTGCGCCGCATCTATTTCGATCTGCATGGCCTGCCACCGGCGAAGGAACAGATTGATGCCTTTGTGAACGACAAGGACCCGAAGGCCTATGAAAAGCTCGTCGATGAGCTGCTGGCCTCGCCACGCTATGGCGAGCGCTGGGCGCAGCACTGGCTGGACCTCGTGCGTTACGCGGAGAGTGATGGTTACAACGCGGACGCATATCGCCCCAACGTGTGGCCATATCGCGACTACGTCATCAAGTCGCTCAACGACGACAAGCCCTATGACCGCTTCGTCAAAGAGCAGCTCGCGGGCGATGAAATCGCGCCCGATGATCCGAATGTGCTCATCGCCACCGCCTTCCTGCGGCACCCCGTTTACGAGTACAACCAGCGTGATGCCCGCGGCCAGTGGGACATCATTCTCACCGACATGACGGACACCACGGGCGAGCTTTTTCTCGGGCTGAGCATGGGCTGTGCCCACTGCCACAATCACAAGTTCGATCCCATCCTGCAAAAGGACTACTACCGCCTGCGGGCCTTCCTGGCACCGGTGCATTGGCGGGATGACATGACGCTGGCCACGGCGGCGGAAAAGAAGGCATTCCAGGCGCAGCAGCAGCAGTGGGAGGCCGCCACGACGGAGATCCGTGCAAAGATGGATGCGATGACGAAACCGATCCTGGAGTCGAAAGTCGAGCGGGCGCTCACGCGATTCACGGATGACTTGCAGGTGATGACACGAAAGCCCGCAGAGAAGCGTGATGCCTTGGAAAAACAGCTCGCCGGCCTCGTCGAACGCCAGATGGAGTATGAGCGTGTGCGCTTTGACCCCGTGAAGAGTCTGAAGACTGACGAAATGAAAGCCGAATACAAAAGCTTGGAGGCCGAGCTGAAAAAATTCGATCATCTGAAACCACAGCCGCTCATGGAAGCCTTCGTCGCCACGGATGCGGGGTCGGTGGCGCCGGCGGTGTCGATCACGACCCGCAAAGGCGAACAGCAAATCGAGCCGGGCTATCTTTCCATCATCGACACCAGCCTGCCGAAGATCAAAGCGACCAAAACCTCGACGGGACGCCGCACAGCGCTGGCAAACTGGATCACACGGCCGGACAACCAGCTCTCCACCCGCGTGATCGTGAACCGCGTGTGGCAGTATCACTTCGGCCGCGGCATCGTGGCGACGGCGAGCGACTTCGGCAAGCTGGGCGAGCCACCGACGCACCCCGAGCTGCTCGATTTCCTCACGGCGAAGTTTGTGAAGGGCGGCTGGCACCTGAAGCCGTTGCACCGCGAGATCATGCTCTCCGCCGCCTACCGCCAAACCGCACGCCAGGAGCCGGATGCAGTCGCGTTGAAGGTCGATCCTGCCAATCGCTACCTCTGGCGCTTCAACCCACGTCGCCTCGATGCCGAGCAGGTGCGTGATGCGCTGCTCGCGGCCAGTGGTGAGCTGGATCCACATGCCGGCGGCCCGTCAAGTGATGGCAATGCCACGCGGCGCTCCATTTACACGACGAAGAAGCGCAACAACCCCAACGAACTCCTTCGTGCGCTGGACATGCCCGCGGGTTTTTCGAGCACCGCCGAGCGTCAGAGCACCACCACGCCCACGCAGGCGCTGCAATTGCTCAATGGAGACTGGCTGCTCGCCCGTGCCCGCAAACTCTCCTCACACTTGGAAGGCATTGACGATGCCTGGATGGCCGTTTTGGGCCGCCCGCCCACCGCGAAGGAAAAAACCGCAGCACAGGCATTTTTAATCAAACGGGCCGGAACCACGAAATCCAAGCCCGCGAAGATCGCGGAGGACGGTGAAGACTCCGAAGCCTTCAAAGAAAACAGCCCGCACGAACGCCTGCTGGTCACCACAGGTGAAAAAGAGGGCGACGAGTTCACCATCGAAGCCATCGCCAGCCTCAACAGCGTCGATGTGCATGCCGCCGTGCGCACCTTGGTCTCCCGCTGGAATGGTGGAAAGGACAGCCTGGAGTCCTTCGGCTGGAGTCTCGGCGTCACCGGTGAAAAATCGCGCTACACGCCGCACAATGTGATCGTGCAGGTCGTGGGCGAGGATGAGAACGCCAACATCGGCTACCAGGTCGTGCCTTCAGGCATCCACATCGAGCTGGGCCGCCGCTATCACTTCGTGGCGCGAGTGTCCTGCCCCGCCAAGAACGTCACCTTCACCGTGCGTGATCTCGACACGCCAGGAGCCGCCGTGCAGTCCGCCGTGGTGCCGCTGGACATCCGCTCGAAACTCAGCCAGGGCGCTTCGCAGCTCGTCATTGGCGGGCTAAACAAGCGTTCCCCCGCGCATCATTGGGATGGGAACATCGAAGCTGTCCGCCTAGCCAAAGGCAGCCTCGCTGACAAGGCGCTGAGCGCCGACGCCGACAAATGGAACGCCGGTTTCGTCATCTGGCGTGCCGCCGATGAGCTAACCTCGCCATTCGCCTGGAGCGGCAGTGATGTGGGGAACGTCGAGGACGCGGATCCCTTCCGCCAGGCCATGAACGACCTCTGCCAGGTGCTGCTAAACACGAACGAATTCTTTTACCTGCATTGATCCCGAATTCCGAAGTTAGGGTTCTGTGAAAACGTTGGAAGTCTTGTAAAATAAGGCTTCCAACGTCAAGAATCCAACTTCGCCAAAGTTGAATTTGGTGACCTGGTGCGGCGCGTTTTGCCTTCTGGGCCGCTCTTCAGCTTCGGAATTCAGGTTCAATCAGCGCAAGCCCCTGGTCGGAGTGATAGCCATCCGTGGTGCAAGAACGTATTCCCGCCAGGATGCGCCCCTCAAAGTGGAAGGGATTCGCATGACACCAGGAGGCTAACATTTGTGCCTCGTTGCCCCCCCTTGCTACCCGCTGCGATCCCCGTGGGAACGCTTGGACTCTTCTAAAATGAGCATCACAAAATGCGGCCGTCAAAATTATACCTCGTGTCTCCATCAATCTCAGGCTTTCATTTTTTACCGCGCTCGCTCACGATCAGGCATTGGATCATTCGTCTTACCCCGCATGTTCCACATGGAACACTCCCCCTCCTTGTGGTAGTTTTCATTTCACTTCAACACCCGCGAATGAATCCGGCCGAGAGAACTATACCTTGCGTCATCACAAATTGTGAAAACCGCATCTGTGGAAATCACAAATCATGATGACGGGAGGTATAAATCGATCTCCACATGGCTTTTCGCATTTTGACATGCCCACCAGCCTCTTCACATTCCCGAAACACTACGAGGTCATTGTCTGCGGAGCCGGACATGCCGGTGTCGAGGCTGCGATGGCTGCCGCACGCATGGGCTGCCAGACCGCTATCCTCACCCAGAATCTAGACACCATCTCCCAGATGTCCTGCAACCCTGCTATCGGCGGCCTGGCCAAAGGACATGTCGTCCGCGAGATCGACGCCCTCGGCGGTGTGATGGGCCGCAACACCGACGCCACCGGCATCCAGTTCCGCATGCTGAACGCCCGCAAGGGCCCCAGCGTCCAGGCTCCCCGCGCCCAGTGCGACAAGAAGGCCTACCAATTCCGCATGAAGTGGCTCATCGAGAACCAGCCCAACCTCGACCTCCACCAGGGCAACGCCGCCGAGATTTTGGTCGAAAACGACGCCATTACCGGCGTCCGCACCTCCCTCGGCATGATCTACCGGGCCAAAGCGGTCATCATCTCCTCCGGCACCTTCATGCGTGGCCTGCTCCACGTCGGCCAGCAGAACCAGGCCGGCGGGCGCATGGGCGACAGCATATCCACCCTTTCCGACAGCCTGCGCCAGCTCGGTTTCGACGTGCAGCGCTTCAAGACCGGCACGCCCTGCCGACTGAATGGCCGCAGCATCGACTTCTCCAAGTGCGGCCTCCAGCCCGGCGACACGCCCGCGCCGAGGTTCAGCTACCTCTCGGGAGTGCTGCCGGAAGATGAGAGCGAGAATGCGGATTGCGAAATGCGGAGTGCGGAATCCCCAAACGCGCCCGCCGGCCCCTCTGCCCATTCCGAATTCCGCATTCCAAACTCCGCATTTCATCGCTTCACCCTCAACCGCTGGCAGCCGGACACGTTCCACGTGGAACAAATCCCCTGCTGGATCACTTACACCACCCCCCAAACGCACGACATCATCCGGGCAAACATCCACAAATCGGCCATGTATTCGGGCAAGATCGAGGGTGTGGGGCCCCGCTACTGCCCCTCGGTGGAGGACAAGGTGGTCCGCTTTGCCGAGAAGGAGCGTCACCAGATCTTCCTGGAGCCTGAGGGCCGCCACACCCGCGAATTCTACGTCAACGGCGTCTCCACCTCCCTGCCCTTCGAGGTCCAGTATGACTTCATCCGGTCCATCCCCGGCCTGGAGAACGCCGAGATCATCCGCCCCGGCTATGCCGTCGAATACGATTACTGCCCGCCCACCCAGCTCCACCCCACTTTGGAGACGAAGCGCGTCTCCGGCCTCTACTTTGCCGGGCAGATCAATGGCACCTCCGGCTATGAAGAAGCCGCCGGCCAGGGCCTCATCGCCGGGGCCAATGCCGCCCTCAAGGTCCAGGGCCGCCCCCCCTTCCTCCTCCAGCGCAGCCAGGCCTACCTCGCCGTCATGATCGACGACCTCGTCACGAAAGGCACCACCGAACCCTACCGCCTCTTCACCTCCCGCGCCGAATACCGCCTCCTCCTCCGCCAGGACAACTGCGACCTCCGCCTCACCCCCCTCGCCGCCCAGATCGGTCTCGCCTCCTCCTTCCGTATCCGACATACGGAGGAAAAGCACGCCGCCCTCGCCGCCGCCCGTGCGTTGGCCGCTGCGGCCCGGATAGACGGCATCAGCTTGGAAAAATGGCTGCGCCGCCCCGAAAACACCACCGATAAGTTGCCCGCCGAGTTCCTGGGCCGGTTCAGCCACGAGGTTTGGAGCCTGCTCGAAACCGACATCAAATACGCCGGCTACATCACCCGCCAGGAAGACATGGTCGCCAAGACTGTCCGCATGGAAGAGAAAATGATCCCCTCCGACTTCGACTACCACGCCATACCCGGTCTTAAAACCGAAGCCAAGCACCGCCTCAATGCCGCCCGCCCAGCCACTCTCGGTCAGGCCGCCCGCCTCCAGGGCGTTAATCCAGCGGACATTGCCTTGCTCGCAGTCATGCTGAAACGCGGCAGTAGAGAAGCTGAGGGCGCAGAGTTGAGGGCATAAATCCGTCAGTCAAAATGTGGAAAAAATTCCTCTCACCGATTCTGATCGCAGAATCTCAACGAACTGGAGACGCTTCACCCTACCAATTCCGCCGAGGAAGAAGATGCATTACCCACAGGAATCCGCCGCAAGTACCGCAGGGCGTGCAGCAGTGGCTCCGCTTGCGGGATGTGCTTAGCTCCGCGTTTCCGCTTTGGGCTGAACTGCTCCCGCTGTGTCACGAAGAGGATGCGCAGGTGTTCGAGCAGCTTCGCCTCGCCCTGCGGGCCTTCGAAGCGTTGCAGCCAGGTGTCGCGGTGCGGCACCTCGGCCAGCAGGTGGAAGTGATTGCCCATGAGGCAGTAGGTGACCATTTTGAGACAAAAGGGAATAAAGGGACAGACACTTTATTCGCCACGTCGCAGGAACCTGTTAAAGAAACAGGCGCGTCCGCTGGCACCATCGACCCCGCGCTGCGAGAATACCGCGATGTGTACGGCAAGCGATGGTTCATCGCCGATTCCGAATGGCAGAGCGACAAACCGAAGGTTCGAGCCTTTGAAGACGCGGCAGGCCAGCGCCGCGCCATCGTGGCCCGTGGCAACATCGTGACCGCAGAGAGCAACGGGGGCAAAGCCGCCCTTGTCCGCAAGTTGCTGGCCGGTGGCTACCAGCTTCCAGCCGAGCAATTCCGTGAAACTGAGTCACAAAAGGGCTGGAAACAACGCTGGAGCCAAGGATGGCGTCCGTATGGGGTGGATGAGGATGGTACCGTCGTCCCCGCATGGGAAGAAGCGAGCGGACAGATTCGCCTGACTGACATCGTGGATTTCTTGTGGGCCAAAGCACCGCCCAAAGCCGTCTCAGAGCAACAGCCCGTTAGTCAGCCAGCTAAAATTAGCCCAACGGCTCAATCCGGCGCATCCGCTGGCACCATCGACAAACTCCGCAGCGCCTTCGATGGCCTCGCCTCTGCTCCAGCCCGTTCGCCAGCCGTCATGGCCTCGCTTCCTGATGCTGTGATTGGCGGTGACTTGGGCAACATCACCGGCCATCCAGACTATGCCGCGGCCAAGGCTGGCGACAACGCGGCGGCATTGCGCATCGCCTACGATGTGGTCACGCCTGATTTGGTTGAACGTGCGCAACAGGCCATTGGTGATGAAAAGCCGGTTGTTCTTCCCGTTATGGCAGTTGAGCAGTCCGGCAACAACAAGATACCGGTCATGGCGGCCCAAGTTCTCGCCGACCGTTTGGGACTGCCGCTGGCTGAAAGTGTGTTTCAGGCCGCGAAGGTGAATCGCACAGCTTCAACCGGGCTGGATCGCGTGTTCAAACCAGTGCCGTTCACTGGCGATATTGCGTCAGGACAAAGCTATCTGCTTCTTGATGACACACTCACGCAAGGCGGCACTTTCGCCGGTCTGGCAAATCACATTGCTGCTGGCGGGGGTTATGTGGCTGGCATTGTCGCATTGACTGGCAAGGCATACAGTGCGAGACTCAGTCCGTCAGCGGAAACACTCGCACGACTTCGCGAAACTCATGGAGACATTGAAACCAGCTTCCAAAAGCACTTCGGCTACGGCTTCAACGCCCTCACCGAGTCAGAAGCCCGTTACCTCGCAAACTTCCGTCCTGCTGAAAAAGTCAGAAATCGAATCCTTGAATCTGGACATGGCCCAGGCGAGGCAGTTCTACCAGAAGAACAAGAGGAAGGTCTAGCCAGCGCCCCCGCTGCGCAGCAGGTCGGATTGCCCAAGGAACGCCGTGGCGCATTCCTTGATGTGGCGGAATCGCTCATCGCCGATGGCGTCACCATGCCGGAAGGACTGGCCCGCGCGCTCACCGAGGCACGGCCAGACGGCAGCTTGAGCAAATACTCCCAAGCCCTGTGGGACTTTCTTGCGATAAGATGCCAGGCATGAATGGCACTCGGTTAAGCGACGGCGCGGTAGCGCTCGCGGTGGGGGATTTCCTGGAACTGGTGGCGGGGTGCGGTGAGCAGTTGGTAGGATTTGGGACGTCGCTTTTTTGCTCGTGGTTCTCGTCGTCCAGGTCGCA
>JAEUHJ010000083.1 GCA_016795375.1 Verrucomicrobiaceae bacterium
TTCCCAAAAATGGCGCCTTGCCGCGGGCGCGCCCCTAGAGGGCCGCGCGGGAGCTTTTTTTTCAAAAAAGCCGCCACTCTGAGGGCATGGACACGCTTTCCGCCACGCTGCTGCTGCTGACGATCATGGACCCGCTGGGGAACGTGGCGACGTTTGTGGCGGGGCTGCGGCCGGTGCCGCCGGAGAAGCGGCTGCGGGTGATCGCGCGGGAGCTGGTGATCGCGCTGGTGATCCTGGTCGTGTTTTTGTTCGCGGGGCCGTGGCTGCTGGGGCTGCTGCATTTGAAGCAGGAGGCGTTGTTCATCAGCGGCGGGATCGTGCTGTTTTTGATCGCGCTGAAGATGATTTTTCCGCCGTCGCGCCGCGAGGCTGACGAGCCGCAGATCGAGCCCTTCATCGTACCGCTGGCCACGCCGATGGTGGCGGGGCCGTCCGTGCTGGCGACGCTGCTGGTGCTGGTGAGCACGCAGCCTGAACAGAAAACGCGCTGGCTGACGGCGCTGCTCATCGCGTGGGGCATCACGGCGGCGGTGCTGTTGTTCGCGCCAGCCATCTCGCGTGTGTTAAAGGAAAAAGGTTCGATGGCGGTGGAGCGTCTGATGGGCATGCTGCTGGTCATGGTGGCCGTGCAGATGTTCTTGAACGGCATCGAGCATTATTTGAAAAACTGATCTCTCATGAACTCGAAACGCTTTTTCATCTGGATGCTGCTCTCCACGAGTGCATTCGCGCACGGACCCGGTAAAGAAGGCGCGTTCGGTGGCAAGCGCGTGCTTTTCATCGGGATCGACGGTTGCCGTGCAGATGCGGTGGTGGCAGCGATGGAGCGTGGCATGGCTCCGCAGATGAAAGCGCTCAGTGAAGACGCGGACGGCCTGCTCACGCGAAAATTCTACGCAGGGGGTGAGAAGGACGCGCCGACTCACCAGCCCACCATCAGCGGCCCTGGCTGGAGCAGCCTCCTCACCGGCGTGTGGATGAATAAGCACGGCGTGAGGGACAACCGCTTCATCGGTGGACGATATCAGAGCTACTCGCATTTCATGCGGCACATCAAGGAGGTAAAGGCAGAGGCGTTTTGCGCGTCATTCGCCGACTGGCCACCGATTCATGATTTCATCGCGGATGGATCGCGGGTGGAGGGAAAGGAGTTCCTCGATGTGAAATTCACCTGCGCGCCGGATGCGAGCCGGCACTTCATCGACAACCCGGAGAAGGACATCGAGGTGCGCGACGAAGCGATGAAGACGCTGCGCACGCGGAATCCAGACGCGATGTTTGTCTATTTCGGCCAGGTGGACGAGTTCGGGCATGGCGCGGTGGATTCGCGGGCGAATTTTTCACCGGACAGCACACTGTATCTGAATGCGATCAGTCATGTGGACTCGCATGTGGGTGAATTGATCCGCGCCATGCGTGCGCGGGCGAAATTTGGTGGAGAAGACTGGCTGGTGCTCATCACCACCGACCACGGCGGTCGTGGCAACAGCCATGGTGGTGACAGTGATGCGGAACGAAACATCTGGCTCGTGGCGCACGGCAGCAAGCTGCCGCGTGAACGGCTTCTGAGCGAGCCGGTGCCGCAAACCGCGCTCGTGCCGTTGATTTACGCGCACCTCGGCATCAAGCCGAGGCCGGAATGGAATCCGGATCCGCCGAAACCCGAACCGGTGAAACCGGCGGCGACGGACAAAAAATCCAGGTGACCATGCCTTCGTGGATCGAATACATCGCCTGCGCCGTGTGCGCGATCACCGCCGTGCTGGCGGCGGAGGGGAAGCGCATGGACTTGTTCGGCGTGCTGGTGCTGGCGCTGGTGACGGCGGTGGGCGGCGGCACGATCCGTGATTTATGCCTCGGCGCGCAGCCGGTGTTCTGGATCGCGCAGCCGTTGCATGTTTGGACGGCCTTGATCGCGGCGGTGGTGACGTTCGTGGTCGTGCGCTTCGTGCATCTGCCGGAGAAAATGCTCGCCATCGCGGATGCGTTCGGGCTGGCGTTGTTTGGCATCGTCGGCACGGAGAAGGCGCTCTCCTTCGGCACGCCGGGCGTCGTGGCGGTGCTGCTGGGCATCGTCACCGGCGTGGCGGGCGGCATTTTGCGCGATGTGCTGCGGCGTGAGATCCCGTGGGTGTTCCAGGCGGATGTGTATTTTTATGCGACGGCGGTTTTCGCCGGCGCGTTGGTGTTTGTGCTGCTGCGCAAGTGGCTGCCCCCCTCGGAAAGCCATCGCTACATCGGCATGGCGGTCATCCTGATCCTTCGGCTGGCCGCCATGCGCTGGAAGCTGCGGCTGCCGAGGTATCGTGCGCATGGAACACCGCCCGGGTAAACGCGGCGGCTCGTCAGAGGCGGCAAACTGGTTGATAGACCTGGTGATGTCCCGCCGAATGGTTTGAGCCATGCGTCGCTTGTTTCTCCCCTTTCTTCTTGTCGTCACCGCCGCAGCGTCGGAGTTGCCCAAGGAACAGCGCATTGTCTTCCTCGGCGATTCGATCACGCAAGGCGGGGCCTACATCGAGTTCATCGAGGCGGCGTTGATCGCGCAGCATCCTGATTCGGACAAGATCATCATCCCGCTCGGCCTCGCGAGCGAGACGGTCAGCGGTTTGAGCGAGGAAGGACATGCGGGCGGTAAATTTCCGCGGCCTGATCTGCACGAACGTCTCGACCGCGTGTTGGAAAAAGCGAAGCCGCAGCTCGTGCTCGCCTGCTACGGCATGAACGATGGCATTTACCAACCGCTCGGCGCGGTGCGCACGAAGGCGTTTCAGGACGGCATGAAGAAGCTGCATGCAAAGGTGAATGCCGCCGGCGCTCGCATCATTCATCTGACGCCGCCGGTGTTCGATCCGGTTCCGATCGCGCAAAAAGTGGCCCCGGCGGACAAGGTGGACGGCTCGCATCCTTTTCAAGGCTACAACGAGGTGCTCGACTTTTACTCCGGCTGGCTGCTCGACATGCGCGGCGAGGCAAAGTGGGACGTGCTGGACATCCACGGCCCGATGAAGGCCGCGCTGGTGGAGAAACGGAAGATCGATCCGCACTTCACTTTCTCGAAGGACGGCATCCATCCCGGCGCGGAAGGCCATCTCATCATGGCGCATGCCGTTCTCGATGCGTGGGGCCTCAAAGTGAAAGCCGACGGCACACCGGATCATCCGAACGGCGCGGCGATTCTCGCTGCGATCAAAAAGAAGCAAGGGCTGCTGCGTCCCGCGTGGCTGGCCGATGTGGGGCACAAACGTCCGGGCGCTCCAGCAGCGCTGCCACTGACCGAAGCGGAGGCGAAAGCCGCCGCATTCGACGCCGAGGCACGCAAGCTCGCCAAATCGAAGGAGATCACTTTCCCGAACCTCGTCGGCGAGTGGAACGGTTTCGCGAAGCACGAGCTCACCATCGCAGGCAAGCCCGTCACCATCGTCGCGCCGAAAACCGCCGCCGCAGGACGCCCTTGGGTCTGGCATGGCGAATTTTTCGGCCACAAACCCGCTCCAGACATCGCATTGCTCCGGAAAGGCTTCCACATCGTCTATATGAAGATCAACGACATGCTCGGCTGTCCAGATGCGGTGAAGCTGTGGAACCAGTGTTACGACGAACTCACCACGAAATACGGCTTGAGCAAGAAGCCAGCGCTCGTCGGCCTCAGCCGCGGCGGTTTGTATTGCTACAACTGGGCCATTGCGAATCCGGACAAGGTGTCCTGCATCTACGCCGACGCGCCTGTCTGCGATTTCAAAAGCTGGCCTGGCGGCAAAGGAAAAGGCAAAGGCAGCGCACGCGACTGGGCGCTCGTGCTGAAGCTGTGGGGATTCAAAGACGAAGCCGAAGCCCTCACCTACAAAGGCAATCCCGTGGACAGCCTCGCCCCGCTGGCGCAAAACAAAGTGCCGCTGCTGCATGTCTTCGGCGACGCGGACGACGTGGTGCCTTGGGAAGAAAACACCGGCCTCATCGAATCATGCTACAAAGCGCTCGGTGGCCCGATCACCCTCGTCCGCAAACCCGGCGTGGGCCATCATCCGCATGGACTCGATGATTCCACGCCGATCATCGAGTTCATCGAGAAGAATACGCGATGATTCTCCGCAGGCTTGCGTGCCATCCAGTGGGATGTGCGCGCACAGTTCATGGAATCCGCTGCCAAAAATCGCCGTCTCACCGCGTACGATTGTACGACATGCTTTGGAAAACCCTCGCCCTTGGCGGCATCATCATCGCCACCGCCAGCTCCGCCGCGCAGCCTTTGAGCTTCGTGCGGGACATCCAGCCCATTTTGACCAAGGCCGGTTGCAACGCCGGCGTCTGTCATGCCAAGGCCATCACCGGTCAGCGTGGCTTCCGCCTCAGCGTGCTCGGTTTCGAGCCGGAGGAGGATTACGAGGCCATCGTGAAGCAGGGAAAGGGGCGGCGCGTTTTCCCGCCCGCGCCGGAAGAGAGCCTGCTCATCACCAAAGGAGCCGCCATCGTGCCGCACACGGGTGGAAAAAAGATCGAACCCGGCTCCGGGAACTATCAAACGCTCATCCGCTGGATAGCCGAGGGCATGCCGTATGAGCAGAAAAACGAACCGAAGCTCGCCCAGATCACTGTCGAGCCCACCCGCGTCATCTTGAAGCCGAAAGCCACGCAGCAGCTCAAAGTCACCGCCCGCTACTCCGACGGCAGCAGCCGTGACGTGACGTCGCTGGCCCTCTTTGAAACCAACGACACCACGGTGGCCGCCGCGACCGGCGGCGGCCTCGTGAACACGTTCGACCAGCCGGGCAATGTGGCTGTCATGGTGCGCTTTGGTGGCAAAGTCAGCGTGTGCAGCGTCTCCATCCCGTTCGGCGCGCCCGTCGCCTCGCTGCCTCCGGTGAAAAACTTCATCGACCAGCACATCTTCGCCAACTTGAAGCAGATCGGCATCCCGCCCTCTCCCATCTGCGATGACAGCACCTTCCTCCGCCGTGTCTCGCTCGACATCGGCGGCCGTCTTCCCACGATGGAGGAGACCATAGCCTTTCTCGCCGACAAAGCGCCTGGCAAACGCGACCGCGCCATCGAGGCGCTTGTCAATTCGCCCGACTACGCCGACTACTTCGCGAACAAATGGACCGCGCTGCTCAAAAACCAGCGCGCCGAGGCCGCCGACATCACCGCGAACTTCGCCTTCCACGCCTGGATGCGGGACAACCTGCTCGCCAACACGCCCTACGATCAGATTGTCCGCCAGATCCTCGCCAGCACCGGCACCATCGTCTCCAACCCTCCCGTCGCCTGGTATAAACGCGTCAAGGAACCCACCACGCAGGTCGAGGACGTCGCCCAGCTTTTCCTCGGTGTGCGGATGCAGTGCGCCCAGTGTCATCATCACCCCTTCGAGCGCTGGACCCAGGGCGAATATTTCCACATGGCCGCCTTCTTCAGCCAGATCGGCCGCAAACCCACCGCCATCGCCGGTGAAGACCTCATCTTCCACAAGCGCGGCATCGCCCAGACCGAGCATCGCAAGACGCATGTCATGCTCAAGCCCGCCGGGCTCGGCGAGCCGCCGCTCGACATCGCGCCCGATGATGACCCACGCCTCGCGCTGGCCGACTGGATGGCGCGCAAGAACAATCCCTTCTTCGCCAAAGCGCTCGTGAACCGTTATTGGAAGCACTTCTTCAAGCGCGGCCTCATCGAGCCCGAGGACGATCTGCGCGACACCAATCCGCCCACCAATCCCGAGTTGCTCGACGCCCTGGCCAGGCATTTTCTCGACAGCCGCTTCGACCTCAAATCCCTCGTCCGCGTCATCACGCAGAGCCATAGCTACCAGCTCAGCTCGGTGACGAACGAGCACAATGTCGCCGACCGCCAGGCGTTCAGCCATTACTATCCCAAACGCCTCACCGCCGAGGTGTTGCTCGACAGCATTGATGCCGTCACCGCCTCCAAGACCGACTTCGCCGACCTTCCGCCCGGCACCCGTGCCATTTCATTGCCGGACAACAGTTACACCAGGTCGTCGCCCTTCCTCAAAGTTTTTGGCCGGCCCGACAACACGAGCGTCTGCGAGTGCGAGCGCACCTCGTCCGCCAGCCTCGCGCAGAGCCTGCATCTCATGAACGCCGCCGATATGAAGGCCAAGCTCGCCGCAGTCAACGGCCGCGCCGCGCAGCTCACCCAATCCGGGCTCTCCGAGCCGAAACGCATCCGCGAGATCTATCTCGTCACCTTCTCCCGCGAGCCCACCGCGGAGGAGGTGCGGATCGCCGAAACTCATCTCCTCAAACCGCGCACCGAGGCCACCGGCAGGCTCCTTGACTCCCAACGTGCCAAACGTGACGGCTACGAAGACCTGCTGTGGGCGCTGATCAACACGAAGGAGTTTTTGTTCAACCATTGAGGTCTGGAGCGGGTTGCCGCGGCAGGCGGCTCTTGTGGCCCGTGCCGTCCCGGATGCAAGGTTGGTGACTCAACGCCATTCCATCTGATGCGAGAGCATCGTGTCGTTGTCGAACTCGAAGCGTCCGATGAAACGGCGGCGTTCGAGCAGGGTCCGCGCCAGCCAGTGCTCGTCGTCGGCCCACATCTGGTCAAAGGGCAGCGCGTCGAGTGATGTCCACAAAGGCAGCGCCTCTGGAGTTTCGACCGCGTTGCCGTCATGCCGGGTGGAGACCCACACGTCCACATGCATGCGCAGTCCGTCAACAAACTGGAACCACAGCTCGCCGTGATGGGCCGGATTCAGCGCGGTGACGCCCAGCTCCTCCTGCGTCTCGCGCACCGCGCATTCCAGGGATGTCTCGCCAGGGTCGATCTTGCCGCCGGGGCCGTTGATCTTGCCGGCACCGAGGCCGCGTTTCTTGCGGATCAGCAAAACCTCGCGCCTGTCCTCGTCGATGATGAACATCAGTGTCGCTCGGACACCGGGCTGCCAGGTCTGCCAGTCGGTCGTCACCGTGGTGTCAGCGTTTCTTCCACGGCAGGGCGCGCAGCCAGCGCTTGCCGCTCTTGATGTCCAGCGACTGTGCCAGGATTTCCGTGTCGCCCGCGTCGAAATCTTCCGCGCGTGGCAGGCCTGCGGGCAGGTCGGCCGCCGGTTCCGGCAGCGGCGTGGATTCCGGCAGCGGCTTCTGGTTCAGCGGGGGCACGGAGTTTGACGGCACGACGAGTCCGCCGGAGATGATCATTTTCATCGCCTCCTCGATGGTGATCGGCGCGTCACTTACTTTTTCAGAATCCACGACCACGAGGATGCCTGTCATCGGGCTTGGAGCGGTGGGCAGCAGCACGCATGTCTGCGCCTTGCCGCTATGCGGGTCGCAATACTGGCCGGTGGCGAAGCCGATCATCCGCATCCCGGCCACGGGATAATCCACAAAGACAACGCGCTTGAAATTCTGTTTCGTGGCGCCGAGTCCGCGGAAGGCGTCGATCACCTGCTTGAGCGGGCGGTAGATCACAGCGACCAGCGGGATGCGCAGCAGCAGCTTGTCCACGGCGGTGACGAAATGCACGCCGATCACGTTCGTCGCCATGAAGCCGAGCCCCAGGATCACCAGCAGCGAGAACAGGAAGCCGATGAAGTTGGTGAGGCTCGCCAGCTTCGGATCGTTGATGTCGAGAACCGGCTCCTCCGAAAGCTCGTTCACCAGGCTCACAACCTGCGCCAGCACCGGCTTGCTCCACCCGTGCATGAGGTCATAGATCGAATAAAGGATCCAGAACGTGATGATCAACGGCAGGGCGAGCGCCAGGCCGGCGAGGAACTTGTTCCGCAGCCAGACACCCCAGCCCCTGGGCGCATGCGCCTCAGGCAAGGAGTTTGTGCCGGGGATTTCGTCTGCCATTCAAATCAATCTTTGTGCGTGGATGAGAACGCGCGGCAAATGATTTGTTCAGCAATTATTTCACCAGATTTCGAATCAGGCGCCCACCAGCATTCTCGCCGGATTTTCGATGCAGTCCTTCACGCGGATGAGGAAGGTCACCGCCTCCTTGCCATCGACCACACGGTGGTCGTAGCTGAGGGCGAGGTTCATCATCGGGCGGATGACGACCTGGCCATCGACCGCGATGGGGCGCTGCTGGATGCTGTGCATTCCAAGGATGGCGCTCTGTGGCGGATTGATGATCGGCGTGCTGAGCAGGGAGCCATAGACACCGCCGTTTGAGATGGTGAACACGCCGCCGGTGAGGTCGGAGACCTGCAACTTGCCTTCCTTGGCCTTCGCGGCGTAGCCGAGGATGTCTTTTTCGAGTTCGGCGAAGCCCTTCTGGTCCGCATCGCGCAAGACCGGCACGATCAGCCCGCGCTCCGTGCCCACAGCGACGCCGATGTCAAAGTAGTGCTGGTGGACGATCTCATCGCCCTCGACACGCACATTGATCTGCGGCACCGCCTTGAGCGCCTCGACCACGGCTTTGATGAAGAAGCTCATGAAGCCGAGTTTGACGCCGTTCCTGGCCACAAAGCTGTCCTGCAGCTTCGAGCGCAGCGCCATGACATTCGACATGTCGCACTCGTTGAAGGTCGTGAGAATAGCGGCGGTGCGTTGGGCGCTGACGAGCTGGTCGGCGATTTTTTTGCGCAGCGGCGTCATCTTTTTGCGCGTGATGCGGCCTTCGGGTGATGCGGACACCTTGGCGTCGGGCGCTGGCGTCGGCTCTGGCTTCGGCACGACTTTGAACTCGGTGATGTTGGACGGTTTCTCCGCAGCTTTGGGAATCGGAGTTGCTTCGGGGGCCGGTTTCGGTGTTTCGGGGGCTTTTTCAGCCGGCGGAGCGGCTCCTTCAGCGATCTGGCCGACCACATCACCAATGGAGACATCGTCACCGGGCTGCCTGCCGATGGTCAGCGTGCCGCTGGTCTCGGCGGTGACCTCGGCGGCCACTTTGTCGGTTTCGAGCGTCAGGAGGATGTCGCCGGTTTTGACGAAATCACCATTCTTGAAGTGCCATTTGGCAATCTGGCCTCCGGTGACGGATTCGCCGAGGGCGGGGATTTTGATGTCGTGGGGCATGTCTGTGAAATATAAAACCAGAAACCAGAAATCTAAAAATCAAACGTTGAACGCATCCTCCACCAGTTTGTCCTGTTCGAGGCTGTGAATGGCTTTGGAGCCTGCGGCGGGGCTGGAGGAGCGCTCGCGGCCGGCGTAGCGGAGCTTGTGGTTGGAGAGTTCTTCGAGACGCGGACGGATGTAGTAGTGCGCGCCCATGTTGCGCGGCTCCTCCTGGCACCAGATCCATTTTTTCTGCGCGCGCGGATATTTGGCGACGATCTCCTTCAGCATCTCGTAGTTCAGCGGGTAAAGCTGCTCGATGCGGATGATGGCGGCGTTCTTGATCTTGTGCTCCTCACGGTAGTCGAGCAGGTCGTAATAAACCTTGCCGCTGCACAGGATGAGGCGCGTGATGCGCTCCGGCGGGGCGAGCAGATGGTCATCGTCGAGCACTTCCTTGAAGGTGGTACCCTCCTGCATGTCGCTGAGCTTTGACACGCACTTAGGATGGCGCAGCAGGCTCTTCGGCGTCATGACGACGAGCGGCTTGCGCGTGCTGCGTTTGATCTGGCGGCGCAGCGCGTGGAAATACTGCGCGGGCGTGGTGAAATTGCACACCTGCATGTTGCCGCCGGCGCAGAGCTGGAGGAAACGCTCAAGTCGCGCGCTGGAGTGCTCCGGCCCTTGTCCTTCGTAGCCGTGCGGCAGTAGCAGCGTGATGTGGCTCGGGCGCTGCCACTTGCTCTCCGCGCTGGCGATGAACTGGTCGATGATGACCTGCGCGCCGTTGACGAAGTCACCGAACTGCGCCTCCCAGCAGACCAGCAGATTGCTGGCGAGCAGCGAGTAACCGTAATCGAAACCGAGCACGGCGGCCTCGGAGAGCAGCGAGTTGTACACGCAGTAGCGGCCCTGCTCCGCCTGCAAATTGTTCAGCGGGATGTGGCGCTCGCGCGTCTGTGAATCATAAAACACGCTGTGGCGCTGGCTGAAGGTGCCGCGGCGCACATCCTGGCCGCTGAGACGCACGCCGTGGCCTTCCGTGAGCAGCGTGCCGAAGGCCAGCGACTCCGCGTAGGCCCAGTCGATGCCCTCCTCCGCCTCGATGGCCTTCTTGCGGGCCGCGAGGAAGCGCTTGGCGATGGTGGGATGCAGATTGAACCCTTCCGGCGTCTCCAGAAGGCGCGCCCCGATCATGTGCAACTTCTTGATGTCCACGCCAGTCTTCACCGGCGCGTAGTCATAGGCCGCTTGCGGCTCGGCCATGCTGCCCTCGAAGGGATTTCCACCGTTGGCGTGCCTGTCCTTGTCCGCCAGGGTGGTGATGCCGCCTTCGAGCTCGTCATCGAGTTCCTTTTGCAGCGCGGCAGCACCGGCCTCGTCCAGCACGCCTTGGGCGGCGAGATCGAGCCGGAAGAGCGTCGCGGTGGACGGATGCTGCGCGATGGAGCGCGCCATGTTCGGCTGGGTGAAGCCCGGCTCGTCCGTCTCATTGTGGCCGTGGCGGCGGTAGCACACGATGTCGATGATGACATCGCGGGCAAAAGTCTGGCGGAATTCCAGGGCCAGCTTCGCAGCCCGCACCACCTCCATCGGGCAGTCGCCATTCACATGGAAGACGGGCGCTTCGATCATCTTCGCCACGTCGGTGCAGTAATCAGAGGAGCGGGCGTCCTCCGGCATCGTGGTGAAGCCGATCTGGTTGTTCACGATGACGTGGATTGTGCCGCCGGTCTGGTAGCCGGGGAGCTGCGAGAGATTCAGCACCTCCGCCACGAGACCCTGGCCGGCAAAGGCCGCGTCACCATGAATGAGCAGCGGGATGACTTTCTTGCGGTCTTTTGTGTCGCCCAGCGCGCGCTGACGCGCACGCGCCATGCCTTCCACCACCGGATCGACGGCCTCCAGATGACTCGGATTCGGCGCGAGCATCACGCCGATGGAATTCCCGCCGCGGGTCTGGCGCACGGTTTCAAAGCCCAGGTGGTACTTCACGTCACCGTCGCCGCTGACCATGTTCGGCACATAGTTCTCGCTGAACTCGTAGAAGAGGTATTCCAGCGGCTTGCGCAGGAAATTCGCCAGCACGCTGAGGCGGCCGCGATGCGCCATGCCCAGCACGATTTCCTTGCCACCGGCGGCGGGCATGCCCTCCAGGATCGTCTCCAGCGCCACCAGCATCGACTCACCGCCCTCCACGGAGAAACGCTTCTGCCCGACGAAGCGGCGGTGCAGGAAACGCTCAAAGGACTCCGCCTCCAGCAGCCAGCGCAACGCGTCGATTTGTTCCTGCGCGGCAGGCTTCGCGTCCAGATCGCGGCCTTCCACGCGGTCCAGCAGCCAGGCGCGCACCTCCGGGTTGTGGATGTGCATGAACTCGAAGCCTGTCTTCCCGCAGTAAATGCGGCGCAGCTCCGCCAGCATCCTCTTCAGCCGCATCGGCTGCCCGCCGCGGAACATGTGCGTCTGCACCTCCTCCTCCAGCTCCTCATCGGTGAAGCCCAGGCCCGCCAGCGAGAGCGAGGCCACCTCCGGCCCCTCGGTGCTCAGCGGGTCGAGGTACGCCGCGGTGTGGCCCACGGCGCGGAAGTGCTGCAGCGCGTTCGTCACCCGCATGCGGAAGCTCAGGGTCTTTTCGGAGAGCGTGCCGCCTTCGGCGCCAGCTCTCGCAGGCGCGGCGGCCAGCTTCGCCATGCCCAGTTCGAATCCTTCGAAAAACGACGACCACAGCGGCTCGACGGAGGCAGGGTCTTTTTTCCAGTCGAGGTATTTCGACTCAAGGAAGTCCGCGTTGGCGCGGTAGGGGAGTGAGGCACTCATTGGGGCTTTTTACGGGGAGGGGGCGGGCAGGATGCGCCCAAACCCCGCGAGTGCAAATGCGGAAAGACGGCTTTTGCCGCCTTTTTCGTGGGGGGAACGCCCTCCTCCGTCCAGACTGCAACTCCCTCCTTGGCAAAACGCTCCCGACCTCTCACACTCCGCACGTCATGCCTGCTGCTGTCAAAAAAGCTCCCTCACGTCCCAATCCTGCCCGCGAACTCGTGTTTGGCGATCTGTGGGAGTTTGATCCGGCACCGGAGACGGCTGATCCGAAGCTCAAGGGGCGCTACGACCTCTTTATCAATGGCAAGTTCGTGCCGCCACACTCCGGGAAGTATTTTGCGACGGTCAATCCGGCCACAGAGGCCAAAATCGCCGACATCGCTCTCGCGGACGCATCCGATGTCGATGCGGCGTGCTCGGCGGCGCAGCGGGCATTTATCACCTGGGGGCGTTTGCCCGGCAAAGAGCGTGGCAAGTATCTCTACCGCATCGCGCGGCTGCTGCAGGATCACGCGCGGGAGTTCGCCGTAGCGGAGACGATGGATGGCGGGAAGCCAATCAAGGAATCGCGTGACTTCGACGTGCCGATGGCGGCGGCGCATTTCTTTTACCATGCAGGATGGGCGGACAAACTGGAGTTTCTCGCGCCCGGAAGGCAGCTCGCACCGCATGGCGTCGTCGGGCAGGTCATTCCGTGG
>JAEUHJ010000088.1 GCA_016795375.1 Verrucomicrobiaceae bacterium
TGCGGCGGGTAGCCCTGCGGCATCGGGTAGCCCTGCGGATACCCCGGCATCTGCGGCGGGTAGCCTGGCGGCGGCATGTAGCCTTGCGGATAGCCCGGCATCTGCGGCGGATAACCCGGCGGCGGTGCGTAGCCAGGGGGCGTCACATAGCCTGGAGGCAGCGGCTGGGTGGAACCAGGAGTCGGGGATGGAGGAGGGTTCATGGAGGGGGGCGGAGGGCGGAGAAAAATCAGCGGCGGACAGAAGCACGTTCCACCCCCGGTTTTCTTGGGGGAAAAATGACAGAAGCCACGCGACGGCGGCTCAGAAGCCCACGTCACTGCCGACCGTGAAAGTCACATTCGCCACCTTGGCGACCGCCAGGGCGTTGAGCACATCGATCACGCGTTCATAAGTGGCCTGTTCCTCCGCCTGGATGGTGACGATGACCTTGGCGTTGCGGTTGTCCGCCTCCTGTTTGAGACGCATGAGCGTGGAGGTGAAGTTCGGGAGCTTTTTGTCGGCGGGAGAATCAAACTCCTCCTCGTTGAGCGTGACCGCGCCGGTTTCCTCGACTCCGACGATGATCTCGTCCGGCATCTCCTGCGGGGCGTCCGCGCTGGGCGGAGCGAGGCCCGGAAGCTGGCTCTTGAGCTCGCGCTCCACCTTCACGGAGCCGACCATGACCATGAAGAACAGCATGATGACGAACACGACGTCGATCATGGGCGCGATCTGGAAACCGACGGCGAGCTGATCCTGCTCGATCTCACGAGGTTTTTTATGTCCGTGTGCTGACATGAGGGCGGGTGGGTTATTCTTTGTTCAGGGCGGAGAACGAGATGTCATCAATGCCCGCCTGGGCGATGATGCTCATCACGCGCTGGATTTCGATGGCCGGGAGACGCTTGTCCCCGCGGATGACGACGCGGTACTTCGCGTTGCCCTCCTTGCGCTGGCGCAGCAGCTCGACCAGCGGCTCCACGATGTCATATTTCTGGTCCTCGAAGGTGATGAGCGCCTTGCCGTTCGTCCAGCGGACGTTGAGCGCGGCCTCGTTCATCATGTTCTTCTCCTTCTTCTTGGCATCGGCGGCGACCGGGAGCTGGATCTCCTTGTCGATGCGCAACACCTGCGCCGAGGTGATGCTCATGAAGAAAATGAGCAACACCAAGAGCACGTCAATCATCGGAGCGATTTGAAACTCCGGTTCGCCGTCACCACCGCCGCCGCCGCCGCCCATAGTGTTAGAAGGTCAAGGGTTGAAGTTGCTGGAATGAGGAACGGCTCATGCCGCAGCCACCGCGACGGCCTCGCCGCCGGCCACCCAGTTCGGGACGGCCGCGTAGAACTCCTCCTCGCCGACATGCGCGTCCTTGAGGTGGCTGTAGGGCATTTTGCGGAACAGGGAGGTGACGATCTCCTGAAGGCCGCTCATGGAGACCTGGAGGCGGTTGCGCAGGAAGTAGAAGAACATGAAGGCCGGCACGGCGATGAAGAGGCCCGAGGCGGTGGCGATGAGCACCTCCCCGATGGCGCCGGAGAGCTTGGCAGGGTCGCCAGCGCCGCTGGTCTTCAGCGTGGAGAAAGCGCTCATCATCCCGGTCACAGTGCCGGTCAGACCGATCATCGGCGTGCAGACCCCGATGACGGAGAGGTAGTTGATGCGCGTCTGGATGGAGGCGTTGGCCTTGTTCAACTCGGAGAACAGGGCGCCCTCCGTGGCGTCATGCCCGTCCCCGAGGAAACTGAGCGCGACACGCGTGGTGTTGCTGAAAGCGGAGGGGTTGCCTTTGCAGAACTGGTAGGCACCGACGTAATCACCGGCGCGAAACAGGTCCTGCACCTGGGCCACCTGGGGCGGAGGAGCCATCTTCTTGATGCCGGTGCGCATCCAGAGGTCCACGGTGAGCCAGACAAGCGCGATGGAGCAGGCGGTGATGGGATACATCACCCAGCCGCCCTCGATGAAGCGGTCGATGAGCGTGTGATGTTCCTCCACTGCGGGTGCTTCACCCGCGGCAGGAGCAGGCTCCTGGGCGAAGGCATTGAGGGAGGCGAAGAGGCCAAACGCCAGCAGGACGCAAAGGAACGCGCGGGCGGGGCCGTGGGGGATGTGGCGGGTCATGGTGGTGGTGTTGGTTTGCATTGGAATGAAATACTCAGGCTTTGGGTTTTGCGTCGGACGTTTTTGCAGCTTCGCCTCCCGGGGGCTTGGCCTCGCCGGATTTGCCATCCTTGCCGCCGCCCGCCGGCGCCGCGGTGTCTTCTTCGAGAACATTCTTCATGCCGGCGATCGCCGCTTTCTCCTTCGTCGCGACCTCGGCCACCTGGGAGCCGGGATAAGCGTCGGTGATGCGGGCCAGGAACGAGCCCGCGTCCTCATAGCGTTTCATCTTGATGAGCATCTTCGCCGCGTTGAGCTCCGCCTCGGGCACGCGCTGCACCTGGGTGCCGTAAAACACCGGGATGCGCAGGTAGGAGAGCAGCGCCTTCTCCCATTCCTTCTTCCGCGCATGCACGTCGGCGATGATGTTCCAAAGAGAGGCCCCGATGGCCGAGTCATCGGTCTCCTTGAGGATGCTCTGCGCCTCCCCGATGATGGCGACGTAGTCCGAGGTCGTCTGGCGCTCGATGTCGAGCTGGATGATGCGCAGACGCATTTTCTGCGCGTCGGTGAGCTTCAAGGCGCGCAGGGCGGGGAGCGCCTTCACCACGTCGTCAAACTTGCCGCCCTGGTTCAGTGCCTCGATGAAGGCGAAATAAATGTCAACGAACCAGCTCCCCTCGATGCCTTCGAAGTTCGCGAAGAAATCACGGCCCTTTTTCAGGATGGCGATGGCCTCCTCGGTCTTGCCCTTGGCGAGAAGATCGGCGGACTCGGTGATCTCCGACGGGTAAGGCCACTCCAGGGAGTCGATGTTCTTCTTGTCCACGACGCTGGTGGCCTTCTGCTCGCCGATCTGGATCGTGCGGATGATCTTCCCGTTCTGGATCGAAAATTCGGAGGAGAAGATGCGGTTCCCGTCCTTGAGAACGATGGCCTGTCCGAAGGCGGAGCCGGCGACGACGGTCAAAAAGGTGATGAGCAGGGCGAACGTGCGCATTGGAATCAATTGAAGTTCGGGATCAGGGCAGTGTGGCGCGCAGCGCCTTGGCTTCTTTCATCTCCGGCTGGGTTTCGAGATCCTTGCGGGCGATCATCTCGTCCAGGGTCTTTTTGGCCTC
>JAEUHJ010000131.1 GCA_016795375.1 Verrucomicrobiaceae bacterium
TACCCAAACAAGCTCATCTGCCCCGCGTCCTCATCGCTGACGGCTTTCTTCCTCGTCTTCGCGGGCACGCTGGTCGGAACGGGGACTTCTTTGACGCTTTCGGCGGGCTGGTGGCCGGATTCGAGTTGTTGGAGGACTTCCTTGGCGCGGTCGATGACGTTTTCGGGGAGGCCGGCGAGGCGTGCGACCTGGATGCCGTAGCTTTTTTCGGCGGAGCCGGGGAGGATCTTGTGGAGGAAGATGATCTGATGGTTCCACTCCTTCACGGCGACGTTGTAGTTCTTCACGGCGGCGCGGCTCTGCGCGAGCGCGGTGATCTCGTGGTAGTGCGTGGCGAACAAGGTGCGCGCGCCGACTTTGTCATGCAGATGCTCGGCGACGCTCCAGGCGATGCTGAGGCCGTCGAAGGTGCTCGTGCCACGGCCGATCTCGTCGAGGATGACCAATGAGCGCTCGGTGGCGTTGTTGAGGATGAGCGCGGTCTCGTTCATCTCGACCATGAAGGTGGACTGGCCGCGCGCGATGTCGTCGCTGGCACCGATGCGCGTGAAGATGCGATCGACGAGGCCGACCTCGGCGCTGGCGGCGGGCAGAAAACTGCCGATCTGCGCCATCAGCGTGAGCAGCGCGGTCATGCGCAGATACGTGCTCTTGCCGGCCATGTTCGGGCCGGTGATGAGGATGAGCCGGCTCTCCTCGGGCTCCAGCGTGATGTCATTCGGCACGAAGCGCTCGCCGCTCGTGAGATTCTGATCGAGCACGGGATGGCGGCCGTCGCGGATGAAGAGATTCCGCGTCTCATTGAGCACGGGTCGCGTGTAATTGAAAAGCCGCGCGGTCTCGGCGAGCGAGCCGAGTGAATCGAGCACGGCGATGGTCTCCGCGGTCTCCTGGATCTGCGCGAGGTGCTGCAGCACGCGGCCGCGCAGCTCGATGAACTGCTCGTATTCGAGCGCCTTGCTGCGCTCCTCGCTGCCGAGGATTTTGTCCTCCATGCGCTTCAGCTCGTCGGTGATGTAGCGCTCGCCGTTGACGGTGGTCTGCTTGCGGTGGTAGTCGGCGGGCACGCTGCCGACGTTCGCCTTGGTGATCTCAATGAAGTAGCCGAAGACGGCGTTGTATTTGATCTTGAGGCTCTTGATGCCCGTGCGCTCGATCTCCCGCGCCTGCAAATCCGCGATCCACTGGCGGCCGAGCGTGGAGGCATTGCGAAGTTCATCGAGCTCCGGCAGCCAGCCTTCGCGGAAGACGCCGCCCTCTTTGATCTGCATCGGCGGTTCATCGACGATGGCGCGTTGGATCTCGGAAGAGAGCGCGGTGAGGTCGTGGAGACGGGAGAGTAGAACGGGTTTTAAACCCGCTTCCCCATTCGCTGACACGGGTTGAAAACCCGTGCTACTTTCTAGCAGCGCCTTCAAAGACGGCACCACCTCCAACGACACGGCCAAAGCCTGCAAATCACGGCCATTGCCGCTGCCCTGGCTGAGACGGCTGCTGGTGCGCTCCAGATCGCGGATTTCTTTGAGCAGGGTGCGGAGCTGGCTGAGGAGCATGGGCTCGTCGAGGAAGGCGGCGACCATGTCCTGGCGTTGCGTGAGCGTGTCGAGATCGCGCAGCGGGTGGAGGACCCAATGGCGGAGCTTGCGGCCGCCCATGGGGGTGCAGGTGCGGTCGAGGGCGCTCAGGAGCGTGTGCGCATTCCCGCCACGGGCGCTGACGAGTTCGAGGTGGCTCTGGCTGGCGGCGTCGATGAGCACCACGTCGCTCGTTTGCGCGACACGCAGGCGCTGGATGTGCTCGACACTGCGGCGGAGCTGGAATTGCAGGTATTGCAGGATGCAGCCCGCGGCACACAGCGCGGCGCTGAGCCCCTGGCAGCCGAAGCCATCGAGCGACTGCACTTTGAAATGCTGCGTGAGGCTGTGCTGGGCCTGATCGAGCAAAAAGAGGTAACTCTCGACGGCGAGGGCGCTGGCGGGACTGCCGAGCTGCCCGATCAAATCACGCTGATCATCGCTGAAGAGCAGTTCGCTGGCCTGGAGGCGCTCCAGCTCATCGGCGAGTTCGGTGGCGTCTTTGAACTCGGCCACTTCAAACTCACCCGTGGTGTGATCGACGTAGGCGAGGCCGAGTTTTTTGCCTTTGGTATCGCGGAAGACGGCGGCGAGGTAATTCGGGCGGTTCGAGTCGAGCAGGTTGAGGTCGTTGACGGTGCCTGCGCTGAGGATTTGCGAGATGGCACGCTCGACGATTTTTCCCGGCACCGGATCGCTCGTCTGCTCGCCGATGGCGACGCGTTTGCCGGCCTTGATGAGCTTCGCGATGTAACCCTGCGAAGAATGATGCGGCACGCCGCACATGGGCACGCCGTTTCGCTTGGTGAGCGCCACATTGAGGATGGGCGAGGCGGTTTTGGCATCCTCGAAGAACAACTCGTAAAAGTCGCCGAGGCGGAAGAAGAGCAGCACATCCTCCGGCAGCTCGCGCCGCATGGCGAGATACTGCTTCATCATCGGGGTCGTGGCGGCGTCGGACATGGTGGGCGTCAAGAGGTCAAGAGGGCCGAGGAATGGTCAAGATGGGAGTGGCGTGAAGTAAGTCTTGATCATGAAGCGCGTTTTTTGACAAAATCCCGCCATGACACAAGCCGAACGCGAAGCCCTGTTTGATCTGCTGACACTCTCGCTTTACGCGGACGCACATATTTCCATGCGGGAGGAGCATCTGCTGGAGTCCGCCTTCATCGCGGAGGGGTGGGAGTCGAAATACCCGAAGAAGCTGTTCATCGACGAGTCCTTCGCGCGGGCACGGGAGATGTCGGAGGACGAGGACATGATGATCGACTACATGAACGAACGAGCGCAGGCTTTCAAAACGAAGGCATCGCAGAAGGAGGTGCTGGGGGTTGTGGCGAACATCCTGAAAAGCGACGGTGAGAAGCCTGCGGAAAATGAGTTTTACAGCCTGCTGGTGCAGGCGCTGCCGAAGGCGGTGAAATAGCCGGGATTCACTGCGTCACCGGTTCACCGAGGTGCTTTTTGAAGAAGGCGGCGGCGATATCGACAGTCTCGGCACACCAGGGGTCGCTCATCCAGAACGGATGCGGGGCGTACTTCAGCGTGTGGACGGCGGTCTCGATGCCGAGCGCCTTCAGCTTCTCCATCATCTCGGCACGGCCGACTTTGAGGGTGTCTTTCTCGCCCTCGATGTAGATCGTCGGCGGAACGCCAGGGCGGACGTGGGTGATGGGAGAGGCGGCCTTGTAGATGGCCGGGTTTTCATCGGCGGAAGCGCCGAAAAAGAGCTGCGCGCCCTCATTCTTCTTCCCGGTGTTGGCGGCGAGGAGATCCTGCGTGGCAGCCATGACGATGCAGGCCTGCACTGCGCTGGACTGGTCCTTGAACGGCCCGTCACCTTCAAACTCCGGCAGCCCGCCTGTCATGCCGGTCAGACCGGAGAGATGGCCGCCGGCGGAGCCGCCCATGCAGCCGATGCGCGCGGGGTCGAGCTTCAATTCCTTCGCGTGGGCACGCAGGCAGCGCAGCGCGGCTTTGCAGTCGTGCAGCGCGGCGGGGAATTTCGCCTCGGTGCTGAGGCGGTAGGTGATGAGCGCGGTGACGAAGCCGCGCTGTGCCAGGCGCTCCATCATCGGCTTGTCGGACTCGATTTGCCGCGCTTTCCAGCCGCCGCCGTGGATGTCAAGGACGCAAGGCCACGTTCCTTCGGCATCCGGCACATAAACATAAAGCTCGACGATGTGTTCGGGGTATTTCGCGACTTCGAGCGTCCTCAGCGTGAAGCCAGCAGGCGTCTGTGGGGTGAGTTTTTTCCACTTCGGCGCATCAGCAGCATGCGAATGAACGACGGCGGCAAGGAAAAGGGCGGGGACGAGATGACGGAGACGCATGGCAGCGGAGATGAACGCCTCCCGCCGGCCGCATCTCACGACCTGAAGGCGTCATTTTTCGAGAAGAAAACGAATGAGCGCGGCCATCAGCAGCGTGAACGCGACGCCGGAGACGAGCGCGATGACAGTCATGGATTCCGGAGGCAGCCCACGGCGCGCCGCCAGCACGCCACCCCAGCCCAAACCAGTGAAAAATGACACAGCGATGCGGATGAAGGGCTTCTTCGTCCAGTTTTTGAAACGCGCCTCCGGTGTGATGCCTTGATTGATGAAGGCACCGATGATCAACGCCACCTGGAACATCGAGGCAATGATGGAGACGAGCCAGAATAGTTGTGTCAGCATGGAAAGATGTCCGTGCGGAGGTGGCGGTCACAGTCCGGACGGGCGCTCGGATGCCTTGCGCAGTTTCTTTTTCGCGGGCGGGGGCGCGGAAGGGTCGAAAAACACGCCGCCGATGACCTGCCCGGTGCCGCCGGCCATCAGAAGAGAGGGACGGCTGCCGTCGTCATCACGGTAGTAGCTGCGTTTGAAGACCTTGCCGTCAGGATTCACGATGGCGTGGCAGTAGATGTGCGGCTGGGCCAGGAAGAAGACGTGGAGCTTGTTTTTCGCGTCGATGCTGATCTGCGGCTGGGACACCATGATGACGGGGCCGAGGAGGAGCGTGGTGAGATAGGCGCCGCTTTTGTCGTCGGTCACACGGCTGTAGAGCAGCAGCGTGTCGAGCTCGCGAAAAAGGATGATCTGGTAACGCCGCGCACGTCCGGCGTTCGGGAAGCCGGCCGGCACGCCGAAAGGCTGGTCGAAGAGATTCGACTTCGTGTCGGTGATGGTCATGCGCACCTTGTTGGACATGTAATACTGGCCGGTGATGGGATGGAGCACATTGGCCACCATGCTGAAGGTGCCGAGGTCGGCTGTGGAGTAGCCGCCGGAGATTTCGACAGTCTGTTTGTTCGCGGCGCCGGCCTTGATGGTGACGGGCTTCTCGGAGCCGATGGTCACGGGGGAGAGCCTGCGGCCGGTGGCCTCGGTGATCTCAAACTGCAGCCAGTCACGCGCGCCATGACCGCCGAGCACGACATCCGCGCCGGACCGATTGATGATGGTGACCTGGGCCACGACCGGCTCCCCGGTGAGGAATTGATTTTTCAGCAGGGTGAGATTGGTCACATACTGCGCGTTGGCAGTGCCGGCGGCGGCGAGCAGCCCGGCGGACAGCAGCAAAAGGAGGCGGTTCATGAACTTCACGGTCGGGGTTTGGCGGGAGCAGTGCTGGAGGCGGTGCGGAAGCCGCGGGCGAGTGTGGCCTCGTTGGCGGATTCTGGAAAGAGCCGGTCGGTGAGCAGGTGGTCGCTGCTTTTCAGGCCGAAGTGGCCGCCGCGCACGACGGGCATCTTGATGTCGATGTAGTCCGGATGCGGCGGCCATTCACCGTCCCTGCTCTCGCCGGAGGTCCATTCGCTGACGTTGCCAGCCATGTCACACACGCCATACGGGCTGACATCCTGGCAGATGCGGGTGGTCGGAGCCCAGAGGTTGTGGCCGTCGATGCTGCCACCGCGGCCCTTGAGGGCGGGATTGTAGTCGTCGCCGAGATTTGCGGCCTTGGGGAGCATCTGGTTTCCCCAGGGATAGTTGAGGCCGTTCTCACCACGCGCGGCCTTTTCCCACTCCTGTTCGGTGGGCAGCCGTTGGCCTTTCCATCTGGCAAAAGCCTGCGCGTCCCACCAGTCCACCTGCGTGACAGGCGTGTTCAGCGTGATGCTTTCGCCGTTGAAGGTGGTGCCGCCCTTGGCCGCGGCGTAATAGGTGCTCCACTTGGCGGGTTCGTGGCTGGTTTTGGTCTTGGGCTGGAGCGGATGGTCGAATTCACCCGGTTTTGCTGTTTTCAACGTTTCGAGAAACTCCGCATACTGACCGATGGTGATCTCGTGCTTGCTGATCCAGAACTCGGGCAGCCGGACCTTTTCATTTTTCTGGTATCTGAACTCCCCGGCGGGGATGTGCACCAGCTCCACCGGCAGCGCGGTGGTGCCAGTCCCCGACACCGGGCTGTTGCCGTTCATGAGCGCGCCCAGACCGGCGACGATGAGCAGGATGAGGGCCACCATCGCCCACACCCACCATGGCTTCTGGCCGCTCACATTCACTGGCAGCGTCTCCGCCTCGATCTTGCGCACGATGCTGTGCTCGCGCATTTCATCACGCATGTCGTCCAACGCGGAAAGCAGGCCGTTCCAGTCATGATTCGCGTCCGCGAGCGATTGCAGCAGCCCGCGCGCCTTTCCTTCCGCCGCGACGGGACGCATCAGGGCCAGCAGCGCGCGCACGTCGGCCCTGGCATCACGTTTGACGGCGGAAGGCGGACGGAAGAAGTTCACGATGCTCGCCTGATGCTCGGCATCGATGTAAATGTCGCGCGCCTCGATGCTGCGGTGGTGATAACCCCGCCCGGTGGCGAACTGCATCGCCTCGGCCACGCCAAAGAGCACCTCTGTGAGGCGGCGCTCGCCGAACAGCTCCTCCGTCTGCTCGATCTCCGCAAGGCTGCGGCCGCGGGGCAGCTCGCGGGTGTAAAAAAGCCACCCGTTCGCCTCCCCGGCCTCAAACAGCGGCGCGATGCGCGGGTGCGCGAGCGAGGCCTTCACACGCTCGCGCTCCTTGAATTTCGCCACGATCTCCGGCTGCTTCAGATGCTCCGGTTTCAACAAGACCAACGCCACCGGCCTCTGCACCGTGACCTGGAGCGCACGGTAGGTCTCGGCGTCCTTTTCGATGTGAAGCCGTTCCAGCACCTGGTAGTTGCCCAGCACGGTGCCCGGCGGCATCACCGGCGGCGGCGCGTCCGATTCGTCAGGCAGCGTCAGCAGCGAGCGCACACGCCCCAGCAGTTTTTCCGGCGTGTAAGGCGCGTCTTTGAGCACCAGCCCGTCGGCGATCTGCTCCTCGAAGCCGGTCAGATCATAACGCGTGGTGAAAAGCACGCGCAGTTGCGGGAAACGCGCCCGCGCCGCGTCGCGCACGGTAAAGCCCGTCTCCTGCGTGGGGAAAATCGCCTCGGTGACGAGGATGTCGAGCGCGTCAGCCCTGGCGATCCACGCGCCTGCGGCCTCCACCGTGGTGAAATCGACGATGTTGAAGCCGGGAAGGCCGTCCCGCAGCCAGCCAAGGCGCGTTTCGTGCTGTGCGGCACTGGAATCAACGAACAAAAGAGTCATGCGTGCGGTGTCGGATGGCGATCATCTCCCCACGGGCGGGAGCAGCGGATTGGCGCCGGCAGGAGCGCCCGGCGCGGATCCGAACCCCAGGAGATCACGGGGCTCGGCGGCCACATCCTGGAGCTTGTTGTTATAGTAGAGGCGCAGCATGTAGCCGTGATATGAGCGCCGGCCATGCTGTTGCATTTCTGCGACGGAGAGGGCCGGCAGGTGATAAACCACGTCCAGCGTCTCCTCACCCGTGCCACCACCCCAGTCCACAGGAGCGGACTGCCACGTCTCGACCGGCTCCGGCGCGATGCTTTGCGCCACCTGGATGCCATTCACCTTGTCGAAAAAGAAAACCTCCAGGTTTACCGCGTTGCGGTCCACCAGATGGCTGCCATTGCGCACGATGGGAACACGCAGCGTGTACCGCTCGCCGCTGCCCACGGAGAAATCGCGCGCCACCTGGCAGGCGCCGAGGCGCAGGACTTTTTCCCCTTCGATGCTCGCGGTGGCGAGCGCGGTCGCCGCCGGTCCGGCGCTGAGACGACGGGAGGCCAGTTCAAAAAAACTGCCTGCCTTCGTCGCGCCGAGAAGCTGGATGCGCCTCCAGTTGTCCGTGGCCTTCGCGGCCACGCCCATCTGCTCATAAGTCTGCGCCATCTCCGCGATGATCGCAGGATGATCCGGCGTGAGTTCATCCGCGCGGCGCAGCATTTCCAACGCGCCGTTCATGTCGCCCGCACCGCGGATTTCCTTGGCGGTGGTGACGACGTAATTCACATCCCGCAGCAGCATGGTCGCCGCGTCCGGTTTCGCCGGCTGCGGAACCGGCCCAGGTGGCGGCGGGCTGGGTTTGGCCGGCGCGGCCGGCAGTTGGGTTCGCGGAGCCGGTGCTGGAGCAGCCGACGGTGAGATCACCGGAGGTGCGCCTTGTTGCTGAAAAGAGCCTATGGGTGGTGGGGCACTCGAAACAGGCGCTGCGGGCACTGTGGCAGGCGCAGTCATCAGCACCCCCGGCGGCGGCGGCGCGATCGAACTGGATTGCGGGACGGCAATCTGCCCGATCTCCGGCACCACGCTCGTCTGCGCAGGTAAAACAGGCACCTGCGAAGAAGCGAGCGAACGGCCCAGCGGATTTCTCGCGATCAGAAGCTTCGCCGCCAGGCCGATCTGCACCACCGCCAACACGCAAAGCACCCCCCACGCCACGGCGGAGGCGCGTTCACGATCAGGAGGCAGGACGGTTGAAGGTGGTGTCACAGGTTGCTGGAAAAGGGGCGTATGGTACGATCCGGGCTTCCCAGTGTCAATGCTCCAAGGGTCTTCATTCAAAATGCCGGAAGGTCACACTCTGCCGCTGTTTAGTCATGCCCTGGAAACGTCGCCACATCATCATCGGTGCGCATTTTCCTTCACACCCGCCCAAATCGCGGCACAACTGTGCCAGCGCGAAGGCTTCATCTGGATGGACTCCTCCCTCGCCCTGCCAGGCTCGGTTTCCCTGCTCACGGCCGACCCGGTCGAGGTTCTGCAAGGCCACATCGACCACGATTGGGAAAAAGTCCGCGCCGCCCTGCGCGCCCCGCGTGCCGCAGCCGGCGGCTTGTATGGCTGGGTCGGCTACGATGGTCAATTCACCTTCGGCATCTACCCCCACGGCCTCGTTTACGATCACGATCACGGCCGCTGGCACCAATTCGGTGATTTCAAATTTCAAATCTCAAATTTCAAATCTCCCGCTGCTCCGAGGCCCCATTTCCAACCCGGTGTCACTCGTGACGACTTCATCCGCATGGTCCGCCAGGCGCAGGACTACATCGCCGCAGGAGACATCTACCAGGTCAATCTATCCTGCCCGTGGAAAGCAGACTGGCTGCAGGATGCCGACGCGCTCGCGCTCTACCTGAAGCTACGCACCGTGTCTCCCGCCCCGCATGCCGCCTTCATGCGGCTGGCGGGGACGACCGTCCTCTCCGCCTCGCCGGAACTTTTCCTGCGCATGCACGGCTCCCGCGTCGCCACACGTCCGATCAAAGGCACACGGCCTCGTTTCGTCAGCGATCCTGACCGCGATGCCGCCGCCGTGCGCGAACTCACCGCCTCCGCCAAGGAACGCGCCGAGCTGCTCATGATCACCGACCTTCAACGCAACGATCTCGGCCAGGTCTGCGAGTTCGGCAGTGTCACCGTGCCGGAATTGTGGCGGGTGGAGCGCTTTGCGCAGGTGCATCATCTCGTTTCCACCGTCACCGGCATGCTGCGCCCGCATGTCGATCATGTGGATGCCTTCCGCGCCTGCTTTCCCGGCGGCAGCATCACCGGCGCGCCGAAAAAGCGTGCCAAGGAAATCATCGCGGAACTCGAACCGCATCCGCGCGGCCTTTACACCGGCGCCATCGGCTGGTTCGGCTTTGACGGCCGCAGCCAGTGGAACATCGCCATCCGCACCGCCGTGCAGAAAGGCGACGGGATCACCTTCCACACCGGCTCCGGCATCGTCGCCGACTCCGTGCCGGAAAGGGAATACGAGGAGACCCTGCACAAGGCGGCGGGCATTCTCGCGGCGGCGGATTGACTGGCCGCACAAGCGCCCGTTTGCCACCTCGGAGCGTCTCGCTAGCCTCGCGGTTCCCATGGCAAAGAAATCCGCCCGCAAACTCGTCGCCGACTCCATCCGCATCCGCGGGGCGAAGCAAAACAATCTGAAGGGCATCGATCTCGATCTGCCGCTGGGGAAATTGAACGTCATCACAGGGCCAAGCGGCAGCGGGAAGTCATCGCTGGCCTTTGATACGATCTACGCTGAGGGCCAGCGCCGCTATGTGGAGACCTTTTCGCCTTACACGCGGCAGTTCTTCGAGCGCATGGACAAGCCGAAGGTGGACGCCATCGAAGGCATCCCGCCCGCCATCGCCATCGAGCAGGTGAATAACATGCGCAGCACCCGCAGCACCGTCGGCACCATCACGGAGATCAATGATTACCTCAAAATGATCTTCCCGCGTCTCGCCGAAGCGACCTGCCCCGGCTGCAAACGCCCCATCCGCCCCGAGACACCCGAAAGCATCCTGCGCGATCTCCTCACGCATCACGCCAGCTCGCAGGCGCTCATCCTCTTTCCCGTGCCGGTGCCAAAGAATGCCGTCACCGCCGACTTCGCCGCGTTTCTGCAATCTCAGGGCTTCGTCCGCGCCCATCTCTACGGCCAGACGCTCCGCCTCGACGAACTCGGCGCCCGCAAACTCCCCGCGCAGCTCCTCATCATCCAGGATCGCCTCACCCTCGAAGAAAAAGCCAAATCCCGCCTCTCCGAATCCCTCGAAGCAGCCCTCCGCCACGGCAAAGGCCACTGCGCCGTCTCTTTGGAAAATGGAATCAGGAATCAGGAATCTAAAATCTTAAATTTCAGCACCGACTGGTCCTGCGCAGATTGCGTGATCTCACTCCCCACGCCAACGCCAGGACTCTTTAGTTTCAATAGTCCAATAGGCGCCTGCCCCGCCTGCCGCGGCTTTGGCCGCACGCTCGGCATCGACATCGGCAAAGCCATCCCCGACGAATCACTCTCCATCAATCTCGGCCTCGTCCGCCCCTTCCAAGGCAGCGCCTACGGCGAGTCGCAGCTCGATCTCGAACGCGCCGCACGCAAGCGCGGCATCGACATCCACAAACCACTCGACGACTACACGCCCGCCGAGCGCCAGTGGCTCATCGAAGGCACCGACCCCGATCCCGAGGCCGCCTACAACCGCGGCGAGTGGTATGGCGTGCGCGGCTTCTTCAAGTGGATGGAATCCCGCAGCTACAAGATGCACGTCCGCGTCTTCCTCAGCCGCTACCGCGCCTACACCGAGTGCGCCGACTGCGGCGGCGGCCGCCTCAAAAAAGAAGCCTACGCCTTCCGCATCGGCCCGCACACCATCGCCGATCTCTGGCGCATGCCCGTGAGTGAGCTGCACCCGCTCGTGCAAACCTGGCCGCTCAAAACGGGCGACCACGCCGCGAAACTCCTGCGTGATGAAATCGCCAGCCGCGTCAGCTACATGGACCGCGCCGGCCTCGGTTACCTCAATCTCGACCGCCAAACCCGCACGCTGAGCGGCGGCGAGTTGCAACGTGTCAACCTCACCACCTGCCTCGGTGCATCGTTAGTAAACACCCTCTTCGTCCTCGACGAACCCAGCATCGGCCTCCATCCGCGAGACATCGGCCGCCTCATCGGCGTCATGGAAGGCCTGCGCGACAAAGGCAACACCCTCCTCGTCGTCGAGCACGAAGAAGCCGTCATGCAAGCCGCCGACAACCTCATCGACATCGGCCCCGGCCGCGGCGAAAAAGGCGGCGAACTCGTCTTCAACGGGCCGCTGGAGAAGCTCTCGAAAACGAAGGGCTCGCTGACCGGTGATTATCTTTTCGGGCGAAAGAGCATCCCTGTTCCATCCAAACGCCGACCCACTTCCTCAGCGTCTGAAAAACCACTCGACCTCCCCGCCCTCTCCGACGATGAATCCCGCAGCCGTGCCTACCAAGCCCTCTTCCAGCACTCAAAAGCCGATTCGTCCCTTCGAGACCGATCCGGAAAAGCTGCGCCAGCTCCGCATCCGTGCGCCGAAGAACTCCACCGAGGAGCTCATCAAGAAAGTTTCGGCTGGTCTCGCCGCCAGAAAAGAGAGAGGCTTCTCGATGACCAGCTAGCCATCCTCAACCGCCACGCCGCAGAGCCGACCGATCTTGGCAGGCACATTGGCGGCGGTGGCGAGCATGAGGTCTATCATCAGCAAGGCGGCCAGGTCGTTCACAAGATCACCAATCGTGGCCAGTTCGGCTTCGTGATCGATCAAGACAGCGACAACAAGTCGAACAAGCTCACTCTGCGCCACGCCTTGCCCACCGAGTATCTACTTCGCCTCGGCACTCAAAATCTCGTGTTTGGCGACACCATCCGCGTGGAAAGTGTGCATAAAGAAAAAGGCAAAACAGCGTCCATCGTGACTTCGCAGACCGAGGTGGACCTCGGTCGCCCCACACAGCAGGAAGTGAACGACTTCATGATCCAGTGCGGCTTTGTCCGTGTGCCTGACGACATGATGCTCAGCCAGTATGCCAACAAAGCTTTCTGGTATCGCGCCGCTGATAGAATCCTCACTGGCGATACCAACCCCGAGAACTTTTCCAAAGCCGACGATCACAACATCGTCCCCATCGATGTCATCGCTCACCCGTATCCACGCTCGCTTTTCGAGTCCACGGCCAAGCAAAACGGCATCCCCCTCTCCTACTTCTACCCCTCTTACCGTTCTGTCGGTTCTGTCCGTTCCGCCTCATCCAAAACCAAGAACCAAGAACCAGGAACCAAGAACTGCCTTCGCATCCGCTCCGCCCGCCAGAACAACCTCCGCAAACTCGACGCGGACATCCCGCTGAACGCCTTCGTCTGCATCACCGGCGTCAGCGGCTCCGGCAAATCGACGCTCGTGCATGACGTGCTCTATCGGAACCTGCAACGTCTGCGCGGCGAGGTGTGCGAGGAGGAACCGGGCCGCGTCGGGAGCATCAGCGGCTGGGAGCAGCTTGGCAGCGTGGTGATGGTCGATCAATCACCGCTCGCACGCACGCCGCGCTCGACGCCGGCGGTGTTCACGGGCGCGTTTGATCACATCCGCACGCTCTTCGCCGCGTGCGACGACGCGGCCACGCAGGGCATCATGCCCGGCTTCTTCAGCTTCAACAGCGGTGAGGGCCGCTGTGAGCGCTGCATGGGCAACGGCTTCGAAAAAATCGAGATGCAGTTCCTCAGCGATCTCTTCGTCACCTGCCCCGAGTGCGAAGGCAAACGCTACAAGCCACACGCCCTGCAAATCCTCCTCCACGGCAAATCCATCCACGATGTGCTCAGCATGACCATCGACGACGCGGTGCCGTGGTTCGCCAGCATCGAGCATCGCACCGTCGCGGCGATCAATCGCAGCCTGCAGCTCGTCATTGATGCCGGACTCGGCTACTTGCGCCTCGGCCAGCCGCTCAACACGCTCAGCGGTGGTGAAGCGCAGCGCCTCAAACTCGTCGGCCACCTGCTAGAGCCGCAAACACCGGGCAAGAGCAGCCTTCTCCTCCTCGACGAACCCACCACCGGCCTCCATTTTGACGACATCGCATTGCTCATCAAACTCCTCCAGCGCCTCGTCGATGAAGGCAACAGCCTCGTCGTCATCGAGCACAATCTCGAAGTCATCAAATGCGCCGACTGGGTGCTCGATCTTGGGCCTGAGGGCGGCGCGGGTGGTGGGACGCTCGTGATCGCGGGGACGCCGGAGGACGTGGCGGAGTGCAGTGCATCACACACCGGGCGGTATCTCAAGCCGGTTGTTTCAGGTTCCAAGTTTCAAGTTTCAAGTTCCGTGGCCGAATCGCCTGCAAGTTATCGCACGGGCCATCTTGAAACTTTAAACCTGAAACTTGAAACGAAGAACGCGATCAGCATCCGTGGCGCCCGCGAACACAACCTCAAGAACATTTCCCTCGACATCCCCCGCGACGAATTCGTCGTCGTCACGGGTCTCAGCGGCAGCGGCAAGTCATCCCTCGCCTTCGACCTCATCTTCGCGGAAGGCCAGCGCCGCTTCCTCGACTCGATGTCGGTCTATGCGCGCACGTTTGTGGAGCAGATGGAGAAGCCGGAGGTCGATCTCATCAGCGGCGTGCCGCCGACGGTCGCCATCGAGCAGCGCATCTCACGCGGCGGCGGCAAATCGACCGTGGCGACGGTGACGGAGGTGTATCACTTCCTGCGCCTGCTCTTTGCGAAGCTCGGCACGCAGTTCTGCCCGAAATGCGCCGTGGCCGTGAAGAAGCAGAGTTCGGAGGCCATCTTGAAAACCATCCAGGGCCACCTGCGCACCAGCGGCGGCCATTTGCTCGCGCCGCTGATCAAAGCACGCAAAGGCTTCCACACCGACGTCGCCGAAAACGCCGCCAAACACGGCATCGAGACCCTTTGGGTCGATGGCGAGTTCAAACCGACGATGGGCTTCAAACGCCTCGAACGCTTCAAAGAGCACAGCATCGACGCCGTCATCGCGAAGGTCGCCAAAGGCGAAAAAGCCGATGTTTTGCGTCCGCACATCGAAACCGCGCTCAAGATGGGCAAAGGCACCATCAAGCTGCGCCTTGCCGACAAATCGATGCATGTGCTCAGCACCGAAATGAGCTGCCCGAGCTGCGGCTGGAGCTTCGAAGAGCTCGATCCGCGTCTCTTCAGCTTCAACAGCCCGCACGGCTGGTGCAAAGACTGCCGTGGCTTTGGCTACACCGGCCACAAACGCGATCTCAGCGACCGCAACGCCGACGTTTCGATGCTGGAAGCCGAGCTCGAAGAAGAACGCCGCTTTGGCAGCGACGACGATGACGACGCCGCGCCACGCCAGGTGTGCCCGACGTGCCACGGCAGCCGCATCAACGAGATCGGCCGCGCCGTGCAGCTCCAAAAAACCACCATCCAGGACTTCGCCGCGCTCACCGCCGGAGAAGCCGGAAAACTCATCGCCAAGCTCAAATTCGACGGCACCGAGGCCATCATCGCCCGCGACATCGTCGCGGAAATCTCCCAGCGGCTCAAATTCATGCAAGAGGTCGGCCTCGGCTACCTCCAGCTCAACCGCAGCGCCGACACGCTCAGCGGCGGCGAGGCGCAGCGCATTCGTTTGTCCGCGCAGCTCGGCAGCAACCTCCGTGGCGTCCTCTACGTCCTCGACGAGCCCACCATCGGCCTGCATCCGCGCGACAACGAAAAGCTCCTCAACACGCTCACCGCCCTCCGCGACAAAGGCAACAGCCTCCTCGTCGTCGAGCACGATGACGAGACGATGAAACGCGCCGACACGATCCTCGATCTCGGCCCCGGCGCGGGCAAATTCGGCGGACAGGTCGTTGCGCAGGGCAGTTTGAAGAAGGTTTTGAAGAACAAGGCCAGCATCACCGGTCAGAGCCTCAACAAACCGTTGAAACATCCCGTGCGCGGCGAGCGCAGGCCGCTTCCCGCCTTGAAATCGAAGGACGGCTGGCTCCGCGTCACCGGTGCCACGGCGAACAACCTCAAAAACATCGACGTCAGCATCCCGCTCGCCCGTTTGACCGTGCTCACCGGCGTCAGCGGCAGCGGCAAGAGCAGCTTTATGCACGGCGCGTTGTCGCCAGCTGTGCGCGAAAAAATCAGCAAGGCCAAGATCAAGGTCACGAAGGCCTGGAAGAGCATCACGGGCTTCGAGAACCTGCAAACCGTCCACGAGGTCGATCAAAGCCCCATCGGCAAAACGAGCCGCTCCTGCCCCGCGACCTACGTTGGCATCCTCGACGACATCCGCGCTCTGTTTGCGCAGGTGCCGCTCGCCAGAACGCGCGGCTACACCGCCAGCCGTTTCTCCTTCAACACCGAAGGCGGCCGCTGCGAGACCTGCGGCGGCAATGGCGAGATCAAAGTCGAGATGGCCTTCCTCCCAACGACTCGCGTGCATTGCGAAACCTGCCACAGCCTGCGCTTCAACGCCGCCACGCTGGAGATCGAATACAACGGCAAACACATCGGCGACGTGCTCCGCATGAGCATCACCGAGGCCGCCAAGTTCTTCGCGCCCGTGCAAAAAATCGCGCGTCCGTTGCGGTTGCTCGCCGACACCGGTCTTGGCTATCTGCAACTCGGCCAGCCCAGCCCCACGCTCAGCGGCGGCGAGGCGCAGCGCATCAAACTCGTCACCGAACTGCGCAGCGGCGACGGCAAAACGATCAAGGAGCAGCTCAAAGGCATTCAAAAGGCCGGGAAACGAAACCTCTACCTCATCGAAGAGCCCACCATCGGCCTCCACATCCGCGATGTCGCCCGTTTGATCGACGTGCTGCACCGCCTCGTCGATGAAGGCCACACCGTCGTCGTCATCGAGCACCACCCGGATGTCTATGCCGAAGCCGACTACCTCATCGACATCGGCCCCGAAGCCGGCACCGAAGGCGGCCAACTCGTCGCCGCCGGAACACCGGAGCAGGTGAAGAAGTGCAAAGAGAGCCTTACGGCTCGGTTTTTGTGAGGATGCGTTCTCAACTGCGGCTCTTGAAAATTTTCATGTAATCCGCGACCGCCTCGACAATCTGAGCATGCGTCAGTTTGGGTGGTTTGCAGCGAGCCGCCCATGACCGTCCAGGGTGAAGCTCATCCCAAAGTGGACGCATGCCCTCGTATCTGCCAGAACCAGGGTCGTGATTTCCAAAACCTTCGACGACTTGGTTCCAAAGCGGCTGAAAGCGCTGGATCACCAACGCTTCACCCAGAGTGATCCAGATGTCGTCACCCTTGCTCGTCTGTAGTGAGGCAATTCAGATTTGATGAATCTTTCTATTTCGAGTGGGGCGCCAGGGGGCTGGATCGGTCAGAAGGAGGTCCGAACCGGTGGCATTTGGCAGGAACTGCTTTCCCCTCGAAACCCTATGATGACTGCTTGCCGATGGGGTTTCGATGGGAAAGCAGTTCGGACACGGAGCCATCCGTCTGGAGGACGGCAAACTAACTAGCTGGAGCGTGGGGGTGCGGGTAACATTTTTTACTCACTCAAAACAGCGAACCGCCAATTTGATTTGCGTCCAAACTTGCTTCAAATTCCTCCATGGATTGTTCATTTGCCCTTTTTGCAGTTCTTCAGTTCGGCGGATCTTCCACTGAACAATACATGCACTGTTACAAGTCATTGAAGCATGCCCAGCATTTTATTGATAGCGCGGAGGAGGCTGGTTATGAGTGTATTGGCCCGATATGCGTTGAGCTTCCTGAAGTAGCAGAACTGATCTCTTCTGCACGCAGCACACTTGATTCAATATCCGTGTCAAATGACCTGGCCGATTTAAGCATGCGCATCCTACAACTTCAAAGCGCCTTGGATGCCGTTGATAAAAATTTGCTAAAAGCTTAATCAGCAATCAGCTTTTTCTCAAAGGCTGTGGTAGCAAACTGAAAGCCATCTATTAAAACGATGGGTTGTCGCCCAATTGCTTTTGCCTCGGTCACCGCAGCACGAGAGAAATAGCTCGTTGTCACGACAGCACCTTGGGCAAATGGAGCGAGACTGCCTCGCAGCTCTGCCACTTCTCTTCTCCCAACGGTATGTAGCCAGCGTTTGACTTGTACTTGAACACATAAACCAGCAATGGGCCAAGTTGCATGAGAGACGTGTGCGCTAACATCAATCCCGCCATCTTGCGAATAGCGAGTGGCAACGACATTAGAGAAGCCTGATGATTCTAGCGCGGATTTCACCAATAACTCAAAGTGAAGCGGATTTAGTGCAAGCATGTTCGCTCGCACGCGCTCAATAGCTTCCGCATCCTGCTTCCTAGTGCTCATTTGACATTCTACTGCTTCAGGAGTGAATCTTGATTCTCTCTCGGCATCAAAATTGAAGTTTTTTACAGCATACAGCATCAACGATAATTCTTTGGAGAGTTTTATCGTTTCAATTTCGGTGCAGATGCGGAATTCGAATAACCAAACCTTTCTAAGGCGAGCACTTCGATCAATTTGTGCATCAGGATAAACTCTGAGGAATTGCAGCAAACCTATAAACTCCCAACGGTGCAATCCGACCTTTCGACGATTTTCACGCAGCCTAAATCCGTAGATAGGAAATGTCGTCCTGCTTTGTTCCACGAGGCGCTTGTTTACACCCGCAAGTGATTGATCGCCCTCCAATCCACCGGCTGAATATACCAGGATGTCTCCTTCGATTCTGTCGTGATATGGATTTTCTTTTTGAATCCTAGCGGACGGATCCGCAGTAAATAAAACCACCCGCTCAACTTTTTTGTTGTTTAGGCATACGCGAATCCCACCAGCGTTGCCTACTCGCAGCTGCTTTTGTATTTCATCAACCGAATATCGAACTCCAATTTGAAACTCCATATCAAGGCACAGTCGGCAGTATGAGATTAGGCTAAGGATGAAGAGGAGCCGCACAGGCATCCTTGTTGCGCTCAACAAGGGCCAGATGCTCGAAACCAGCGGCTTCGAGGCCTAGAGCTAAACCACCCGCACCTGAGAACAGTTCAATCGAACGCATGGCACCCTTTTGACATACCTGTATCCAAGAGTCGAATTCTTTTCGCTCTGAACATCATGTTCGGTCAGGTCATCCCACGTTCACAATCCTTGCGTTCGCTGTCATCCCACCTTTGATGCGCATCTAACTTTGAACCGAAAGACACATCATGGGCGCACAATGGAAACAGAAATGGCGGGAGCTGGCGGCTGACCAGAAGGGGAAGATCACGGGCAAGCTGGTGCGTGAAATCCAGGTGGCGGCGCGTCTGGGCGGACCGCATCCGGAGTTCAATGCGCGACTGGCGGCGGCGGTGGCCAACGCGAAGAAGCAAAGCGTGACGCGTGACACGATCGAGCGTGCGATTGCGAAGGGCAGCGGCACCGGGCCGGATGCGGTGCAGTATGAGACGGTGATTTACGAAGGCTTCACACCGCACCGCGTGCCGGTGGTGGTGGAATGCCTCACGGACAACAACAACCGCACATCCTCGGAGATCAAGGTGCTGTTCCGTGCCGGCAGCGTGGGCAAGGTGATGTGGATGTTTGATCATGTGGGCCTGGTCGAGGCGCATCACGCGGACAAGTCGCTGGACATCGAAGTCGCCGCGCTCGAAGCAGAGGCGGAGAATGTGGAGCCGATGGACATCGAAGATGAAGAAGCGGCTGGACACATCGGCGCGCGGTTTTTCACGCAGACGACGACGCTGGACGCGGTGACGAAGGCGCTGAAGGCGGCAGGATGGGTGATCACGACTTCGGAGCTGAGTTATGTGGCGAAGGAATATCCGGAGCTGACGGAGGCGCAGCGGGATGAGGTGGCGAGTTTCCTGCAAGCGCTGGATGGGCACGACGATGTACACCGGGTGTATGCGGCGATGAAGTAATGACGAAACCAGAATGGCGAATGACGAACGAATGCCGAAGCTCGAATGACGAAAGCGGCCTGCGTCGTTGGTCATCGGGATTTGATTCATCATTCATCATTCGGGCTTTGTCATTATTCCTGATCCTCGCGGTGGTGTCGCTATGTGGCTGCAAGAAGAAGGCGGCGGTGAAGGCAAGGGCGGATGTGCCAGTCGTGGTGAAGCCGACGTTGATCACTGAAGCCGCCCGGTTTGGACTGGCGGCGCGTGTGCCGGACGACGTGGAGTTTTGCGTGAGCAGCGCGGGGTTGAAGAAGCATGCGGAGGCGCTGAAAGCATCGCGCTGGTGGCAGGAGATGGCGGCGCTGGTGGAGGACAAGATGCCGGCGGCTGACACGGCGGCCTGGCCGTCGGTGGAGGAGGTGTTCGTGGCGTTCGGGAGGGAGAGTGTGAAGGGAGTCGTGATGCTGCGGCAGTTGAATGATCTTTACAACGAGACGGCGTATCGCGGGATGATGAGCGGCGGCGTTTTGAAGGGATTGGGGACACAGTTTGACGCGGGGAAGATGCTGGAGGCGGCGCTGCATGACGCGCAGGTGCTGGAGGCGCTGGTTTTGTGGCTGGAGCGTTTTGAAATGCCGCCGGTGATGATCGGCGTGACATCGCCGGAGCCGGAGAGGGTGCTGCAGAAGCTCAGCAACGAGCTGCGCCTGCCGGAATGGCTCGGGGATGCGCCGCAGTCGCGCATCGTCACGACGCAGGGTGAGCAGATCACGGTGCATGAGATCGCGATGGACCAGATTTTGACGGTGGAGCGGCGGCGTGGATGGATGGAGGCGCTGGGGAAGGCGGCGCCGCTGCCGCCGGAGATGAGGGACCGCATCGCACGCGGGATGGATGTGCTTTCGAGGAAGAAATGGGTGCTGGCGATGGGCCTGGGCAAGGAGCGGGCGTATGTGGCGGTGGCGGGATCGACGGAGCAGGTGCGTCTGGCGAACGCGGTGGAGGATTCGATGCTGTCGCGTCCAGAAATGCGGGCGCTGGACGCGGACGCGGTGAGGAGCCTGGGATTGATCGCGTGCTGGGACGGCGTGTTTTTGGACGCGTTGCAGTCGGACGAGCCGTTTCAGCCGATGGTGCGTGGTCTGCTGGCGGGATTGCAGTCGGAGACGATGTTTGCGGGCATGGCGCGGAGGCTGGAGCCGGTGGTGGTGGATCTGGCGCTGGCGGAGCGGGCTTGTTGCCACGGCGACCATACGAACGGCGCGCTGGTGGCGTGGTGGGATGGAGGTTTGCAGGTGGAGTGGGCCGGAGGCATGAGCGCGGAGAGCGCGGCGGTGCTGTCGAAGCCTTCGGTGTTCACGCCGCTGCTGGATGATGTGTCGGTTGTGCTGGGCGCGGGCGGACCGAGCACGGCGACAGGCGCGGGGCGGGCGTATTTTGAGGCGTGGATGAAAACGGCCCACGCGGTGACGAAGGAGCTGGTCCAGGCGGGCGTGGGCGGGGAGAAGGCGGCGGAAATTTTGGAAATGGCCGAACAATCAATCCTTTCTTCGCTGGTGGATGTGTATGACGGCACGAAGACGATCTGGCAGAAGGGACTGGGCGGTGACGGCGCTTTCATCCTGGATGCCGGCGGCAAGATGCCGGTGGTGCCGGGACTGCCACCGGGCGGGCAGGATGTGCCGCTGCCACGGCTGGCGCTGCTGCATGAGATGAGGAACCGCGAGCTGATCGGGCTGGCATGGCAGAACATGGAGCCCGCTCTGCAACGGTTGATGAGGAGCGTGCCGACCCCGCAGCCGTTGGAGCTGCCGAGGGCGACGAGGAGCGAGCGCGATGGTGTGACGGGCTATTTTTATGCGCTGCCGTTTGTGTCGGAGGATTTGCTGCCGTGCGTGTCGCTGACGGAGAAATGGTTCCTGGCGGGCACGTCGCGGGGACAGCAGATTCGATTTGTGGAGAACCTAAGACAGCCTGGTTCCGCCTTGTGGCCGGGGATGAGGGTGAAGATGAGCTTCACGAAGCTGCGGGAGTTTTTGCGGGTGTTTGCGACGGTGCGAGGCCAGGGCGGGGCGGATGTGTCCGGTTTGAAAAAAGCCGTGAGGTGGCTGGAGCCGCTGGAGGTGATGGAGATGCGGATGTGGGGAGATGGCGGCGCGAGACGCGGCGCGTTGTCGTGGAAGATGCACGACGTGCTTGGGTATGATTGACGGACGGTCCCGTGAAACGACGGGAACAGGGTTCACGGCAGATTTTCCAGCCGGTCCGGCACGTTGTTGTTGTTGCTGTCAAAAGGCAGGGGATCGTCGAGGTCGTTCCTGCCGTCCTCGTCGTGATCGTTGGCCGGTTGCAGCCAGGAGTCGTCCTCGTTGAGCCATTCGCCGCGTTCGCGCAGCATTCTCCACAGTTGGATGACCGCGTCGGCACGCGTCAGCGGACGATCTGCGGCGTCCCCGGCGCTCAGGCCGGGATTCGCGGGCAATTTCAGCGCGGATGCCCAGCGGTGCAGCGTGCCCCAGTTCGCCGCGTTGTCAGGATGGAAGGTTTTTTCCGTCGTCGTGACGCCCCAGTCGCAAAGGGACTCGATGACGGCACGATCCGCGTCGTCCGCAGCGACATCGGTGAAGCGCGGCATCAGGTTCATGGTCCAATGTGGCGCGTTCGCTTGCGCGCGGACGAGGCGCGCGAGCACGCAGGCGAGTTCGCGGCGTGTCATGGTGCGATTTGCGTCAAAGAAGACGCTGTCCGCATCCGTCGGCCAGATGCCGCGCACGGCGAGCATGTTGGCGGCCTCGAAATGCAGCACGTCCACCGGCATGTCCTGCCACGGCCACAGCAGCATGCCCGGCCCGCCGCAACCACGCGTGAGCTTGAGTTGAATCTCGCGCCAGTGTTTCTGCGACGCGGCCGCCGTGCGCGGCTGCACGCCGTCGCGCAGGCACATCCAGGCCAACGTGGCGCTCGTCTGGCCGACGTGCATCATCTGGCCGTGCAGACGCAGCGCGCTCTGCACCACGCTGCTGACGCCGATGTTTTTCGAACAACCGAGCAGGCCGTTGATCTGCACAGGCACGAGTCCGCGCAGCGGGAACATCGCGCGATCCGTGTCCGTGTGCCAGCCACGTGAAGGCGTCTGCACATACAACCAGGGGCCGTTGCGATCTTCGGTCAGGAAACGGCGGCACGTGGGGTGGAAGTCGATGTTGAACTGAAAACCGAACACGCCGTCGGGCACCATGACCTTCGCCCACTTCGGTTCACGTGTTTCGGCGCGGATGTCCTGCTCGCGCAGCATGTAGAGAGCCTCCAGCCGCAAACCTTCGCGCACATACGGCTTTGGCGGCAGCAGATCCGGCGTGCCGAACTCCGTGGTGAGCTTCATGTAGCGGAACGTCTGCGGAAAATCGCCCACACGGTCATGCACGGCGGTTTGCAGGTGGTGGAGCATGCCCAGCGCATGTTGTTTCGCGTCATCGAAGATGATCTGGCGCTGCGCGTGCGTGAGATGGACGATGTTTTTCTTCGACGCGCCAAAGCCGGTTTTTTCCAGCGCATCGACGACGCGCCGCGGCAACTGGCACAGCGGATAATCCTGCACCGGCCAGTTCAGGAACGTCGCCTCGGTGCCGGCGTCGAGATTGTTGTGCCAGCGATCAACGAGACGACGATGCGTGTAAACGCTCCAGCCCGACTGGCTGTAAATGCCCGTGCTCATGTCGCTGTCCACCCACGGCGGCGTTTTGTCGAGCTGGGTGAAGGAACGCGCGTCGTAAGTAGCGGGCTTCGGAATGGTGCTGTTCTTCCCGGCTTCGCGCAGCACAACGCACCACGAGATCGGATTCATCTCCTGCGGATCGCCGTCGTCGTAATTCGCAAGTGCGCTCGGTTCGCCGAAGCGCGATTTCAAATCCGCACCTGCGCCATATTTCGCGCCGCTGAGCCGGATCACGTCGCCCCAGTCAGATGAGTCCATCGTGAGCTTCGCGCGAACGGTGAGATCGGGCTTGGAGGCCTTTTGAAACGTGACAGCGGTCACAGCGCCCTTGTCCACCTGCACACCCGCGGGCTGCCAGCCGCGTTCGATGCGCAGCACGCCGACATCAACGTGCGGTTTCACGAGTTGCTCGAAAATCGCCGCTGCAGCCGCCGGTTCGATCGTTTCGTTGCCGCAGTAGGCGTTTCCAGGCGATGGAATGCCGTAGGTCTGCGAGTTGTACGCACGGATGCGGTCGATCACCTCCTTGTAGAGGCCGCTGCGCGGAAAATTCACACGCCGCCCGTTCACCGCCGTCCATTCATCCGGACAACCGACGCCTTCGGAACTGAACTGCCCGCCAAGCCACTCGATGTCATTCACCAACACGATCTTCTTCACGCCCAGCCGCGCGGCTTGAACGGCGGCGGCACACGCTGATTCATTGCCGCCGACGATGAGGAGATCGGCGTCGATGACTTCGCCATTCGCAGGCACGATGACGGCTGCGAATAGAGTGAGAATGATCCGCCTCATGAAAAAGTGCTACGACGGCGTCCGCCGCTGTGTTGCGGCAATCAAGCGTCCGCCACCCGCACCGTCGCGTAGCTCTTCTTGCCTTTGCGCAGGATGCAGAGCTTGCCGCCGAGGAAGTTTTCGGCGGTGAGCGTGGGAACAGCTCCGGCGGCGAGCTGGACGTTGTTGATGTAGAAGCCGCCGCCTTTCATCAGACGGCCGGCGTCGCCTTTCGAGGACGCAAGGCCGAGCGTGACGAGCAGGTCAGCGACTTGCGGGATGTTTGCCAGATCGACCTCGGTCACGGGAGCGGAAGCGGTGGCCTCAATAAGCGTGTTCACGTCCGCTGTGGCGAGATCCGCGCCGCCGAAAAGAGCGTTGGATGCGTTGATGACCTTTTGCAGCTCGGCCTCGCCATGAATCATGCGCGTGACCTCGGCGGCGAGGCGCTTATGGCCGCTGCGCTGTCCGGGGTTGGCGTTGTGCCCGGCTTCGATGGCTTCGATCTCCGCGTGCGGGAGCAGGGTGAACTGACGCAGGAAGCGCGGCACGTCGGGATCCTCGGAATTCACCCAGAACTGGTAGAAGGCATACGGGCTGGTCTTCTTCGGGTCCAGCCAGATGGCGCCGGCCTCGGACTTGCCGAATTTTTTACCGGAACTCGTCGTGACGAGCGGGAATGTGACGACGTGCGTCTGCTGGCCGCGCATTTTGCGCACGAGGTCGATGCCGGCGGTCATGTTCCCCCACTGGTCGCTGCCGCCGATCTGCACGGTGCAGCCGTGGCGCTCGTTGAGCACGACGAAGTCATACGACTGCAGGATCATGTAGGTGAACTCGGTGAAGGAGATGCCGTTCTCCAGACGCGCTGCGACGGATTCCTTCGCCAGCATCCACGCGATGGTGAAGTGCTTGCCCACGTCGCGCAGCAGCTCGATGGCGCTGAGCTTGCAGAGCCAGTCGGCGTTGTTTTCGATGATGGTCTTGTCGGGAACGAGGATGCTCCTGATCTGCACCTCGATGCGTTTCACGAACGCGGCTACAGTCTCGGGCGTGTTGAGCGTGCGCTCGTTCGCCTTGCCGCTGGGATCGCCGATCAAGCCGGTGCCGCCGCCGACGATGGCGATGGCCTTGTGCCCGTGCTCCTGCACGCGGCGCAACGCCATGAGCGGAAGCAGGTTGCCGATGTGCAGGCTGTCCGCGGTCGGATCAAAGCCGCAATAGAATGTCTGCTGCGTTTTGAGGGCTTCCTTGAGGGTTTCGAGGTCGCTGCATTGCTTCAGCAGGCCGCGCCATTCGAGGTCGGCGATCAGGTCGGTCGTGGGCATGTCAGGATAAAATGACGAATGACTAAATCAGAATGACGAATGAAGTCCGAATGGCCGGGCGGTTGTTTCGATTGCCGCCAGCCATTCCGATTTCGTCACGGCGTCGATCCGGGTTCGCCGCGCAGGAGCTGGGAGCCGTTGAAGCGCTCGTTGGGTTTGAAGAGCCAGCCGGGGCTTTCATTGTGGACTTCCCAGCGGGCGAGCTCGAACTCGGGCAGCACCATGTTGCTGTTCGGGTCGAAAACCTTCCGGCCGGTGTAACGACCCCAGATGCGATACTCGGTGTTGTGATCGTCACCGTAGGCGTAGCCGCCGTCGGAAGGCATCTCCGGCAGGCGGTTCGGGATTTTTTGATAGCGTTCGTTCATGATGACGAGCCGTGAGGAGTTCCAGTCCTGCCCCGGGCTGCGCAGGTAGCCCCAGAAGTGCGTGTGGTCGATGAAGAACCGGCGGCCGATGTAGTAGTTCCCCTGCGGCTCCATCGCGATCTGGCGGCGGCGTGATTCCACGGCCATGGCCTGCTGCGGCGAGAGGCCGGTGGTTTCACAACCGGCCAAAAACAGGCTGATCAGGCAGAGCGAGGCGGAAAAGACGAGTCGGGCGGACATGACGACGCGCATTGTGCCGCGTGGGGCCGCTGTCGCAATGGGAAAGGCGGGGCCGCGTGAAAGTCACCCGGCGTCTCACTGGCCGCCCACTACGGCATGAGTGAGATGACTCAATAAAGCAGGAAGCTGATCTCACTGTCGGTGAACTGCGAGGTGTCGTCCACGGCCAGCAGCGCCTCGGTTTGATAGGCGGTTTCCCACGGCGTCTCCGCAGCAGGCAGGACTGGCAGTTCTTCCACCACCGGAGCGATGACTTTCTCCGCGATTTGCGGGGCCGACTGCGGCTGTGTTTGCAGCACGGCGACGGTCAAAACGATGGCGGCAGCCACACCGGCGGCGAAGGCCCATTTTCCGGACGGGTTCACGGCTTCCGCCCACCAAGCGCGCACAGCGGCCAGCCAGCCATGGTCCTGTGGCGTCTGGCGTGCGGCACGCATCACGTTTTGCGTGAAGTTGGAACGCGCCTCGATCTTGCGGGCCTGGGCCAGCAGCTTGTTGAGGGGATCTTCGGGCGAAAATGGTTCCATGACGGGCAAAAAAACAGCCGGGGTGGCGCAAAGTTGCAAAAAAATCAACCCGGCGGCCATTCCAGGCTGCGACCGGCCAGCAGATGCACATGCAGGTGCGGCACGGACTCGCCGGCGTCCCTGCCGTGGTTGATCACGAGGCGGAAGCCTTTGCTGGTTTCTTTGATGCCCAGTTTATCGGCGATTTTGCCTGCGGCGAGCAGCAGCGCCCCTAGTGTGGCCTGATCTTCGGCGACGGCCTCGCCCACACGCGGGATCAGTTTCTTCGGCACGATCAGGACATGTGTCGGCGCCTGTGGATTGACGTCATTGAAGGCCGCCACCCGGTCGTCCTCGTAAATAAGCGGGGCGGGGATTTCGCGGTCGATGATTTTTTGGAAGATGGTCTTCTCGGACATGGCGGATTAACGGAAAAGCTCGGGCTGTCGCCCATCGCGCGGACGGCGTTCGCCGAGACTCTTGATCTCGTCGATGAACTCGCCCACGTCCTCAAACTGGCGGTAAACCGAGGCGTAGCGGACGTAGGCCACATGGTCGATGGCCTCCAGGCGGCGCATGACCTTCGCGCCGATCACTGTCGAGGGGATTTCGCGGTAGCCTTCCTCCTCCAGCTCGTTGGCGATGTCGTCCACGAGCTGTTCGAGCTGCTCCATCTTCACCGGACGCTTTTCGCAGGACTTGCGCACGCCGCCCAGCAGCTTGTCGCGGTTGAAGTTCTCGCGGGCACCGTTGCGCTTCACCACGCGCAGCTCCTCGCGCTCGACGATCTCATAGGTCGTGAAGCGGAAGTCGCACTTCATGCACTCGCGGCGGCGGCGGATGGCATGACCTTCCCGCGCCTCGCGGGAGTCGATCACTTTGTCCTGGGAGCTTCCGCATTTGGGGCAGCGCATCGGGTGGTTTGGGGATGGGGAATGTGCTTTCTCGCAGGCACTTAGGCAAGTTCCTTCATAGTTCGGACTTTGCGGGCAGGTTTTAGCGTTTATCGTCGCCTTCGCATGTCCCGCATCATCCTCGGCGTCACCGGTTCCATCGCGGCCTACAAGGCGGCGGACCTCGCCAGCCAGCTCACCAAAGCCGGCCACCGCGTGACCTGTGTTCTGACGAAATCCGCGCTCGAATTCGTCACGCCGCTCACTTTGAGCACGCTGAGCAAGAATCCCGTCATCACCGATCTCTTCGCCGAAAAAGAAGGCTGGCAGCCCGGTCACATCCAGCTCGCCGATGAGGCGGACCTCCTCCTCATTGCACCCGCCAGTGCCAACGTGCTCGCCAGCATGGCCCACGGCTTCGCCAACGACGCTCTCACCGCCATCGCCCTCGCCACCCGCGCCCCGATTTTGATCGCTCCGGCCATGAATGGCAAAATGTGGCAGCATCCGGCCACGGTGAAGAATGTCGAAACCCTGCGCGGCTTCGGCGCTCAATTCGTCGAACCGGCGGAAGGCATGCTCGCCTGCGGTTACGAAGGCGTCGGTCGACTCGCCGAGGTCGAAACGATCCTCCTGGCCGTCGAAGCGGTGCTCAGGGCGAAGAAGTGACGCGTTTCAGCCACTCACGTGCCTTCTCGCGCGCTTCGCAGGGCCTCAATGTCCACGCGTCGTTGTGATTGCGGAAGCCGGTGCTCAGGAAGGTCAGATCGGCGTTGGGCAGCAACGGGTGGAGGTATTGCTCGGTCACTTGGGCGTTGGTGTTTTCACCGCAGATGAACTGCGGGCGGTTGCCGAGACGCTTCAGTCGCACGAGAGCCGATTCACGATCTGAACTGGGATACGGCCATTTATGCACGCCGTCGTAGTGGCTGTAGGCGAAGAAGGCGTGCCACAGCTTCGCGGTTTCATCGTCGTGGAGACCGAGGAAGTTGCAGGCGATGGCTCCGCGTGAGAAGCCGGCGAGCACGACCTTGGTTTCATCGCCGCTGAAGTCTCGGCAGAGGCTTTGAACGCTTTCGCGGAGGTGTTTGAGCGTCGGCTGAGGATCGTAGGCAGGTTTGTCGCCCCACCAGGTGATGGCGATTTGATCGCCTGTGGCGTTCAAGTAGGGCACGCAGAGCCAGATGAAGCCTTTTCCACCGGAGAGACCATAGCCGAGATTGCTGCCTTCCGGCAGACCGGTGCTCACATCGCCATACTTGTTCTTGTAGCCGCCGTTCCCAGCGAGCTCGACGATGACGGGCCACTTTGTGTCAGCCTTCCAATCGGTGGGCAGGTAGAGAACGTTGAGTCCGAGACGGACGCGTTTGCCTGCGGCGGGCTTGCCTTTGCTCAAAGCGGGCACGATGAGATCGGGCGGCACGCTTTGGATGTCCGGCAGCTCGGCGGCGACGAGCAGCGACGGGAGCAGCAGGAGTGCGAGGACGCAGGTTTTCATTTCAGAGGAACACTCCACAGATGGCCGCCGGAGGTGATGTAGAGTGTTCTGCCGTCTTTGCCGCCAAAGGCGCAGTTGCAGCACTCGTCGGGGGCGGTGGGGATGAAGTCGAGGAGCCTGCCGGAGGGCGAAAGGATGTAGCAACCGGCTTTGAAGCGCGTGGTTTCATAGTCGTTGGCCTTGTTCGTGCCAGCGGCAACGTAGATGCGGCCCTCAGCGTCCATTTTCATGCCATCGGGGCCGCGACCGTCTTTCCAGTCGAAGATGACCTTGCGCGTGCCGGGCTTCACATCGCCGCTCTTGTCGAGCGTGTAGCGCAGCAGTTTCCGCGAGCCGCCGTGCGTGTTGTTATTGTTGTCGGCGATGTAGAGAAAACGGTCGTCTGGTGAGATGAGGATGCCGTTGGGACGTTCCGCTCCGTCGTAGAAGATACGGGTGACTTTGCGTGGTGATTCGATGCGATAGACGCCTTCGACGGGACGGACGAGTGCTTTTCTCCATGACTTCGTGCGCTCCATCTCAGCGATCTGCCACGGAGTAAATCCGAGGTCAAAAATCTCCATCCCCTTCCGCGATCCATAGCGCGGATCGGTGAAGTAGATGCGGCCCTTCGAGTCCATGCAGAGGTCGTTGGGTGTGTTGAAGCGTTTTCCTTCGAAGCGGTCCGCCAACACGGTGATGCTTCCGTCCTTCTCAGTTCGTGTCACTCGACGCAGACCGGATTCGCAGGCGACGAGGCGGCCTTCGCGGTCGAAGAGCAGGCCGTTGGAGGCGTTGTGGCGGAAGACGGTCGTTTTGCCATCCGGGCCAAGGCGGTTGATGTGTTTGCCGTCGGTGAAGTAGAGCGAGCCGTCCTTCCACGCCGGGCCTTCGGTCGCGCCGATGGCACCGTGGTCCTTTGACGTCGCCCCTGGCATGATAGGCGATCGCATGGACGAGCAGGAAGCCAGAACGAAGCCGATGGCGAGGCATGAGAGGGATCGGAAAGACATGAGGCGCATGAATACGCCGCAAATGCGGCATTTCCGCCGGGGGGCATCACTTCCTGAACGACTTGAGAAAATTGAAGATCAGCCAGATTTGCGCGAAGCCGATGGCAACAAGGAGAACGCCGAGCTGCACGGAGCTGTCCTCCTTCGGCACGGCGAGGCGCAGAATGAAGGCCAGCATGATGAGGCTGATGAAGGACAGCGCGGCCCCGATGGCCGGGCTGCTGGCCGACTGCGTTTCCGGCGTCGGAATGTGCGACGGAAGCTCGTCCTGCTGACGGTCGTCGGATGGATTGCTCATGACAGCTCGGGCTGCCTGAGAATATCATGAAACCTTGATTTGCAAGAAAATAACGGACGAGACTGAGCGCACGCCAGGCACTGCCACGCACCATCGATGCCTCACGTCCTACGCCAGCAGCTCCCGCACCACCTTGCACTCGTTCACGCCGGTGAGGCGGAAATCGAGGCCGGCGTAGCGATATGTGAACTTTTCGTGGTCGAAGCCGAGAATGCGCAGGATCGTCGCGTGCAGATCATGCACATGAACCGGGTTTTCCGTGGCCTGGAAGCCAAATTCATCCGTCGCGCCATGCGTGTAACCGCCGCGCACGCCGCCGCCGGCCAGCCACATGGTGAAACCGTAGTGATTGTGGTCGCGTCCATGTTGCTTGCCGGCGTTCGCTCCGGGTGTCGGCAGCTCCACGGCCGGTGTGCGGCCGAATTCACCGCCCCACATCATCAGTGTCTCGTCCCACAGGCCGCGCTGCTTCAAATCGCTCATGAACGCGGCCATCGCGCCGTCGGTCTGCTGGCCGAGCTTCCGGTGTTCGAGGATTTCGTCGTGATTGTCCCACGGCTGGCCCGCGCCGGTCCAGAGCTGGATGAAACGCACACCGCGCTCCAGCAGACGCCGGGCGATGAGGCACTGGCGGCCGAAGGCGTGGTCGCCATACATCCTCCGCACTGATTCCGGCTCGCGCATAATGTCGAAGGCGTCCGTGGCCTCCATCTGCATTCGGTAGGCCAGTTCGTAGCTCTGCACGCGGGCTTCGAGCTGCTGATCGCGCTCACGTTCGACGAGATGCCTCTGGTTCAATTCCTGGAGCAGGTCGAGCTGGCGGCGCTGCTGCTTCAAGTCGAGCGAGCCGTTCTGGATGAATTCGACGAGTTTTTCGACGCGCGTGTCCTCGGTGTTGATGTAGGCGCCTTGATAAGCGCTGGGCAGGAAGGCGGACTGCCAGTTCTTCGTGCGGCGCGTCGGCATGCCGCCTGGGCACATCGAGATGTAGCCGGGCAGGTTTTGATTCTCGCTGCCGAGGCCGTAGGTGATCCAGGATCCCATCGTCGGGCGGTTCAGACGGCCCTCTCCGCTGTTCATGAGGCCGAGCGACGGCTCATGGTTCGGCACGTCCGCATACATGGAACGGATCACGCACAGGTCGTCGGCGAACGCGCCGGTCTTCTCGAAGATCTCGCTCACTTCGAGGCCGCACTGGCCGCGCTTGCGGAACTGGAAGGGCGACTTGAAGCCCGCGCCGGTCGGACGCTCGGTTTTGAGCACGTTCGGCAGCGCCTTGCCGTCGTATTTGTCCAGCATCGGCTTCGGATCGAAGGTGTCCACATGCGACGGGCCGCCGTTCATGAAGAAATGCACCACGCGCTTCGCCTTCGGCTCGAAGTGCGGTTTTTTCAGCGCCATCGGGTCCATCGTCGCCGCGCCGACCGGCTGTGTGAACAAGGAACCCAGCGCCAGTGAGCCGAAGCCCATGCCGGCGCGGCTGAGCAATTGACGGCGCGTGAGGAAGGCATGCTCCAGTTCCGGGGCATGATGTGAGCGGGATGGGGTCATCTGGGGGGTGGTGAGACTACGCGCCAACGCGCCGGGTGCTTTCGCGCGGAAATCCGGCGGTCTGTTCTGAAGGCCGTCAGTCTTGGGTTGCCATTTCCCGCCTCTCCACTTCTATCCGTTCATGTTCGATTCCTGGTTCCCCGAATCCAAAGACCGCCTCCCGCTGACGTGGTGGAAGCAGCAGCCTGTCTATCTCGCCGCCATCATCGCGCTCATCGGCGTGGCGAGCATGGTGGTGTTCGCGGTCTTCGGGCCGGGCCTCATGGGATATCTGGTTTTCAACTTCGATGCCGCCTTCGAGGAGTGGCGTCTCTGGACGCCGGTCACCTATGTGCTCGTCAATCCGCCCAGCCTGTGGGCTCTCCTCGGCTGCTATCTGCTGTGGAACTTCGGCGAGGCCGTCGAGCGCCATCTGGGCCGCCGTGCGTTCGTGCGCATGCTCCTGCTGCTGCTCGCCTCGTCGCCGCTGTTCATCACCCTGCTGAACCTTGTCAGCGGCCGCGACATGAGCTGCGCAGGCATGATGCAGCTCGAGTTCGGCGTCTTCATCGCCTTCGCCACGCTTTATCCACGCGCGAAGATCAGCATCATCATCCTCACGCTCGACGCCTGGGTCATGGCCGCGATCTTCGTCGGCATCAACGCCCTGCAATGCCTCGCCGCGCGTGACTGGGTCTCGCTGCTGCTCCTCGCCGCCAATGTCGGCACCGCCTACGCCTTCATTCGTTATGAAAAAGGCGAACTGAAACTGCCCTCGATGCCGAAACCCGCCTTCAAATCTTCCAAACCCGCCGCCAGCAAAGCCCCCGGCGTCGATGACATCCTCGACAAGATCAGCCGCCACGGCATGCAGAGCCTCACCGCCGAGGAACGCCGCATCCTCGACCAGGCGAGCGATGAGATGAAACGCCGCGCGCGCTAGCGCAGCACCACGCGGCACGGCGCGCCGTCCGCGCCTTCGAGTTTGATCGGCAGGCAGATCAGTTCGTAGTAGCCGTCCTTGATTTCGGAAAGGTTCAGGCCCTCGATCACCCAGATGCCGGCGCCGAGCATGATCTGATGTGTTTCGACCACATCCTTGCCGTAGCCGCCGATGCTGAGGTAATCGACGCCGACCGTCACCACACCCTGTTCGACGAGGTATTGCGCGGCGTCCTTGCGGATGGAGATGAAGTCCTTGTCGAATTCCTTCATCGCCCAGCTTCGCGTCGAGTTGCGCGTCTTGAAAAGAACCCGCTGCCGCGGCACGAACTTGAGCTTCTTCAGGTCATCGGCGGTGATTTGCCCCTCGCAATCGAGCTCAAACACCCGGCAGCGGCCCATCACCGCCGCCAGCGGCATCTGTTCCATCGTCAGGCCATCCGCGATGAAATGCCGCGGCGCGTCCATGTGTGTGCCCGTGTGGGCGCTCATGCTGAGGTGGGTCAGGTTGCACACCGCGCCGTCTTCCATGCGGTTCACGCGCTTGATGTGGCACTCGGGATCGCCGGGCCAGTGCGCCATGCCGTCGCGTAGCGGCACGGACACGTCTTTCCAAGGACGTTTCATGATGGTTGAGGGATGTCGGGGGCCAACCAAGGCGCAAGACACGCGGAAGGCAACCCGTTTGCTCAGGCGTGAAAACCACGGCCTCCTCCCGCCGCCACTTCGTCAAAACCGCCGCAACAGCCACTTTTGGATTTCAAATCGTGCCGCGTCACGTCCTCGGCGGCCCGGGCTTCACGCCACCGAGTGAAAAAGTGAACCTCGGCTGCATCGGCGTCGGTGGCCAGGGTGCGGGCGACATCCGCGACCTCGACGAATCCGGCCTCGCCAACATCGTCGCGCTTTGCGATGTCGATCTCGGCCACGCTGCCGCCACGATCAAAAAATACCCGGGTGCGAAGCTGTTCCGCGACTACCGGGAGCTGATCGACAAGCAGAAGGACATCGACGCCGTGCTCGTCGCCACGCCGGATCATGTGCATGCGCCTGCCAGCATCATGGCCATGCGCGCCGGTCGCCACGTCTATGTCGAAAAGCCGCTCGCCCACACCATCGCCGAGGCACGTGCGATGCGCGATGTGGCAAAGGAAACCAACCGCGTCACCCAGATGGGCAATCAAGGCCACGCCAGCGAAGGCATCCGCCTCACCCGCGAGTGGATTCAAGCCGGCGCCATCGGCAAAGTGACCGAGGTGCATGTGTGGTCCGACCGTCCCGGCAAGTTCTGGGACTCGCAGGGCAAAGCCTATCCCACCGACACACCGCCGGTGCCGAAAGGCCTCGATTGGAACCTCTGGCTCGGCCCGGCGAAGGAGCGCCCGTATCATCCCGACTTCTGTCCGCGCAAATGGCGTGGCTGGTGGGACTTCGGCTGCGGTGCGCTCGGCGACATGGCAGTTCACAACGCCGATCCCGCCTTCTACGCGCTCGATCTCGACGCGTCCGACTGGGTCGAGGCTGAAAACGGTCCGAACAACAACCAGTCGTATCCGGTCTGGAGCATCATCACCTACCACTTCCCCGCCAAGGGCGACCGCGGCCCCGTGAAGATGGTCTGGTATGACGGTGGCAAATTGCCTCCGCGTCCCGAAGGTCTCGAAGACTCGCGCAACCTCGGCGACAACGGCATCTATTTCCTCGGCGACAAAGGCTGCATCCTCGCTGGCGGCTGGTCCGGCACACCGCGCATCGTTCCTGAATCGAAGATGCAGCAGTTCGTCATCCCCGCGAAAACGATCCCGCGCTGCACCAGCGGTCACCGCAAAGAATTCCTCGAAGCCTGCAAAACCGGCAACCCGCAGGATGCAAAAAGCGGCTTCTGGTATTCCGCACCCTTCACCGAATCGCTGCTCATCGGCCTGCTCGCCGTTCGCTTCGGCAAACGCGTCGAATGGGACACGAACGCGCTCAAATCACCGAACACCCCCGAAGCCGACGCCATCATCCACAAGGCGTATCGCGCCGGTTACGGCATTTGAGGACTGTTTCAGCGCCTGATCGGCCGCGACGTTGCCTTGACAAACACAAGCCCGTGGGATTCGCATGTCACGCTCATGCCGCCACATGCCGGTTGCAATTATCGGCGTCCCGTCCTGCTTGCGCGGATGACCAGCGCCTTTCCCGAAGATCTGCACCACACACTCCGCCGCACCGGTGTCATCGCTGTGCTCATGATCGACCGTGCTGACGACGCCGTGCCGCTGGCGCGCGCGTTGCTCGCCGGCGGTGTCGATTGCATCGAGCTGACCCTGCGCACGGAAGCGGCGCTCGATTCGCTGCGGCGCATCCGTGCCGAGGTGCCGGAATTGGTGGCCGGTGTCGGCACCATCCTGACACCGCGGCAGGTCAATGACGCAAAGGAGGCCGGCGCCAGCTTCGGCGTGGCTCCGGGGATGAATCCGCGCGTCGTGGCGGAGGCCCGGCGCATCGGCCTGCCCTTTGCTCCAGGTGTCTGCACGCCGACGGACATCGAACTCGCGCTCGAGGCCGGTTGCCGCCTGTTGAAATTTTTCCCCTGCGAACCCTGTGGCGGCCTGCCCTACCTGAAAACCATCGCCGCGCCCTTCATGCACCTCGGCGTGCAGTTCATCCCGCTCGGCGGTGTGAATGCCGCGAATGCCGCCGCCTATTTGAAGGAACCCTCCGTGCTCGCCCTTGGCGGTTCGTGGCTTGCGCCGAAGGAACTCATCGCCAAAGGCGGCTGGCAGGCCATCACCACGCTGGCCACCGAAATCACCAGCATCGTCAAACAAGCACGCCCGTGAGCCGCGTCGTCACCTTTGGCGAGATCATGCTGCGCCTCGCCACGCCGGGCCATGCGCGGTTTCAGCAAGCAATGCCGGGCGGTGTGGACACCACCTTCGCAGGGGCGGAGGCCAGCATCGCGGCCTCGCTGGCGCACCTCGGCATCGACGCGGCCTTTGTGACCGCGCTGCCGGATCACGCCATCGCCGACGCGTGCGTCGCCGACCTGCGGTCCATGGGTGTCGTCACCAGGCACATCCTGCGCACGGCGACGGGCCGCCTGGGCATCTACTTCCTGGAGCACGGCGTGAATCAGCGCGGCGGCAATGTCATCTATGACCGCGAAGGTTCCGCCGTGGCCGTCACTCCTGCCTCCGCGTATGATTGGGAGGCGATTTTCGATGGTTGCGAATGGTTCGTCATCTCCGGCATCACGCCCGCCATCTCGCGCAATGCGAGCGAGGTCGCGCTGAGCGCCGTCCAGGAGGCCCGGAAGCGCGGCATCAAGGTCGTGTGCGACATGAACCACCGCGCCAAGCTCTGGCGCTGGGAGCCGCCGCGCTCCGCGCGTGATCTCGCCACGCGCACCATGCGGGAGCTGCTGCGCCACGTCACCGTCTTCGTCGGCGGCATCAGCGACGCCACCGCGATGCTCGGCATCGAGTTCACCGGCGATTTGAAGGCGCTGGCGAGGAAGATAGCCGCCGAATTTCCCCACCTCACCCACACCGCCTTCACCCTGCGTGATGGCAGCACCTCCGCCGTGCAATGTTTCAGCGGCGCGCTTTACGAGTCCGCGACGGGCACGCTTCACACCGCGCCGACCCACACGATCACGCATGTCATCGACCGCCTCGGAGCGGGCGATGCCTTCACCGCAGGTCTCATCTTTTCATTTCTGCAAAATTCCACCGCTCCAATCACGATCTCCTTCGCCACCGCCGCAGGCTGCCTCGCCCACTCCATCGAGGGTGATTACAACCACAGCACCCGAGCCGAGATCGAAGCCCTCATGCAGGGCGACGGCGGCGGGCGTGTGAACCGGTGATCAATGTCGCAGCGCCAGCACCGCCTCCCGCGCCCGCGCGAGGAAATCCGGCTTCGTTTCACCGTCTTCGAGCCGGATCGGCGCGCCGAAGGTCACGCTGCCGAGCATGGGCACGGGCAGGATTTCGCCCTTCGGCAGGATGCGGTTCAGATTCTCCATCCACACCGGCACCAGCTCGACATCCGGCCGTTTTTTCGCGAGATGAAACAGCCCCGGCTTGAACGGCTGCGGCTCCGGCGTCGTCTGACGGCCACCTTCGGGAAAGATGATCAACGAGTGCCGCTCGCCGAGCGCGTTGACCATGTCATCGAGCGGATTCGCCTCCCGCGTGACCTGTTTGCGCTCGATGAGCAGCGCGTTGAACACATCGCAGGCCAGTTTCATGCGCAGACGGCTCGCAGACCAGTAGTCCTTCGCCGCAACCATGCGCGTCAGCGCGCGCACCGGCGGCGGCAGCGACGCCCAGAGCACCGGCCCGTCGAGATTGCTCGTGTGATTGGCGAAATACACGCGCTGCCGCAGCTCCGGTCCGCAGCCCTGCCAACGCGCCACCGAACCTGAAAACAGGCGTAAAGCTCCGGCGACGAGGTGGGTGGTCATGCGGCGCATGATGCGCGGTGTGGCCGCGCTTGTCACGCACCTTGCAACTTTCTCCCGCACGCCTACCTTCGCCGCCATGCAGCCCAGGCCCGTCATCAACGTGGAGGAATTCATCGGCAAGACCGTGGGCCGCCGCGTGCCGCCGCGTGATCCGCTCCGTGTGTGCGACAGCAACAAGGCGAACGCCATCGCCTGGAAGAATGCGTTTCCCTACCGGGGCGCTCCCCGCGGTGTCTATCGATTCACAACCCACGAGGAGGCCGACGCATGGATGATGAAGCATACGGGTCCCATGAAACGATAACCAACGACGGGCCTGAATCCCGCCAGCCTACCGTTGAAGACCTGCTGGAACTGTGCCGCGAGCTGAACAGCCGCGGAGCAAAGTATCTGATCGTCGGTGGCTTCGCGATTCGTGGTGCCGGCTACATCCGTGAAACGAACGACTTGGACGTGATCATCGACACCGCGCCTGAAAATGAGGCCAAGGTGTTCAAATCCCTCGAAATCCTACCCGACAAGGCCGTGCTCCATCTCCAGCCCGGCGAGGTGGAGAAATACACCGTCGTCCGTGTGGCGGACGAGATCGTGATCGACCTCATGAAGTCGGCCTCCGGCATCGACTATGCCGAGGCATCGAAAGACATCGTTATTCGTGAGGTCGCGGGCGTGCCAATCCCATTCGCCTCTCCACGCCTGCTCTGGCGCATGAAACGCAAAACCTATCGTGAGAAGGATCTCGCTGATTTGATCTTCCTGCGGCAGCAGTATCCGGAGGTGACTGCCGACTGATTTTGCCAAGACCAAATGCCCAACACCCCCGACAGCGCCTGGATGCACGCCATCGAGTCCTTCCTGCTCGACGAGTCTTCCGTGGAGGCGATCCGCCTCGATCCGGCGTCGAAGAAGGTCGAGATGGCCACGCTGGGCCGTGTGGATGGCGAGCTGCTCCAGGCAAAACTCGCGGAGGTGCTGCGCGCGATTGATGCGAAGTGGCTCAAGGAAGTGCCGGAGCACACCGCCATGCTGGAGGTGAGCCAGAAGAGCGGCGTGGTGCAGATCGAGAAGCCCTCCTGCTCCACCGCGCCGAAATTCTGGAAATGGCGTGAGTTCGAGTGGCCGGAGGCGGACGATATTGAAAAAGAAAGCGATGACGAATGGCGCTTGCTCGCGGTGCAGGCGGCGGTTTGCGGCGTTTCGCTCGTGCTGGGCTGGTTTTTCGGCCATCCGGCTTTTTTCGTCGCCTCGCTCATCGCAGGCGGTTGGGACGCGGCGAAGGATGCGTGGGAAAATCTGCGCGAGGGCCGCCTCGACGTGCATTTCCTCATGCTCGCCGTCGCGCTCGGCGCGGTGGTGATTGGCGCTTGGGAGGAGGGCGCGCTGCTGCTCTTCCTTTTCTCCACCAGCGGCGCGCTGGAGCATTTCGTGCTCTACCGCACGCATCGGGAGATCAATGCGCTGACGAAGGCCGCGCCGAAACTCGCGCATGTGCTGCTTCCCGACGGTCAAACCGAAGATCGCGATGTGCACGCGCTGCGCATCGGCGATGTGATCGTGGTGAAACCGGACGAGCTGTTCCCGGTCGATGGCATCGTGACCTCCGGACTCACCGCCGCGGATGAATCGACGCTCACCGGCGAGGCGCTGCCGATCACGAAGGAGGCTGGCGCGGCCATTTTCGGCGGCACGCTCAATCTGTGGGGCCTTGTGCAGGTGCGTGTCGATAAACCGGCCACGCAGAGCGCGCTCGCGAAGATCATCACGCTCATCCAGACCGCGCAGCACATGCGCGCGCCCAGCCAGCGATTCACCGACCGCTTTGGCACGCGCTACACGATTTTGACGCTCGGCATCGTCGCGGTGATGTTTTTCGTGTGGTGGCTCGGATTTGGCATTTTGCCGTTTGAAAACACCGCCGCGTCGAAGTCGGCGTTTTATCGTGCGATGACGCTGCTGGTCGTGATGAGCCCCTGCGCGCTCGTGTTGTCGATTCCCTCGGCCATTCTCGCCGCCATCGCGTGGGGAGCGCGGCGCGGCGTGCTCTTTCGCAGCGGCGCGGCCATCGAAAAACTCGCGGAGGTCGATGTCGTGGCGATGGACAAGACCGGCACGCTCACCGAGGGGGAGCTGAGAGTCACGAAGGTCGAATCCTTTCCCGCCGGCCATGAGGAGGACGTTTTGCGCATCGCGGTGAGCCTGGAGTCGAACTCGAATCATCCCATCGCCCGCGCCATCACTCGTTTCGGGCAGGAGCAGGGCATCGCGGCGGAGAAACTGGCTGAATTTCACTCCATCGCCGGCCAAGGTCTGCGCGGACGCACGGATGCCGGCCTCAGCTATGTCGGGCGACGCGAATTGATCAAAGACAGCGTCCTTGGCGGAGCGCTGGCGGGCATCCCCGACGCGCCGCTGGGTTTCAGCGAGGTCTGGGTGCTGCACGAACAGAACATCGGCCGCATCTTGCTCAAGGACGAGGTGCGGCCCGGCAGCCGCGCCGTGCTGGAAAAACTCGCCGCCGACGGCGTGCTCACCGTGATGCTCACCGGCGACCGCCGCGCCGCCTCCACGGAGGTCGCGAAGCAGCTCGGCCTGTCCGAAGTGCGCGCCGGGCTGCACCCCGAGGACAAGGTGGCCGTCATCCGCGAGCTGACGCAGCAAGGTCATAGGGTCGCCATGGTCGGCGATGGCGTGAATGACGCCCCGAGCCTCGCCGCCGCCCATGTGAGCGTCGGCATGGGGGCGAGAGGCAGTGATGCCGCGCTGGAGCAGAGTGATGTCGTCTTGATGCAGGACAAGATCGAAAAGCTGCTCTCCGCCCGCCGCATCAGCCACCATGCCCGCGCCATCATCCGGCAGAACATCGTCATCTCCCTCGGCAGCGTCATCGTCATGGCCGTGGCGTCGCTGTTCGGCATCGTACCGCTCACGCTGGGCGTGCTGACGCACGAAGGCAGCACGGTGCTCGTGTGCCTGAACAGCCTGCGGCTGCTGTTTGAGAACGAGTGATCTCCGCCGATGTCGTGTACCGCGCAGGTGCTTCTTGCATCCCGGTCGGCGGGGTGAAAAATTTCATCGCATCCCGCCTCAAAGATGTCACACTTGCCGCCATGCCAGCCTCCTTCGGACAAACGCTCGCCGCCGCCCGTGAACAACGCGGCCTGTCCATCGAGGACGCCGCGCACGAGACGCGCATCCCCGTGCAGCGTCTGCGGCTTCTGGAGGCCGGGAATTTCGCCGGCTTCGGCAGCATGACGTATGCGCGCTCCTTCGTCCGCGCCTACAGCGAGTTCCTCAGCGTGGACTGCGCGGCGATCATCGAGGAGCTGCCGGAAGGCGCTCTCGGCGGGGAGCATGACTATCGTTACCTGACGCGTTCCCAAGGCGCCTGGTTGCGGGAACGTGCCGCTTATTCCGAGCGCGTCAGCACGCCCGCCGCCAGCAACCATGTGCGCACCATCAAATCCCCCCTGCCCGCCGCCATCGCGGTGTTTGTGCTCATCCTCGCCGGCACCGCCATGTGGGGAAAACATGTGGCGGAGTCGCGGCAGAGCGTGGAGCCCGCCGCGATGAAGGCGCTGCCGGTGCTCGACGAGGATCCCGCGCCTCCCGCCGCCAGACAGGTGAGGCAGACCGAGTCCCCCGTCACCGTGCGCAAAGCCACCCCGGTCGATTGAATTGTGATGTCCGCGCCAGACAAATCATCCGCAAAAAAAACCGACGGCTGGGTCGAGCCGCTCGTCTGGAGCCTCCTGTTCATCGCCGGCATCGTCACCGCCGCCGTGGTGAGCAGGCCGGCGCGTGAGGTCATCCTGCAAGGCGTCGGCTACCTCTTTGCCTTCTTCTCCACACCCTTCGTACTGGAGGCCACGGCCGCCTTCGTCGGACTGAGCCTCGTTTGCATCATCAACAGCCGCCGCATCGAGAAAGAAGGGGACGGCTGGGTGGTCATGGAGGTGAAGAAAGAGGATGCGGAGGCGGAAGCCCCCGCACAGAAGACGGAAACCACCGTCTGAGCCTGGCAAATCTGAATCCGGCTGGCATCGCGGGCGTCTTTGTCCCAACATCCCGCATGTCCGCCGCAGTTCCGCACCCGCACACCACCGCCACCCACGCGGGGCGTGTCATGACTGCGGGGAAATTCCTGCGGCTCACGGATGGCGCGGCGTTCTTCATGCGCGGCGTCAGCTACGGGCCGTTCCGTCCGAACTCGCGCGGCGAGCCCTTTCCCGAGGACGGGCGCCTCGCCGCCGACCTGCGCCACATCGCGTCCAGCGGCTTCAACACGGTGCGGATTTACGAGCTGCCGACACAGGCCGTGCTCCGCGCGGCTGAATCCAACGGCCTGCGGCTCATCATCGGCATCCCGTGGGCCGAGCATGTGGATTTTCTCGCGGACCGCGCGCTCCTGCGCGGGATCGAAAAGCGTGTGGCTGAAGCCACCGCCACGCTGTGCGCCCACGCCTGCGTCGCCGCGTTTCTCGTCGGCAATGAGATCGAAAAAACACTGGTGCGCTGGATCGGGCCGGAACGCGTGCGTGACTTCATCGAGAAACTCATCCGCATCGCCCGGAAAAACGCGCCGGACACGCTCATCAGCTACGCCACCTATCCCTCCACCGAGTATCTCGTGCCGCGCAACGCGGACCTCCTCGCGGTGAACGTCTATCTCGAGTCGCGCGAGGCGTTCGACGCCTGTCTCTCGCGCCTGCAAAATCTCGCGGGAAACAAGCCGCTGCTCATCACCGAGTTCGGACTCGATGTGGCCGTGCATGGCGGGGAACGGCAGGCGGAGGTCATGCGCTGGCAGCGCGACAGCCTGCTGCGTGGCGGCTGCGCGGGCGGAGTGTGGTTCGCCTTCACGGATGAGTGGCACCGTGGAGGGCGCGACATCACGGACTGGCGCTTTGGCATTGTGGATCATGAGCGCCATGAGCGGCCCGCATGTGCCGTGGCGCGTGATCTGACCGCCCAACTCGCCGCGCCCGAAACCGCGCCGCGCATCTCAGTCATCGTCTGCACCCGCAATGGCTCCGCCACGCTGCGAGCCTGCCTCGAATCGCTCACAGTCTTGAACTATCCTGATTTTGAAGTGCTCGTGATCGACGACGGCTCCACCGACACCACCGCGGAGATCGCGCAAAGTTTCGCGCAGGTGCGCCGTCATCGTCAAGAGCACGCCGGACTCAGCGTGGCGCGCAATCTCGGCGCGCAATTCGCCACCGGTGTCATTTTGGCCTACACCGACGACGACTGCATCGCGCACGCGGACTGGCTGCTGCACCTCAGCCACGCGTTTGCCGGAAAGTCCGTCGTGGCGGCAGGCGGACCGAACATCCCGCCCCCGCCACGCAACCGTGTCGAGCGTGTCGTCGCCGCCGCGCCCGGAGCACCCGCGCATGTGCTGCTTGACGACATCGAGGCCGAGCACCTGCCCGGCTGCAATCTCGCCATCCGTAAAGACGCGCTGGACCGCATCGGCGGTTTCCGCGCCGAGTTCAGGACGGCCGGTGATGACGTGGATGTGTGCTGGCGGCTGCGTGAAGGCGGCGGCCGGCTCGTCTTCGTGCCCGGCGCGATGGTCTGGCACCACCGCCGCTTCACCGTCAGGGCGTACCTGCGCCAGCAGTCCGGCTACGGCCGCGCCGAGGCATTGCTGATGAAAATTCATCCGGCGCGCTTCGGTCCTCTTGGCGGCGCGCGCTGGCGCGGCGGCATTTATGGCGACCAGCTCCCGGCGGATCATCCCGTCGAAGGCAGCATCTTTCACGGCCCGTTCGGGCTGGGCGCGTTCCAGGTCATTTATGCGCCGGCATCGTTCCGCCGGTGGGAGCACCTCACCGGCGTGCTCTGGATCGCGTTGCTGCTTGTCGCGACGGCCTGCGCGCAGTTTGAACTGGCCGCAGGCATCGTTTTTTCCGCCTTGCTGGCCGCATGGAGAGTCAGCGCGCGCAACACCGCCGGCCTGCATGGCCTGCGCGACCGCCTGCTGCTGTGGCTGCTGGGCCTGTCGCAGCCTGTGGTGCGTGAATGGGCGCGGCTGCGCGGCATGATCCGCCTCGGCGCGCGTCCCAGCCGGCGGCCGCTGCTGCCGGAGATCATCCCGCCGGAGAAGCCGCACAAATTCACCCTTCCCCTGGGCACGCTGCGCTTCTGGAGCGAAAAAAACACGACGCGCGACGCCTGGCTCCAGGAGTTGCGCAAAGCACTCAAATCCGCGCACATCACCCATCGCGAGGATGACGGCTGGCGCTGGTTTGACATCGAGGCATGGCCGTGGGCGGAGGTTTCGCGCGCCTGGCTCAGCGTCACCGAATATCACGGCGACGGGCGCTGCCTCACGCGCGTGCGCTGCATGTTGCGCGTGCGGCGCGGCATCGGCTGGAACTACCTGCTGTGGTTCGTCATCGCCGGCCTGATGATGACGACCCGGCATCTGCTCATCATCGGCGCCCTCGGGGCCGCCGCCGCCATCGTGCTGACGCCGCTCGCCCTCTGGCTGGCCCGTCGTGAGATGCAAAGGCACGCCCGCGCCGCCGCCTGCGCCGCCGGTTTGGTCGAAATGCGCTGAACGGCTGTGTTTGCCGACATAACCCGCCGCCGTCCCCGTTGAATGCCCATGCTGAAAAAAATCCCCTGGCTCATCGCCGCCCTCACCCTGCCTCTGCACGCCGAAATCCACGTCTCGACCGGCTTCGAAGGCGGCAACGCCGAGGTCGTCTCGCTCGACCAGGCTACGAAAACCCTGCGCATCATGCCCGCGCTGCATGAAGAGCGCGGCTGGCCGTGCTGGTGGTACTTCAAGCTCGACGGGCTGACCGCAGGCGACGAATTCACACTCGAGGTGCAGGCGCAGACAAAACCGTTTCGCGAGAAGACCGTTCTGTCCGCCACATGGTGCCAGCCAAAGCATGCGTGGATCAGCGGCGACGGCGAAACATGGACGCCGAGTGACAAAGGAACGCCCGGCGCTGACAAGACGATGATTTACAAGATCAAAGCCGCAGCCGCGCAGATGAGCGTGGCCTGGGGGCCGCCGTTCGTGCCTGCGGACGCGGAGAAGCTGCTCGCCGGACTCGCGGAAAAGCTGCCGGGATCAAAACGCTTCGAGCTGGCGAAGACGCGCGGCGGCCGCCCGGTGCAGGGCATCCGCATCGGTGATGAAGACGCGCCGCATCAAGTGTGGGTCGGGGCGCGGCATCACGCGTGGGAGGCAGGCGGCAGCCAGGTGGGGCGCGGATTCGTCCTCTGGTATGCGGGCGATGAGGCACGGGAGCTGCGCGCGAAAACCTGCCTGCACTACATCCCGATCATGGACGTGGACAACGCCGCCCTCGGTGCGGGTGGCAAGGATGCGGTCCCGCGCGACCACAACCGCGACTGGGACGCCGGGCCGGTGTATCCCGAGGTCGCCGCCGCGCAGCGCATGATCCGCGACATTCATGCGAAGCATGGCCTGGATGTTTACATCGACCTGCACAATCCCGGGCATGACGATCCCGTGTTTTTCTTCGGTCCTTTTGCCTTTGAGCGCATGACAGGCGTCCAGCAGCGCAATTATCAGCGCTGGATCGACCTCGCCGCCGCCAGCATCATCAAGCCGTATCATGTCCATCCCAAGTACCGCTTTGCGAACTATGTGAAGACCGAAGAGGAACGCGGCCGCATGAGCAGCGGCTGGGTGCGCAACCACACCGGCGATTTCACGATCTCGGTCACGCTCGAAACCGGCTGGAACAGCCCGCTGATGTCCGTCGAAGGCTACTCAAACATCGGCGCGGGGCTCGGGCGGGCGCTGGCGGCCTACATCGTGGAAAACCCGCGCAGAAAGTGACCCGCCGAGACGGTCAGACAGTGTTTTCCTGCAAATCGAAGGCGGCCTCCATCTTCGCGCCATCCAGCAGATGCCCGACGAGGTGGTGCGCAAGCCACGGCGCACGGAGGGAGCCTTTGGAGCCGAGACCGTTCATGAAGGCGACGCGCGGATGCGCGGGATGGGTGCCGACGAGGGCCTGCCGGCCCTTGATGATGGGGCGCACGGCGGTTTGCGCAGTGATGATTTCGGCGGGCGCTTTGATCAAACTGCGCAGGGCGGATTCGAGATTCCTGACCTGACCGGGCGACGGCGTGTTCGGATCGTCGAAAGTCCATTCGTAGGTGGAGCCGGCACGCAGGGTGCCGTCGTTGCGAGGAAGGAGCCAGCAGCCGCGATTCACGATGCGCTTCTCGCCGCACAAGCCGGCCTTGACGGTGAGAATCGTGCCGAGAGCCGATTGAAACGGCATCCAGTCGAACAATGGATGTTTCGCCGCGCTCCAGCCCTGTGCCCAGATGACGTGCGAGAAGCGCCGATCGTTCCAAGTGACGCCATCGGCATCGTCCTGAACGTCTTCAGGCTGCACGTTGGATTTGATCCATGCGTCGAGCGGTTCGAAGAAGCAGCGGCTGGCTTGCAGAAACGCGGTGGTGTCGAGCCAGGCGGCGTGGCGCTGCTGAAAACCGTTTTGCGGATCGTGAATCACGTCGGCATCCAATTGCGGCGCGTTGCGATGCAGAAACGGCGGCATGTCAGGATCGCGGCGGCGCTTTTCCCATTTGGCGAGCTCTTTATCATCCTTCAGCAAGCGCACGTAACCGCGTGGGAAAAAGAAACGCTGTTTTAATCGTCTGCCGCAGTCGCGATAGAAGCGCAGCGCCTCGCGATAAAACATCTCGTAGCGCCAGCTCACGGTGAGGCGCATGCCGGTGATGGGCGTGATCAGACCGGCGGCCACCTTCGAGCAGGTGAGCGGCTCGTCGCGATCTGCGATGACAAACGGCACGCCGCGCTCCCACAAGCGCCACGCCAGGGCGGTGCCGGCAAGTCCCTGGCCGATGATGAGGATGCGGGGGGCCATGCTCATGCGGGGGGGGGCGGGGTTACTGCGCGATCATCTCCAGCAGCCGTGCCGGGCGCCGTTCGGGGGCTGGGACCGCCTGGGCCTG
>JAEUHJ010000170.1 GCA_016795375.1 Verrucomicrobiaceae bacterium
GTTGAAAGACCCCAGGAAGCAGGGCGTTCTCCGCGCCCTCCAAATTCCCCTCTCGCTTTCATTCATGAAAACGACCCTCCTTTGCATCCTCACCGCCACGTTTTCCCACCAGACCCTGCAGGCCGCGCCCGACCTCAAGGCCACAGCGGCCAGAATCGACGAGCTCGTCAACGCCAGACTGAGCCAGGAGAAAATCACCCCGAACAAGCCCGTCAGCGACGAGGTCTTCGTCCGCCGCGTTCATCTGGACATCATCGGCCGCATTCCCACCCTGCGCGAGACTACCGAGTTCCTGCAAAGCAGCGACGCTGACAAGCGCTCCAAGCTGATCGACAGCCTCCTGGCCAGCGAGGGCTATGCGCAACACTTCTTCAACTACTGGGCCGACATCCTCCGCATGAAGAGCAATGTGGTCGGCGGGGCCCAGAGCCTGCCCGCCTATTACGGATACGCGAACTGGCTTAAATCCAGCCTGCGCGAAAACAAGCCGTACGACCAGATGGTGCGCGATGTCATAACCGCCAGTGGCAAGAGCTACGAAAACGGCGCCATCGGCTTTTACATCCGTGACTACAACATGCCGCTCGACAACATGGCGGTGACCACCCAGATCTTTCTCGGCACCAGCATGGTCTGCGCCCAATGTCATAACCATCCGTTCGATAAATGGACGCAGATGGAGTACTACCAGATGGCCGCGCACACCTACGGCATGACCGGCACCAACAACCTGACCAATCCGCTGCTCTCCCAGGCGATCTACGGCGGCACGACCAGGGGCAAAAACAGCCGCCGTGATGGAGCCGCGGCCAAGTTCAACCTGCCTGAAGGCGTCGAACGCCGTGACATCGGCCGCGCCATGTCGGAAATCCTCCGCCCCCTGCGCTACAACACCGTCATCGACGAATCGTCCCGCAGGGGCCTGCGCCTGCCGCACGACTACCAGTACCCCGACGCCAGGCCAAAGCAGCAGATTGAACCCGTCATTCCTGCCGCGTTCAGCAAAGACGGCAAAATCGTCGGAGAAGGCCGGCAGCCCAGCGCCGCTTACGCCGCCTGGATGACGAGCCGGGAAAACCCGCGCTTCACCACCGTCATCGCGAACCGCCTGTGGAAAAAGCTCATGGGCAGGGGACTCATCGAACCCGTCGATGAGATCACCGACAGCACCGTGCCAAGCAACCCCAGGCTCATGTCCTTCCTGGAGGAAACGCTGAAATCCTTCGATTACGACATGAAGATGTTCCTGCGCGTGGTCCTCAATTCCCATGCCTACCAGCGTGAGGCCCACACCAAGGATGTCGAACCCGGAGAAGTGTACCACTTCCCCGGCCCCCTGCTCCGCCGCATGAGCGCCGAGCAGATCTGGGACAGCATGGTCGCGCTCCACAAACCCAATCCCGACGCCCCGGGCATCGAGACCAGGATCGAAGCCGAGATCAGTCTCCGTCGCGTCGAATGGCTCGACCGCGCCCTGAATACCCTCACGCCAAAGCAGATGCATGCCTGCACGGTCAGAGTGGCCCAGAAGCAGAAGGAACTCGCCGCCGAGGTGCGCGCCGCCCAGGAAAACATGGAGGCCGCGTCCAGAGCCAAGGACGAGGACGCCATTCGCAAAGCCCGCAAAGCCATCCAAGGCCAGCGCAAACACATCGACGAGGCCGTGAAAGCCATCGTCTATGACACCGGCTTCCAGCGTTTCGCCGAACTCGCCCGCGAAGGCAGGCTCGGCGAGCTCATCCAGGACGCGGACTTTGCCAGAGAGGTCGCGACCGCCATCAAGGCCAAAAAGAGCGGCGAAGACCTCACCATGGACGAGGCGCTCGCCATTCTCGCCAGACAGCGCCGTGCCAGGTTTGAGGAACAGGTCAAAGCACGCATGAAGGCTGATGCCGTGCGTTTCACGGTGGACGACCCAAACGAAAAGGCAGCCCTCACCGCCTGGGAAAACTTCCGCGACTCCGTCATGCTCCGTGCCGCCGACCTGCGCAGCCCCGCCCCGAACGGCCACTTTCTGCGCGAATTCGGCCAGAGCGACCGGGAGCTTGTCGAAAACGCCAATGACGAGGCCAGTGTCGGGCAGGCGCTCATGTTGCTTAACGGTAAAATCTTCAGCAACCTCATGAACCGCCACACCGTCATCGCCCGTTCCATGGACAAAGCGAAGAAGGATGGCGGCGGGTCCGTCATCGACATCGTCTATCTCAGCCTGCTCAGCCGCAAAGCCTCGGCCGAGGAAAAAGCACTGCTCCAGCCCATCGCCGACAATGCCGACGCCACCGACCGTGGCGACGTCCTTTGGACCGTGCTGAACACCCGCCAGTTCTTCTTCATCCAGTAAACGTGAAACAGGCTGCCAGCCTGTTCCTCCAATCCCTCCTGACGCGGCATGCGCGAAATCACATGCGGCGTATTTTACACTTGGGTCTGACGCGGTTCCACCACACCATGCGGCATGAAAGCATCCAAGGCACGCATCGCGCTCGCGACAATGCTCTGCGCCATTCCTGCTTCCGCCTTTTCGTGGGCTGACGAAGGCCACACCGCCATATGGGAAGCCGCCCAATCATTACTGACACCGCAAGCGAAGCAGCAGGTCGATGCCGTGCTGGCCGGTGACAAGCCCGACATGACTGCCGTGTGGCTGGATCGCGCGCGTGACGCGGGAAAAAACGAAGGGCCGCTCGTCGGCGACCAGGAAACCACTGATTTCATCCAAGCCTTCCCCTTCCATTTCACCTGGCATTATGTGGACATGCCGCTCGGCGTGAAATCTTATGCCGAGGCAGATGAGTTCACCGGACGCGACGATGTGGTGCAGCAGATCAAACGGTGCATCGAGTGCCTCGAAGGCAAATCAACCAAACTCCACCGGAGAACGGCGTTGCGCGTGCTCGTGCATCTCATTGGCGACATCCACCAGCCCATGCACTGCTCCAGCGGCTTTTTTGACATCTCCGACCCGCTGCACCCTGTGCTGCGCACCGACCCGGACTCATGCCTGCCACTGAAAAAGGAAAAATTGGAAGACCGTGGCGCGAACCAGTTGTTCTACGGCCCTGAGAAATACGACCAGATGCACGCGCTGTGGGACTTTGAACTGGTGAAGCGCCTCGCCGGCCTCAAGAGTCTGACGAAGCTCTTGCAGGACGCGCTGCCGGATATCGACAGCACCACTCCGGGCGATCTTCACGCCTGGGCTGAACATTGGGCCGGCGAATCCGTCGCCCTGGCCAAAGCCGCTTACACAGGCATCGAATTCGGCGCCTGCACGCTCAACACCACCGGCAAAGGACCGAAGATCGAGCGCATCGAGATCAAACTGCCCGCCGGTTACATCGACAGACAAAAGACCGTGGCCGGAACGCAGATGGTGAAAGCGGCGGCGCGCACGGCGGCCGTGCTCAACGCGATCTGGAAGTGATCAGGCCAGAACGCCCTTCACCACCTCGCCCGCAACATCCGTGAGCCGGAAATCGCGGCCGGCATAACGATACGTCAGCTTGAGGTGATCCAGGCCGAGCAGGTGCAGGATCGTCGCGTGCAGGTCGTGAACATGCACCTTGTCCACTGCCGCGTAATAGCCGTAATCATCCGTCGCACCATACGCGGTGCCCGGCTTGCTGCCACCACCGGCCAGCCACATCGTGAAGCCATGCGGATTGTGGTCGCGGCCGTCAGTCCCCTGCGCCACAGGCGTGCGGCCGAACTCTCCACCCCAGACCACCAGTGTGTCATCCAGCAGGCCGCGTGACTTGAGGTCCGCCAGCAGTCCCGCGATGGGCTTGTCCACCTCCGCCGCGTTTTTTGTGTGGCCCTTGAGCAGATCACCATGCTGATCCCACTGCACATGGCTGTCGCTGTGTGTCACCTGCACGAAACGCACCCCGCGTTCGGCAAAACGCCGTGCCATGAGGCACTGGCGGCCGAAATTCGCCGTCACAGGGTCGTCGAGGCCGTACATCTTGCGTGTCGCCTCGGTTTCCCCTGAAATGTCCTGCAGCTCCGGCATCGTCGATTGCATGCGGTACGCCAGCTCGAAGGAGTTGATCCGCGCTTCGAGCGCCGCGTTCGCCCCGGCCGTTTCGAGATGCGCGTGATTCATCCGGGAGACCAGATCGAGCTGTGCGCGCTGCAAACCGGGCGTCAACGACTTGTTGTGGATGTGTCTCACCACCGCCTGCTCCGCAGGAACGCTCGCATTGCCCAGCGGCGTGCCCTGGCAGTGCGCGGGCAGGAAGGCGGAGCCCCAGTTGTTCACGCCGCCATGCGCCAGCGTCGGGCAGATCGTGATGAAGGCCGGCAGGTCGGAATTTTCCGTGCCCAGCCCGTAGCTGATCCACGATCCCATGCTCGGCCGCACGAATGTGTCACTGCCGGTGTGCAATTTCAGCAAGGCGCCGCCGTGCGCCGGGTTCGTCCCGTGCATGGAGCGGATGACGCACAGGTCATCCACATGTTTTGCCACATGCGGAAAGAGATCGCTCACCGGCAGGCCGCTCCGGCCGTACTGGCGGAATTTCCATGGTGAACGCAGCAGATTGCCCGTCTGGGCGAATGTCACGCGCGGCAAAGCGAAGGGCGGCGGCTTGCCATGATCGCGGTCCAGCAGCGGCTTCGGATCAAACGTGTCCACCTGCGACGGCCCGCCCTTCATCAGCAGGAAGATCACCCGCTTCGCCCGGGCCGGAAAATGCGGCGCTTTGGCCGCCAGCGGGTCAGCAACCGCCCCATGGGCCGATTCAAGCCCCAAAAGCCCCTGCAACGCCAGATAGCCAAAGCCCGCGCAGGAGTTGCGCAGCATGGCACGGCGGCTGAACAAAGAATCCGGGAACTGTGGCGGCATCAGGTGACTCCTACGATTTGAATGAGACTCCTCTTGCCCCTTCTCCAGCATTTCTCATGCCTGTCAGGATGGCTGCTCAAGCACGCTTGAGCAGGAAGTAGCTGATGCCATCGACGAGGGCCTTCCAGCTCGCGTCGATGATGTTGCAGCTCACGCCGACGGTGCTCCAGTCGTCCTCGCCGTCCGTGCTGGTGATGAGCACGCGGGTTTTGGCCGCCGTGCCGGTGCCGCCGTCGATGATGCGCACCTTGTAGTCGGCCAGACGCATGTTTTGCAGCGCCGGGAAGAAGGGCAGGAGCGCCTTGCGCAACGCATTGTCGAGCGCGTTCACCGGCCCGTCGCCTTCAGCAACGGTGTAAACGCGTTCGCCGTTGATCTCGATCTTCACCGTGGCCTCGCAGGTTTCAAAACCATGAGCACCGCCGTGAAAACGATGCGTGGAATGGTATTCGATGAGGTCAAACACCGGCTTGTGCTGGCCGAGCTGCCTGCGGATGAGCATCTCAAACGACGCCTCGGCGGCCTCGAACTCGTAACCCTCGCTTTCGAGGCGTTTGACCTCGTTGAGGATGTTTTGCACCTCGGGCGCGCCTTTGGCGAATTTGAAACCCATGCCTTCCGCCTTCACGAGCACGTTCGACTGGCCGGACATGTCGGAGATGGTGATGATGCGCTGGTTGCCGACGAGCGCGGGATCGACGTGCTCGTAGGTGCGGGCGAGTTTCTGCACCGCATGCACATGCAGGCCGCCTTTGTGCGTGAACGCGGCGAGCCCGACATACGGCGCGCGGATGTCGTGCGGCACGTTGGCCAGCTCATCGACGAAGTGCGCGAGTTCGCGCAGCCGGGTGAGGTCGAGGCCGAGATCAATGCCCATCTTGATCTGAAGGTTGGGCATGATGGTGGTGAGGTTGCAGTTCCCCACGCGTTCGCCGTAGCCGTTGATGGTGCCCTGCACCTGGCAGGCTCCGGCGCACACGGCGGCGAGCGCGTTGGCGACGCCGACGCCGCCGTCATTGTGCGTGTGGATGCCCACCGGCCTGCCGAGATGGGCCACGGCCTTGCGCGTGACTTCCCCGACGAACTCCGGCAGCGCACCGCCGTTCGTCTCGCAGAGCACCACGAGATCCGCGCCGGCATCCGAGGCGGCCTTGATGGTCTTGAGCGAGTATCCGGGATCCTCGCGGAAGCTGTCGAAGAAATGCTCGGCATCGTAGAGCACCTCCCGGCCATGCTTTTTCAGGTAGGCGACGGTGTCCGCGATCATGGCGAGGTTCTCCTCCAGCGTGACCTGGAAGACCTCGGTGACGTGCAGCGGCCAGGTCTTGCCGACGATGGTGACGGCGGGCGTCTTCGCGTCGAGCAGCATTTTAACCTGCGGATCGTCCTCGACCTTCATCCTGCCGCGGCGGGTCATGCCGAAGGCGGTGATCTTCGCGTTCTTCCAGGTGCGTTTGGATGCCTCCTCGAAGAAGGCGGCGTCCTTAGGGTTGGAGCCGGGCCAGCCGCCTTCGATGTAGTGAACGCCGAAGTCGTCGAGCTTCTCGGCCACGCGGATCTTGTCGAGCGTGCTGAAGGAGATGCCGGTGCCTTGCGTGCCGTCACGCAGGGTGGTGTCATAGATGGTTACGGGGGACATGAGTCAAAACGGATGTGTGTTTGGAATGGGAGGGACAGCCTCGCGGGCGTTTGTGGACGCGTGGGGCGTGCCGGTTGTCCTTGGAAACACGCCTGCCAGATCAAAATCAAAACGGACTGCCCCGGCCGCGTCACGCGCTGAGGAGTCCGCCGATAATTCGGATGATCTGGAGGCTGTTGAACAGGGTTCCCATGAAGACGGCGCGGATACTATCCGCGCCGTGGGTGAAGGCAAAGGGAAGTTTTTAGCACGCCAGCTCAGGCATTCATTTTCCACGGCTGTCAGCAGCCCCGGCCGGAACGACCTTTTTTGACGTGCCTCCTTCGATGCCTTTGGCATTGGCAGGCAGCGGGGAGACTCCGCTTTCAAGCGTCGGCCGGATGTCCAGATGCTTGCGCAGCAGGACTTCTTCGAGTTTGGCATTGTTGCGTTCGGTGATGTTGCCCATGGGCAGCTCACTGAGGTCCAGTTTTGAAACGAAGGGTTTCTCAGGCACCATATGGACTGGCACCGGAACCGTGGTCACTTCCACGGCGGCTTTGTGTCCGGGGATGAGCCAGATTCCTGTGATGCAGGCGGCTGCGGCGGCCGCGACGAAACCCCACTTGGGCGCGGTCAGATGATTCCACCATGTGGTGGCACGCTCCCAGAGAAGCTCGAGGGACGACTGCTTCAGCATCTCGGCCCTCTGCCTCTGATGGAACTGACGGAGAAAATCCTCGGTAAAACCTTCGCCGGGCTGCTCGAATCTTTTCAACCGGATCAACCGCTGGATGTTTTCAAACTCACTCATGGCGTGCTGCGGGTTCTGTGTGTTTAATTCGTGAACTGGGAGGGCTTATTTCACGAAATCTTCAAGATAGGTCTGGAGAAGCCGGTGGGCGTAGAACAATCTGGATCTTACCGTCCCTTCCGAGACTCCAAGTATCTTGCTGATTTCGGCATGCTGAAGACCCTGGACATCGTACAAAGTCACCACCGTGCGGTGGTCTTCGGACAGCTTCATCATGGCCGCGTTCAACCTTTTTTGCAGCTCATGGATGTTCACTTCGCGGGCCACACCGGTGTTCGCAGTGGTCACACGAATGAATTCCGGGTCGTTCTCGATGCCCGTATCTACATCGTCAAGACTGACCTTGTGGTGCCTCCCGCGCTTTTTTAGAAAGTTCAAAGTCATGTTCACCGCGATGGAGTAAATCCAGGTGTAAAACGAGGACTTGCCCATGAAGCGCTTGATGGAGCGGTAGGCCTTGGCGAAAACATCCTGCAACAAGTCGGCGGTGTCCTCGCGGTTCGAGGTCATGTTGTAGATCAGGCCATAGAGTTTCGGCGTGTATTTTCGCACCAGATCATCAAAGGCATGCGTGTCTCCCGCCTGCGCTTTTTCCACGAGGATGCGGTCCTCCGCCGCACTGCTGCCGGGCGCGGGCGTGGACTCGTTCAGCGATGCGATGGGGGCCGCCGGGGCGCTGAGGGATGACTCTTCCATTGATGGGGAAGGAAAACACTCGTTGTCCGAACAAACAAGCAATTCTTCCCATGTGCCGCCTCACAGGCGCCGGATCGCAGCGGCAAAAGCTCCATCCATCTGGTCTTCGGACGGGAAGCTGTGACGGACTTTGATGGGTTCGAAGCCGCCTGTGGATTCAAGGACGCTGGCGACGAGCTGTTCGTTTTCGGCCGGGTCGATGCTGCAGGTGCTGTAAACGAGGATGCCGCCAGGTTTGAGGGCACGCAGGCCGTTTTGCAGCAGACGCACCTGTGTTTGTGCCTGTGCTGTGATGTCGTCAGGGTGCATACGCCAGCGCACATCGACACGACGGCGCATGACGCCGGTGTTTGAGCATGGCACGTCGAGCAGGATGCGGTCGAAACCTTCACCCACAAAGGCGGGCGGTGTGTCCTGTGACCAGTCGTGCTGTTCGATGCGCGTGTTGGTGACGCGGAGGCGCTTGAGATTTTCATCAAGGCGGCGCAACCGGCCCGGCGAGATGTCGCAGGCGGTGATTTCGCCGCTATTGTCCATGAGCTGTGCGAGCAGGGCCGTTTTGCCGCCGGGGGCGGCGCAGGCATCGAGCACACGCTGGCCGTGTTGCGGCGCGAGCAGATGCGGGGCGAGCGCGGTGCTCGGGTCCTGCATGTAAACTTTGCCCGCGGCCAGCTCCTCGCGCGGCAGGTTCTCGCAGACGATGAAATCATCTGGCGCGGCGGTCATGGCGGGGTGCAGGCGGTTGATACGGGCGCTGATCGGCGCGGGCCGCTGGTTCCATTCGCAGAGAGCGGTGGTTTTTCCCACACCGAACAGGCTGATCCAGCGCTCGATGAGCCATTTCGGATGCGAAGTGCGCGTCTCGAGCGGCAAGGCGGCGACCTGGGTTTGAAGCTCGGCGGATTCGCGGCAGGCGCGACGCAACACGGCATTGATGAGGCTGCGCGCACGACCAGTGGCGGCGACAGTTTCGTTCACGGCGGCGTGTTCAGACACTTTCAGAATCAAAAGCTGGCACAGGCCGATGCGAAGCCCCCAGCGGCTGCGGTGGTCGAGGTGCTTCTGACCGGTGAGCACACCGATCCAGTGGTCGAGCAGCGAGAGATTTCGCAGCGTGGTGAGCACGATGTCACGCAGAAAGGCCGCGTCAGGTCCGGTGATGCCGCATTCGCGTTGGGCGCGCTCGAGCAGGTCTGCGGCAAAGCGGTCTCCGGAGGCCCATTCGCCAAGAACATCGAGCGCCAGGCCGCGAATCGGCGCAGGCTGAGAACGGCGGGAACGTGATGGCGGGATACCTGGTGACATGCGGGAGTAGCAATGGCCTGGAATGATGGATGAGTAAACCGAATGGCGAAACATGCCCTCGTCCACCTCTGAAAACCACCAATTCTCACAACTGCGCGCGCAAATCTTAAGCATCATGAGTTCATCTCTCAGGCTGCCTCCTAACATCAACCCAGCCTTCAAGGGGGGGGTTCATCCCTTGAAAATTGGAGCACTGGGAGGCTGACAGGCATGAAAAACCCCCTCAGGGGGCGATGGAAACCGCCAAGGCCCGTGTGGTTATGTCGCCACATCCCCAAAACCTGAAATGCCAAACATCGTCACCTGGAAATCATTCATGTCCGCCGGCCTGCTGGCCAGCCTCGCCTTGAGCAGTTGCCATCAAAAAGAAGCAGCGCACGAGGAACACGAAGAACACGAGACCTCCAAACTCATCGTCACCCGGCCGCTGAAGCAGGACACGACGGTCACGCGCGAATACGTCTGCCAGATTCATTCGCGGAGCAACATCGAGCTGCGGGCGCTGGAGCGTGGCTACCTTGAGGCGACCTACGTCAAGGAAGGACAGCATGTGAACCAAGGCGATCCCATGTTCAAAATCCTCCCTTTGATTTACCAGGCGGAACTCCGGAGCGCGGAGGCCGAGGCGAGAGTCGCCGAGGTGGAATACCTGAACACCAAGCGCCTGACGGACAACAAGGTGGTGTCCGAGCAGGAGCTCGCCATTGCGAAAGCCAAGCTGGAGAAAGTGCAGGCGGAGGTGAATCTGGCCCAGGCGCATCTCGGCTTCACGGACATCAAGGCGCCTTTCCAGGGCTTGATGGACCGGCTGCATGTGCGGCAGGGCAGCCTGGTGGACGAGGGAGACCTGCTGACCACGCTCTCTGACAACAGCGAGATGTGGGTCTATTTCAACGTGCCTGAGGCGGAGTACCTGGACTACGTCACAGAGAATCAATCGAAAGACCACGGCAACGTCAGCCTCCTGATGGCCAACGGGGAGACATTCAAGCATGCAGGCAAGATCAACACGATCGAGGCCGAATTTAACAACGAAACCGGAACCATTCCATTCCGCGCGGACTTCCCGAACCCCGAAGGTCTTCTCAGACACGGCGAGACGGGAAACATCCGGATGAGCAAGGTGATCAAGGGGGCTGTGGTGATACCCCAAAAGGCCACATTCGAGATTCTCGACCATCATTATGTGTTCATCGTGGGCAAAGACGACGTGGTCGTGCAACAACGCGTCCACATCAGCGAGGAACTGGAAGATCTCTTCATCATCAGCAATGGCGTGACTGAGAATGACAAGATCGTCCTCGAAGGTCTGCGTCATGCCCAGAGCGGAAAAAAGGCCGAATATGAGTTCGAGGAGCCGGAGAAGGCTTTCAAGCACCTGAAGCTGCGGGCGGAATAACCGGAGGACCAGACCATGTTCACCAAAATCCTGCACCGGCCGGCGCTGGCCATTGTGATCTCCCTGCTCATCCTGTTCCTGGGCGGCCTCTCTATTTTCACCCTTCCCATCTCCCAGTTTCCTGACGTGGCTCCGGTGGTGGTGATGGTCACCCTCGACTATCCGGGGGCGAGCGCGAAGGTGCTCGAGGAGTCATGCCTCATCCCGTTGGAACGTTCGATCAACGGCGTGCCGAACATGAAGTACATGACCTCCGACGCCACCAGCGCTGGTGAGGCGACCATCCAGGTGATCTTCCACATGGGCACGGACCCGAACCAGGCGACGGTGAACGTGATGAACCGCGTGAACCAGGTGATGAGCCGCCTGCCCCCGCTGGTGCAACGTGAGGGCGTCATCGTGAACAACCTGACGCCGAACATGCTGATGTATGTGAACTTGTACAGCGAGGACAAGAACGCGGACATGCAGTTCCTGTTCAACTACGGCTACATCAACCTCATCCCGGAATTGAGCCGCATCCGCGGTGTCGGCTCCGCCAAGATTCTCGGCACCCGCCAGTATGCGATGCGCATCTGGCTGAAACCGGACCGCATGCGCGCCTACAACATCTCCACTGAAAAGGTGATGGAGTCCCTCATGGAGCAGAGCGTCATCGGATCGCCTGGCAGGCTCGGACGCGCCGACAGCAAGACCTCCCAGGCGCTGGAATATGTGCTCACCTACTCAGGAAGGTTCAATGACGTGAAGCAATATGAGGACGTCATCCTGCGGGCGACGGAAAATGGCGAGCTGCTGAGGCTGAAGGATGTGGCCACAGTCGAACTGGGCAGCGAGTTCTACGACCTCTACTCGGACCTCGACGGCAAACCCTCCGCCGCCATCGTGATCAAGCAGAGCTTTGGCAGCAACGCCCATGAGGTGATCAAGGAGATCAAGGCGAAGCTGGCGGAGTTCAAATCGAAGTCCTTCCCCGGCGGGATGGACTACAAGATCAGCTACGACGTCTCCAACTTCCTCGACGCCTCGATTGAGAAGGTGCTGCACACACTGCTGGAGGCATTCATCCTCGTGGCTCTCGTTGTGTTCGTCTTCCTCGGGGACTGGCGCTCCACGCTCATCCCCACGCTGGCGGTGCCGGTGTCCCTCGTCGGCGCCTTCTTTTTGATGCAGATGTTTGGCGTGACGATCAATCTCATCACGCTCTTCGCCCTCGTGCTCGCCATCGGCATCGTGGTGGACAATGCCATCGTCGTCGTCGAGGCCGTGCATGCGAAAATGCATGGCAAGGACAACCTGACCCCCTACGCGGCGACAAAGGTGGTTCTCCATGAGATCGCCGGCGTCATCATTGCCATCACCCTCGTGATGACCGCGGTGTTTGTTCCTGTCACGTTCATGTCCGGCCCGGTCGGCGTTTTCTACCGGCAGTTCTCCATCACCATGGCGGTGGCCATCGTGCTCTCAGGCGTCATGGCGCTCACTCTCGCCCCCGTGTTGTGCGCGATGCTCTTGAAAAAGCCCGACCACGGCCACGAGCGGAAATGGCGGGGTCCTGTTGCCTTGCTGCTCGACGCCTTCAACCGTGTCTTCGAAAAAATCACGGACATGTACGAGGCCTTGCTCAAAAGGGTCGCCCATCGCTGGATTCTGACGCTCCTCGTCCTGGCGGCGGCCGGCGCGGCCACATACGCCATCAACGAGAAACTGCCTGCCGGCTTCATCCCGGCGGAGGACCAAGGCATGATCTACGCCATCCTGCAGACGCCGCCGGGATCGACCCTGGAACGCACATATGCGAAATCACGCGAGCTGCAATTGATCGCCAAGAGCATCGAGGGCGTCGAATCCGTCTCTGCCCTGGCGGGTTACGAAGTGCTGACCGAAGGGCGTGGTTCCAACGCAGGCACCTGCCTGATCAACCTCAAAAACTGGTCTGACCGCAAGCTCACCGCCCCGCAAATCATCGCGGAGCTGGAGGAGAAGTGCAAAGAAATCGCCGGTGCGCAGCTTGAGTTCTACGAACCTCCGGCCGTGCCTGGCTACGGCGCGGCAGGTGGCTTCTCCCTGCGTCTGCTCGACAAGAGCAACACGGGCGACTACGACCGCCTGCAAGTCGTGAACAACGAGTTCATGGAGGCGTTGCACAAGCGCAAGGAGCTGCGCGGCCTGTTCACCTTCTTCAGCGCCAGCTACCCGCAGCAGGAGATCATCATCGACAACAAGGTTGCCATGCAAAAGGGCGTCTCCATCGGCAAGGCAATGGACAATCTCGGCATCCTCATCGGGTCCACCTACGAGCAGGGCTTCATCAAGTTCGGCCAGTTCTTCAAGCTCTACGTCCAGGCCCATCCTAAATACCGCAAACTTCCAAAAGACCTCGATGACCTCTATGTGGCCAATGAGAGCGGGGAGATGGTGCCTTACTCGGCCTTCATGAAGCTCGTGCCAAAACAGGGATTGAACGAGATCACCCGTTACAACGCCTACCCAGCCCCGTCCATCCAGGGCGCCCCGGCGGAAGGCTTCAGCAGCGGCGATGCGATCAAGGCGATCCAGGAGGTGGCGGCACAGACTCTGCCGCGCGGCTATGACATCGGCTGGGCAGGCCTCTCTTTCGACGAAGTGGGGCGCGGCAACGAGGCGCTCTACATCTTCATCATCGTACTGGCCTTCGTCTATCTCGTGCTCGTGGGCCAGTATGAGAGCTTCATGCTGCCGCTGGCGGTGATCCTGTCGCTGCCCATCGGAGTCATGGGATCCTTCCTGCTGCTGAAAGCCATGGGTCTGGACAATGACATCTACGCGCAGGTGGGCATCATCATGCTCGTGGGCCTTCTGGGCAAGAACGCCATCCTCATCGTGGAGTTCGCCGCGCAACGGCATCAAGAGGGGCTTTCCATCTTCGATGCGGCCATTGAAGGCTCCAAGGTGCGCCTGCGCCCGATTCTCATGACCTCCTTTGCTTTCATCGCCGGCATGGTTCCGCTGCTGCGCGCGCATGGCGCCGGGGCCATCGCCAACAAGACCATCGGCGCTTCCGCCGCCGGCGGCATGCTCCTGGGCACGGTGATGGGCCTGCTGGTGGTGCCAGGCCTCTATTACATTTTCGCCCACCTCTCGGATCGTGGCAAGCTCCTCCCTGACGAGCACGACATGCCGCTGAGCGAACTCCCTGAGCACAAGCACGACTGACATGACAAAGATGAACACCCATTTCCAAATTCTCGGCACAGCCTGCCTGCTCTCCCTGCTTCCAGCCTGCGTTCCCATGCGCAAGGACGCCCTGCCATCGAGTGATCCTCCCCTGCCCGCGGCGTACCCGCTCGCGGGTGGCGCGAAGAGTTCCGCCCTGGTGGGATGGCGCGAATATTTCAAAGATCCCAACCTGACCGCCCTCATCAGCACCGCGTTGTCCAACAACCAGGAGCTGAACATCCTGCTGCAGGAGATCTCGGTTTCGAAGAGCGAGGTGTTGGGGCGCAAAGGAGCCATCTTCCCCTTCATCTCATTCGGCGGCGGGGCCGGCCTGGACAAAGCGGCACGCCACACCCGTGACGGAGCCGTGGAGGAGAACGCCGCCAATGAAATCAAGACGGACAAAAAAATCCCGTCACCGCTTCCCAATTTCGCCGTCGGCCCCGTCTTTGAATGGGAGGTGGACATCTGGCGGAAACTGCGCAACGAGCGCGACGCGGCGGTACTGCGCTATCTAGCCACCCAGGAAGGACGAAATTTCATGGTGACGAACATCGTCTCCGAAATCGCGCAAACCTACTACGAGCTGCTGGCTCTGGACAGCCAGATGGCGATTTTGAAGCCGATGATCGAAATTCAGCAAGCCGCGCTCAAAGCGGTGAAACTGCAGAAGGAGGCCGCGAAAGTGACCGAGCTGGCCGTGAAGCGATTCGAGGCCGAGGTGCTCAAAAATCAGAGCCATCTCTATGAGGTGCGGCAACAGGTCACCGTCACCGAGAACAGGCTCAACTATCTCGCCGGCCGCTATCCCCAGCGCGTCAGACGCAACTCCGCCGGCTTCGAGCACCGGACACTCTCCGGCATCCATGGCGGGCTGCCTGTCGAGCTGCTTCGCAACCGGCCGGACGTCCGCAAGGCGGAGCTGGAGCTCGTGGCGTCGGGACTTGAGGTGAAGGCCGCCGCCGCCCGCTTCTACCCGTCACTCAACATGTCGGCGGCGCTCGGCTTGCGCGCGTTCTCCCTGGACAAGGCGTTCAACACCCCGGCGTCGATGGCCTATGAGGCCGCCGCCGGCATGATGGCCCCGCTGATCAACCGCAGCGAGATCAAGGCCGCCTACAACGGCGCGAGCGCACGCCAGATCGGCGCCATCTACACCTATCAGCAAACCGTGCTGAAAGCCTATATCGAAGTCGTCAACCAGCTCTCGCAGATCAAGAACCTGAACCAGAGCTACGCACTCAAAAGCCAGCAGGTGCAGGCGCTTTCGGACTCCATCGCCATCGCAGGGCAGCTCTTCACCAACGCCCGCGCGGAATACACCGAGGTGCTCCTCACCCAGCGCGACGCCCTTGAGTCGAAAATGGAACTCGTCGAGCTCAAGCAGCAGCAGCTCAATGCCTTCGTGAAAGCCTACAAGGCTCTCGGCGGCGGCTACAACCGGACCGCTGGCGGGCCGAACGGCATCACTTCCATGTCAGTCCCCAGGTCTGCCGGCAAACTCCGCGCCGACTCCTGAAGCAGCCTGGATTATTCATATCCAGGACATCACCGGAGGTGTCCTCGACACGCATGCGGCGTTGCCTGCGGCTGAATCACAGGAAAACCGCTGGCAGGCTTGCGGTCTTCGCATGGGCGAAAAATTGCCATTCGACATCTGCCATTCCTTCTCCTTCTTTCACGCCTCAACCCAACTCCACCCCGTCATGCCACGCCCCGTCACCCTCTTCACCGGCCAGTGGGCCGATCTCTCCTGCGACACGATGATCCAGAAGGCCAAGACCTTCGGCTACGACGGCGTCGAACTCGCCTGCTGGGGCGACCACTTTGAAGTGGACAAGGCCGACCAGGCTTACTGCGACGCCAAGCGTGCGAAGCTCAAGGCCGCAGGCATGCAATGCCACGCCATCTCCACCCATCTCGTCGGCCAGGCCGTGTGCGACAACATCGACGCCCGCCACGCGCAGATTCTCTCCCCCGCGATCTATGGCGACGGCAATCCCGAAGGCGTCCGTCAACGTGCCGCCGAGGAGCTCATCAAGACCGCGCATGCCGCGAAGCGTTTCGGCGTCAGCGTCGTCAACGGCTTCACCGGCAGCAGCATCTGGCACCTCGTCTATTCCTTCCCGCCGAATCTCCCCGGCCAGATCGAGGCCGGTTACGCCGACTTCGCGAAGCGCTTCAAGCCCATCCTCGACGAATACCAGAAACTCGGCATCCGCTACGCCCTCGAAGTGCATCCCACCGAGATCGCCTTCGACATCGCCAGCGCCGAGCGCGCGCTCCAGGCCGTCGACTACCATCCCGCCTTCGGCTTCAATTACGACCCCAGCCACTTCGGCTACCAGGGCGTCGATTATGTGAAGTTCCTCTACAAGTTCAGCGACCGCATCTTCCACGTCCACATGAAGGACGTCTCATGGGGCATCGGCGACGGCACCGTCGGTGTCTTCGGCGGCCACGTCGATTTCCACAAGCCCAGCCGCTTCTGGGACTTCAAATCCGTCGGCCGCGGCAAGATCAACTTCGAGCTCATCATCCGCGCCCTCAACGACATCGGCTACGGTGGCCCACTCTCCGTCGAATGGGAAGACGGCGCGATGGACCGCGAGTTCGGCGCCACCGAATCCGCCGCCTTCTGCAAGAAAATCGACTTCCCGCCCTCGAAAATCATCTTCGACGCGCAGTTCGCCGAAGCGAGCAAGTAAAGTGGTCTGAGGTGCTCCAGGAAAGCGCTGAATAAAACTGGCCTGTCCCCTGAGAAGAGGACAGTTGTAAAATGTAGTTCTGGCTCCGAAACCAGGAGAACAGAACACCACGAAAAAGAGCAGGCACAGTGAAGAGAAGATCGTGAGCATCCTGCGCGAAGCGCGGGGTGGGACATTGAAGGTCAGGGACGCGTGCGCACTTCACAACATCAGCGAGCAGACCTGCCACGGGTGGAGGCGCAAGCATGGCGGGATGCAGGTTGACGAGCTGCGCCAGGCGAGGGCGCTGGCGGAGGAACCGAGCGCAGCAACAGCAAAACGGGCGGCTCAAGCGCATCGTGGCGGACTTGACGGCGCAGATCGACATCTTGAAGGCCATCAACGCAAAAAAATGGTGAGCCCGGCCAGCAAGCGACATGCGGCACGATACGCCATGCCAAGCGTTCCGGGCAGGGCCGCGCAGGTATGCCGTGCACTGGAGCTTGCGCGGTCGGGCTACTACCGGGTGGCGAAGGTCAGCGCGGAGGCGAGGCACCGACGAGACCGCATCGTGAGGCTGAGCCGTGAGCATCCGCGTCATGGCTGCCGCCGGATCGCGGAGTTACTGCGGCGTGAAAGCGGTCAGGTGAGCATCCAATGCGTGGCGCATGTGGCGTGGTCGATCCGCGCGGCGGACGTGCCTGGCGTGCTGGAGTCCGCCATGCGCAAGCACGGCACGCCGGAGCACATCCGCAGTGACAACGGGCCCGAGATCATCGCGTATGCGATCCCTCTTGGTAACATGAAAGAGACAGGGGGCCGATAGTTGATCGAGGTGACGTGTAGAAAATGGATGTCAGGGATCAGGGATGAATGGCGCCCAAAGAGGAAGTCGAGTTGAACGAGGTGAACCTTCATAGGCGTTCGGGTTTGGTGCCGGAACGGAGGCGGTCGTGGCTTTCAGGATCGCTGTTGCGGGCGCGAACGGTGAGGAAGCCGCTGGCGGAGAGAATGGAGAGGCCGCAGACGATGGCGAAGGTGTCGAAGGACATGACTTTGACCATCGCGAAGCCGAGCGAGGGTGCGATGAGGCCGCGCATGCCGGTGAGGAAGGTGTGGACGCTCATGTATTCGGCGACGGCGTGTTTGGGAGCGAGCTTGGTGACCCACAGCGCCCAAGTGACGTTGCCGCCGGCGTTGGCCATGCCCCACATGGCCATGCCCAGAGTCCACCAGAAGGCGCCGTGGCCGAGGTAGAAACAGAGGATGCCCGCGGCGAAGAAGAGATTCAGAACCGAGCGGACGGTGAAGAGATTGAAGCGATCGTAAACGATCCCCCACGGGTATGAAAAAATGATGCGTGAGAGCACGGGCACGACGCCGGTGATCCAGGCGACGTCGAATTCCGGGAGGTTGATGCCGTGAGATGGATTGGCGAGGTATTCGACGAAGAGGCAGGCCGCGGCGAGGTTGCCCACGCCCATCATCATCCACGAGATGAGCAGGGTGCGGAAGTCGCGGTCATCGCGGATCCAGCGCAGGGCGCTCCAGAGGCTGGTGCTGCCGTTGACAGGGGCCTCCCACGGCGTGGCGGGCAGGCGGTACGTCCAGAAGCCGGAGACGAAGCCGCTGAGGGCGAAGCCCCAGAGCAGCCAGGAGTAGGTTTCGAGATTCCAGCCGAGCAGCTTGCCGCCGAAGAAGCCGAAGCACATGGCGGCGGCGGCGCGGGTGATGCCGGCGATGGCGTAGAGCCTGCCGCGCGCGGCCTCAGGGTAGTTGATGCGGTAGATTTGCGTCAGCAGCGGGATCTGCATGGAGAAGCAGAACAATCCGGCGCTGAGTCCGGCGATGTAGAGGACGGGTTCGCGTGGAAACGCGGCGGAGAGGGCCATGCAGGCGCCGCCGAGCAATTGAACCTTCGCCGCCGTGCGGGCGATGGTGCTCTTTGCCCGCAGCAGCAGCGGCACGACGAACAGGCTGGTGACCATGCCGCCGCTGGTGGCGCTGAGGAAAACCGACTTCGCCACATCGCCGAGATGGAACACGCGCACGGCGATGAGCATGCCAAAGGTGGCGGTGAGCGTGTCGATGACGCCGGAGGGCAGCGAGCGCCAGAGCTCGTTGCGAAAGGTGCGGCGGGTGGCGTCGTGCTCGCTCACAGGCGGCTATTCGCACGCATGAAGAAGCGCGTCCAGCCCGGAGGCGGGACGCGCTAGCGAACAAACTCAGGTGTTCTGGCCGGCGCTGGGTGATCAGGCGGCCTTCTTGGCCTTCTTCGCCGGGGCTTTGACGACTGCCTTTTTCACCAGCTTGGGCGCAGGCATCGGGACGATGGCCAGCCATTCAGCACAGGCGACCCAAGCTTCGCTGCCTTCATCGCGCAGGTAGTCGGTGTCAGCGAGGAGGCCGCGCTTGTGGAAATCGAGGATTTCCTTTCTGGTAAACGGGCCGAATTCAACGAAGGCGCGGCTGAGATATACGAGGTCTTTCATGGTTTTTTTGTTAGCGGGTTTTAGGTTTGGGGGGCTGGGCTTTACACCAGATGCAACGTGGAACAAGCAACATCCCTGCCAAAATTTCACGCAGTTGGATCACACCGGCCACAGCGTGCGGTTCATCTGCAACACTCTCCAGGTGCCGCGCAGCAGCTACCACCACGCCGCCGCCCCGCCCAGAGCCAGCTCGACGACGCCCACATGGGCCAGGCCATCCGCACCGTCTTCCAGCAGCGCCGGCGGCGCTACGGCCACCGGCGCATCTGGAAACAACTCGCCACCCTCCAGCCCAGAACCCTATATGCCGCAAACCAGCGATGGACGCGCTGATCTGCCCTCGCCCAACCTGCTGCTGGACGCCCCCCCCCATGCCACAGCAGCCCAACCAAGTCTGGGCAGGCGCATTGAGCGCAAGATGAGCGCCTCCGGCTCGTAGCTGGTTCACCCCCATGAAACACCTCCACCGCCGCCAATTTCTCCGCGACCTCGGCATCTCCGCCGGAACGCTGCCGTTCCTCACCGGTCTGCCCAGCATCACAGGCGCGCCGGCTCCGCAGAAGCGGCAGAGGCTTGTGATCATGTTCTCCCCCAATGGCACGCTGCCGAACGAGTTCTGGCCGGACCAGGAAGGGGCGGATTTCAGCTTCAAGACGATCTTGAAGCCGTTGGAGGCTTTCAAGGACAGGATGCTCATCCTGCACGGCATCGCCAACAAGGTGCGTGGCGACGGCGACAGCCACATGCGCGGCATGAGCTGCCTGCTGACCTGCGACGAGCTGATGAAGGGCAACATCATGGGTGGTGGCGGCAATCCAGCCGGATGGGCCGGCAACATCTCCATCGACCAGGAGATCAAAAACTTCCTTCAAAGCAAAGCGGCGACGAAAACACGCTTCGGATCGCTGGAGTTCGGCGTGGCGGTGCCGGATCGAGCCGATCCATGGACGCGCATGAGCTATGCGGGCGCGAACCAGCCCGTGGCGCCCATCGACGACCCGCACCAGATTTTGAAAAAGGTGTACGGAAAAATGAAGGACAAAGAGAGCCTCGTGAGCATTCTCGACGACGTGCGCGAAGATCTGAAACGCGTCTCCTCAAAGCTCAGCGCGCGCGACAAGGCGCTGCTCGACCAGCACATGACGCTCGTGCGTGGCCTGGAGCAGGATCTGGCCGATGCCGACAAGGTCGGCAAGCTCGCCCACCCCGTGCCCGCCGTCGATCCCAGCATCGAGCTCGTGAACGACAACACGCCGCAGATCAGTCGCATCCAGATTGATCTCCTCGTCAACGCGCTGGCCAATGACATGGCCCGCGTGGCCACGCTGCAATACATGCGCAGCGTCGGCATGGCGCAGATGCGCTGGCTGGGCGTCGAGGAGGGCCATCACAGCCTCTCGCACGATCCGGACGACAAGAAGGACAGCTATGACAAGCTCGTGAAGATCAACACATGGTTCGCAGGCGAGTTCGCCTACATGGCAAAACGCCTCGGCGAGACGCCCGAACCATCTGGCGAAGGCAGCATGCTCGACAACACGCTCCTTGTCTGGACGAACGAGCTGGGCAAGGGCAACAATCACACGCTCGACAACATCCCCTATGTCATGGTCGGCGGCGGCTTTGGCTTCAAGATGGGCCGCAGCCTCAAGTTTGACAAGGCCGCGCAGAACCGCCTGTGGATGTCCGTCGCCCAGGCGATGGGCCATAACCTTCAAACCTTCGGCAAGAAGGAGCTGTGCGAGGGCGGGGCGCTGAGCCTGGCATGACCAGCCCTGCCAGCTTAATCCAGTGACTTCTTCGGCGCGGCGATGCGGACGCGATTGGTGGAGCTGGGGCTGGCGGGCGGTGTCGGCGTGAGACGCTGCACCTCGTAGCCATACACGCTGAGCGTCAGATCGAGCGCGGCGAGAAACTCCCATGTGGCAGGCACTCCAACCTCGTCGGCGATGCGACGGGCTTCATGATAGGTTGCAAAAGCCTCCGGCATGACCTGGAACAACGCCACGCCGCTGGGGTCGGCCTTGATGTCACGCATGAGCCGGATGTAGGCGGAATTCGGCTGCTTCATGGATTCGATGGTCTCGCCACCGCCTCCCTTCGGCTTGAGGGCAAGCTGGACGAGCGTGCCGGCCGGATTGATCTTCGGCTCGAAGGCATAAGAACCGGCAATGAGCGGGTTGGCGGCGGCGCGTTGCAGCAAAGCCACAATGCGCGTGGCGTCGTAAATGGTGCGCGCCTTGCTGGCATCCTCGATGCCCTTGAGTTTCGCGAGATCCTGGAAGTAATCGACGACATCCTTCGGCGTGGCCTTGACCTCCTTGGTGTTCGCCCCCCAGGAGAATGCCAGCTTCCCGCCTGCGGCGGACGCCTTGATGACAGGCTTCAACGGATCGCTCGACGGGTCGAGCTTCACCCATGCGGTGACGTCCCCCTTCGAGGCGGCCACGACCGCGGCAGCCACGTTCTGCATGGGCTGCCGCGTGGGGACGGCAATGTCCGCCAGCGCGGCGAGAAAATGCTTCGTGGCGGGAAGCCCCCCCGCCGTGAGCGCCTTGTAGGCCAGCGCGGCCTGTTCGATCTGCACGCGGTTGACGAGTCCGGCGATCTCAGGCCAGGCTTTTTGCGCGTTGGCAGGCGAGCCGAGCAACGCCTCGAGCAGCTTCGCAAACGGCGCATATTCGACACGCTGGTACTCGAGCTGCGACTTCACCTTCTCCATGCCATCACGGATGGGCTGGAGGAATTTGTTCTGGTTGAGGATCAGCACGCCTTGTTTGGCGACGAGGATGCGTGTCTCGTCCGGTTTTTCAGGATAAGGGCGCGGATTGGGCAGGCGGATGTAAGTGGGCGGCGGCGGCTTGAACTCCGGCGTCTGGTCCAGCAATGCCTTGAGCCGTTCCACCTCGGTGAGCAGCTTGTCGGAGGAGGTCTTTTGCGTGTCGCGTTCCTTTTTGCGCTCCTCGATCTGCTTCTTGAAAGTGTCGAGGTCCATGAACTTCAGCTTGGACTGCAGATCGGAAGTATCGACGGTCTTGAGATCCTCCAGCACCTTTTTGAGATCCGTCTCCGCCTGTTCCTTCTTTTTCTCGATCTCGTCCTCCGTTGGCAGCGGGGTTTTCTTGCTGGCCTGCTCCTTGAGCTGCTGCAATTCCTCCGGCGTGACGGGAGGGAGGTCTGAAAGGACGGTCTTGACGATGTTGGCGACGCTGAGGCCGACCATGACGAGCACGATGATGAGCACGCCGACGACGTTCGTCATCGTGTCCATCAGGGCGACGAACGGCAGCTCATGCTCCTCGTGTTTGCGATGCTTGGACATGCGTCAGGTGGTTTTCTTCGGGGGTTCCGCCTTCTTCGGGTCCGCAGGAGGCGGAGTTCCCGGAACGGCGGCCGGTGGCGGCGCGATCTTCCCGCGAAGCTTGTCAAAGAGGGCGAGATCCAGCACACCGCGGCCGGGTACCGGCAGCTTGCCGACACGGATTTTATAGTCCGACTCGGCCCTGCCCGCGCCGTTGTTGAACGCCCCGCCGCCATCCTCGCGCACCAGGAAGAGAATGAAGGATTTCGGATCCTTCGCCAGCTCGGTGAGGAAATAATTGAAGTCCGCGTCGGCAACGACGACCTCGGGTGTGGCGCTGATGCGGTAATCCTTGTCCCACGCGCCGAGAATCTTCAAGGCTCCGGCGCCGGCCTCGACGAAGTAAGCCTTCGTGTCCGCCGGCATGCCGCCGCCGGAGGGCTGCACGATGACTGGCGGGATTTTCTTGTCCGGCGGCACCTCGCGTTTTTTCAACTCCGCCATGAGCTTCGTGATCTCCGCCTGGCTTTCTTTCTGCTGCTCCTTGAGACCGGTGATCTCGGTGAGCAGATCATCCAGCTCCTTCTGCATCTGCTGGCTGATCTTGAGGTTGGCGTCCATGATCTCCTGGGAGGTCGTCAGGAGCTTGCGCAGCTTGAGATAGCGCTGCTGTTTCTCGTCGATCTGCTTCTGCATCTCCTCAAGCGTGGCGATCTTCTCCTTGAGCACGATCTCCTTGACCTCGTGCTGCTTGATTTCCTTGCGCAGTTTTTTCGCCTCCTGCGCCATCTCCACCTCGGCCTCGGGGCGTCCGTCCGTCTGCTCGGTCATGGAGACGCAGAGCACAACGATGATGAGCACCAGCACGCCGATGAGCGAGCATAGAATGTCCAGGAAGGGGATCAGAAGGATCTCCTCGCTGCCTTTCTTCTTGTGCTTGGCCATGGCGGTCGCAGGATGAGCGGGTGAGGCCGTGTCAGTCGCGGCTGAACCAGCCCTTCTTTTTCACCTGATGAATGATGACCTGCTTTCCTCCCAGCTCGGAGAGCAGGTTGTTGAGCGACTGGATGCCGCTGGCCAGAGACCGGGTGTAATCGGTCGTCGTCTTCACGCTGTCCTTCACCGCGTTGGTCAGATCCTCACGCATGCGGTTGAGCGTGGCCGCGAACTCGCCGTCCACGCGCTCCTGGTGGGCGGCGGCACGCTTGTCGAGATTGTCCGCCTGCTCCCTGACTTGTTTCGAGAGCGCGTTGAGATCCGTCAGGAACTCCTTCTGTGAGTTCGCCACGGCTTTGACCAGGGTGTCCATCAGGCCGTTCGTGTCGCCGCCGGCGATGCCGCCGCCGTCGTTGAGCCGTGGAAGAAGCACTTCATTGCAGAAGGAGTCGATGGTGTTGAGGTTGTCGTCCTCCGCCTTGGAGAGCGAGTTCATCGGGAAGTTCAAGATCGTGGCGAGCACGAGGCCGAGCAGCGTGGCATCGAAGGCGGTGCCGAGGCCGCCGGTGACGTTTTGCAGCGTGGTTTTGACCTGCTTGAGGTCGTCCATGTCGCTGAAATTCATGCCGCCGATGGCATGGGAGAGACCGATGACGGTGCCGATGAAGCCCAGCAGCGGGATCGCCCACAGGAACGCCTTGGTCAGCGTGTAACTGCCGGTGATGCGCATGCCATCGATGTCCGACTGGCTGGAGAGCATGTGGCTGACATCGCCGACATTCTGCTTCACCTCGAAGAGCTCCAACGCCTTGCGGATGCGGTTGACCATCATGCTGTCACGCAGGCGGCGCGGCAGCTTGTAGAGATGGTCGATGAAGGCGCCGACGTTGTCACGGTTGATCTCCGCGCCCATTTCCCAAGGCAGCACGTCGAGCATGAGCGCCTGGCGCTGATGGCGCAGCTTTTGCAGCTTCAGGTAGAGGATCGACATCGCCCAGGTGAAGAACAGCGTGTTGCAGAAGCTGACCGCCATGTGCTTGTAAAACAGCGAGGCGACGAACTGCATCGTGGTGAACTTCGCCGACGGCACTTCCGGCGGCGCCTGGAAAGGATAGAGAATGCCCACCCATGCGAGGAAAATGACAAAGCCGATGCCAAAGCAAAGAAAGGCATTCGGGTTGGTCGGGTCCTTCTCCTCCCATCCTCCGCGCTCTCCCTGGGTCGGCGGCGGGGCGGCAGGCTGGGATTGCGGCGTCGACTCCCCATGCTCATACTCGGTGCCGAAGGCATCACCCGCCGGAGGCGGCGGCAGACCGCTCGGCTCCGGGAGGCCGGACGGGGCTGGAAGTCCGGAAGGCGGCGGCGGTGCGCCCGCCACGCTGGCTGGAATGCTCAGCTTCGTGTTGCAGCCGGGGCAGCGGACGATTTTCCCGGCCATCTCAGGCTCGGCTTTGAGCTGCATGTCACATGTGGGGCACTTGAACTTCACTGATGATTCCTCCTGAATGATGTTTGAAACAAACGCGCTGGCGCTACTACCCAGAACTCACTCCTTCGGCAAGAATTTTATTGGGGTGGAAACTGATTTTCAAACAAGCGTGAATTCCCCGCCCCTCCGCACCACGTTCACCGCGTGGAATCAGAATTGCCATTTGCGCGCAAGACCTCCGGCGATAGAATGGCGGCATCGAACTCCCCATGAAAACCGCCCCGATCCTGCTCTGCGCCGCCGCGTTCGTCCTCGCTTCCGTTTCCTGCGACAAACACTCGTTCAAGGAAACCCAGGTGTTGCATGAAGGCATGCACAAGGCGCATGACGAAGGCCACGGCGACTCCCACGCGAAGGAAGAGAAGCACGAGGAAAAGAAGGCCCATTGATTTCATGCCATGCGACGCTGGTCGGTCATCGGTTTGATCGTGCTGGCGATCACGGCGACCAGTTGTGTCGTGTTGAGGACGTGCTGGGCGCGCATGGCACCAGCGATCGCATCCACCGGCGGCAAGGATCTGCGTGTCCGGCTGCCTGATGGCGGCAAAACGCTGCTGCAAAAGGACAAGCGCTGGGCGGATGACCAGCTCGGCCCGTCGAACTGCACGCTGGGCAGTCACGGCTGCCTCGTGACGAGTGTTGCGATGGCCTGCTCGAATCTGGGCGTCAAGCTGACGCCGAAGGAGCTGAACGAGCGGCTGAAGAAGGTCGATGGCTTTTTGCCGCAAGGCTGGGTGGTCTGGAATGCGGTGCCGAAAGTGACCGAGGACAAGCTCACGGCGGAGTATCACGCCAAAGCGCGTCATGCGGCGATGGATGAGGCGTTGGAACGCGGCGCTTATCCGGTGGTAAAGTATTTCCTCGTCGGCGGCATCCAGCACTGGTGCGTGATCGTCGGCAAGGAAGGTCAGGAGTATCTGGCGCGTGATCCGCTGCGTGATGGTGCGAAACCGGTGAAGCTCAGCGAACTGACGGCGAAGATCTACGCGGTGCGGGTGATCAAGAAGGCGGAGTGAAGATCAGTTGCGCCACGAGCAGATGTTGTCGTTCCACGTCTTGGGATCGCGATCTGGACCGGAGGAATAGACGATGACGCTGGCGGGCAAAGTCGATGGCGGCGGGATATACCTACATTTTGCCGCATATTTCGGGTCGGATTGATCGGCTCCGAACTCGGGATTGGTGAGCTTGCTGTCTCCATTCGTGTCGATCACAATGTAATAGGTTTCACCCCAAGGATCGCTCAGCACCCATTCGTTACCGTCTTGCCACAGGCCGCGTTTGCGCTCTCTGGCAGGTGGCAGGTCGATGAACTTGATCTCCTTTGGATTTAACTCACCAACTTTCAAGCCAATCAAGGCTGGCAGCATGGTGCCTCGAGAACGAAGTGAAAGATCCGAGTTGATCGAATTGGCCCCGGTGATGGGGAGATGATTGTATTCGATCTTAAATGTAGCGATCGCAGTTCGGAGGTCTTTGAGAAGATGCTTTGTCTGGACCCACTTGCCGTCGGGCCAGTCTTCACTTGGAGAGCATTTCTGAAATCCAATAAGACAAAGCAAACCGAGACCGGCTATGCCAAGCATGAGCTTTCCCATGCAAGCGCATCCGCCCATGCGGTCAATACGACGTTCGTCAGTCATGGCATGGTTTTACCCAATGACCATGACACATGTCGAGTGTGCTGATGAAAAGCCGACGAGTTGTCGACGCTCCATCATTGAACCACCAAGCTTGCCGCGGCGACGAGTGTCTCTTCGTTGACGATCTGGCCAGTGAGACTGGCTTTGCAGTCGGCTTTGAGTTCGTCGCGGAATTTGCGGACGAAGGACTGCGTGGGCCAGGCGCTGGCCTCACCGAAGGCGCAGATGGTGCGGCCGTCGATCTGCACGGCGACGTTTTCGAGCGTGTCCACGTCGTCGGGGCTGGCGTCGCCGCCGACGATGCGGTCGCTGATTTTTTTCATCCACAGGCTGCCTTCGCGGCAGGGCGTGCACTGGCCGCAGCTCTCGTGCGCGTAGAAGGTGTTCAGGTTGTTGATGACCCAGCTCATGCTGCGGCTGTCGTCCATGATGATGACGCCACCGGAGCCGGCCATGGTGCCGCAAGCGGCCATGGTGTCGAAGTCCATCGGGATGTCCATGATGGTGAGCTCGCGGCCGTCCTTCATTTTGAACTTCTCATCGGCACGCAGCACTTTGGCGGAGGAGCCACCGGGGATGATGGCCTTGAGGCTGCGGCCGGGTTTCAAACCACCGCAGAGGTCGTTGATGACCTCGCCCATCGTCACTTTACCGACCTGGACTTCGTAGTAGCCGGGCTTTTGCACGTCGCCGCTGACGCAGAGGATGCGGGTGCCGGTGTTGTTCGGCGTGCCGAGCTTGGCATATTCCGCGCCGCCCATCTGCAGGATGTGCTTCACATGGCAGAGGGACTCGACGTTGTTCACGATGGTCGGACTCATGTAGAGGCCGAGCGCGGCGGGGAAATAGGGCGGCTTGATGCGCGGGTAGGGGCGTTTGCCTTCGAGGGATTCGATCAAACCGGTTTCCTCACCGCAGATGTAGGCACCGGCTCCGCGATGGACGTAGATTTCGCAATCGAAGCCGGAGCCGAGGATGTTTTTGCCGAGGAAGCCTTTCGCGTGGGCCTCAGCGATCGCTTTTTCGAGGATCTGGGCGCCTTCGGGGAATTCCTCGCGGATGTAGATGTACGCGAGCTTGGCGCCGACGGCGAAGCAGGCGATGATCATGCCCTCGATGAGCTGATGCGGGTCCTGATGGATGATGTAGCGGTCCTTGAAGGTGCCGGGCTCGGATTCGTCGGCGTTGCAGATGAGATAGACCGGCTTGGTGTTCGTGGGCGGGATGAAGCCCCACTTCACGCCGGTGGGGAAGCCCGCCCCGCCGCGACCGCGCAGGCCGCTGGCCTTGACCTCGTTGGTGATGGCGCTGCGCTCCATCTTGAGCGCCTTTTTCAGCATCTCGTAGCCGCCGTCCGCGATGGCGCACTCGATGCTGGGGTTCCAGCCGACGCGATCGACGTTTTTGAAGATGAGACGATGCTCGCGCGGATGCGGTTCTTTGCCGGGGAGATACTGGACGGGGGAGGCCATGGGCCGCAGTATTCCAGTGTGAAAAGGCGGGGCAACCGGGATTTGTGAAAAAATTCACAAGGCGGATGCAAGCGGGCATGAAAGCATGGCGCTTCGCGGGTTGTAGGTGTGCAATGCCCGCGCCGAAACTGCTCCTGACCACCCTGATGCTGCTGACATCGGCAGGGCTGGTTTTGGCGAAGAAAGACGAAGGCCCGAAGCCAGTGCCGTGGTCGTTCGCGCCGCTGAAGCGTGTCGCTTTGCCGAAGGTGAGGGACACGATATGGCCGAAGACGCGGATCGATTACTTCATCCTCGCGAAAATGGAGGCGGCGGGCATGAAACCGGCTACGAGGGCGGATGAGCGCGTGTTGCAGCGACGCGTGGCGTTTGATTTGACCGGGCTGCCGCCGTCCGGCGTGTCGGACAAGTCGGACTGGGCTGACACCGTTCGAGAGCTGCTCGCCAGCCCGCACTACGGCGAACGCTGGGCGCGACACTGGCTCGATCTGGCGCGTTATGTGGATCAGACGCCGGGCTGGCTCGATTCGACGAAGTATTCGTATCTCTACCGCGACTGGGTGGTGCAGGCGCTCAATGAGGACATGCCCTATGACCACTTCGTGACGCGGCAGCTCGCGGCGGACTTCTTGCCGGACTGCGGGCCGAAGGATCGCGTGGCGCTCGGTTTCATCGGCCTGAGCCCGACTTACTTCAAAGAGCTGCAACTGCCGCCGGAGATCATCAAGACGACCGTCGCCGATGAATGGGAGGAACATGTCGATGCGATTGGCCGCACGTTTCTCGGACTGACGCTGGCTTGCGCGCGCTGCCATGACCACAAGTCCGATCCGGTCACGGCGCAGGATTACTACGCGCTCGCCGGAGTGTTCGCCTCCGTGAAGCTCTCCGAAGTGCCGACGATGGAGGACGAATTCTGGAAGCCGGTGGAAAGGGCCCGCGCCGAGGTCGCGGCGCTGGAAAAGCAGATCCAAGAGATGGCGAAGAAGAAGCCGAAGGACTTGAAGGAGCAGACGACGACGATGGAAGTCAAAATCGCCGCGCTCAAGACCCGTACGCCGCACTACAACATGCCGATGGCCAATGCGGTCGAGGAAGCGGCGCTGTTTGTCGTGAACAAGGAGCAGGGACACGGCACGAAGCTGGATTACAAGATGGGCATGGCCCGTGATCTCGAATTGATGAAGCGTGGCAATCCGAACGATCTCGGCGAGACCGTGCCGCGTCGTTTCCTGTCCGCGTTCCCGTCGAAAACCGGCCTGCCGCGCAAGTTCACCACGGGCAGCGGCCGTCTCGAACTCGCGCAGGCGATCGTGGAGGATGCGGCGCCGCTGACGGCACGCGTGATCGTGAATCGCGTGTGGAAACATCACTTCGGTCGCGGCCTGGTCGATACGCCGAGCGAATTCGGCAATCTCGGCGAACTGCCGACGCATCCGGAACTGCTCGACGATCTCGCCGGTCGTTTCATGGAGCACGGCTGGTCGCTGAAATGGCTGCATCGCGAGATTCTGAACTCTGCGACGTGGCAGCAGAGCAGCATGTCCGCTGAATCTGAGAAGCGTGATCCGGAGAACAAACTCTACGCCCGCATGCTGCGCCGTCGCCTCGATTGGGAATCATGGCACGATGCGATTCTGACCGCAACAGGTCAGATCGATCTCAAGATGGGCGGGCCCGCGTCGGCGATCAGCGATTTGAAGAACGTGCGCCGCTCGCTCTACGGCGCTTCGGATCGTCAGGACATGGATCCGATGCTGCGCATCCACGACGTGCCAGATCCGGGAGCGCACAATCCGTGGCGCACGGAGACGATCACGCCGTTGCAGGGCTTGTTCGCACTCAATTCGCCCTTCATGCAGCAGCAGGCGGATGTGTTCGGAAAATGGGCGGCGCGGCACAGCATGGATGAGATTTACGCGCGTTTGTTTGGCCGCCAACCGAGTCCGCATGAGGTTGGTGTGGCGAAGGCTTTCCTCAACGGACGGGAGAAGGATGGCGCAGCGTGGTCGCAGTATGCCCAGGCGCTGCTGGCGGGCAACGAGGTGCTGTTTGTGGATTGAGACTGATTGGCCGAAAAAGAGAAAAGAAGGGAAAAAGGCCAGGAGCTTGTGATTCCCTCCTCTTTTTATTCTTTTCTCTTTTTCGGCCAGCTCTCATGAGTTGAACCCAACAGACACCGCTTCTTCATCGTCCGCGCTTTACATGACCGCATCTTTCTTCAATCCTCCCGGCCCGATTTCCCCCCAACCCCGCCGAATGACTGTGACCGCCAACGATTTCGAAACCTCCTCTCCTGTAGTTGATGAATCAGAGCTGCAAGCCGGGGCGCCCGCCACGCCTGCCGACCCTGCTGCCACGAAACTGGACCCGAAGTTTTTCGCGCTCCTTGCCGATGTTTCGCAAAAGTTGCTGAGGCTGGACGCGGAGCCGCGTGTGCTGCCTGAGGAACTGGCCGCCGTGACTGCGGCTGCGACGGAATTGAGTGAACTGGTGCAGGCGTTCGCCTCCCGCCTCAGTGCCGCTTTGGAAGCCAAGACCGACGCCGATCAGGTCGCGAAGGAGGCCGAAAAGGCACGCATTCTGGCCGAAAAAGAAGCCGCGCGTGCGCAGGCTTTGGCGGAGAAGGAAGCTGAGAAAGCCCGCATTCAGGCGGAGAAAGAAGCCGCCAGGATTCAGGCGCAGCAGGAAGTCGAGGCGATGAAGGCTGCCGCCGCAGCCTTGAAGGCCGCACAACATGCCGAAAAGGAAGCTGCCAAGGCCGCTGCGCTGGCTGAAAAGATGGCCATCCTCGTCGCCCGTGAGAAAGCCGCCGAAGAAGCCGCTGCCGCCAAGGCGCAGGCCCAGGCGGAGAAAGAGGCTGCGAAGGAGGCCGAACGCCTCGCCAAAGAAAAAGAAGCCGCTGAGAAGGCCGCGGCCAAAGAAGCCGCCCGCCTGGCCAAGGAACAAGCGGACGCTGAGAAAGCGGCCGCCAGAGAAAAAGCTCTCGCGGAACGCATGGCCGCCATGGCCGCAGCGGCGGAAGCCAAGGAAGCCGCGCGTCTTGCGAAGGAACAAGCCGCCGCCGAGAAAGCTGCTGTGAAAGCCCAGGCGCTCGCCGAAAAAGAGGCGGCCCGAATCGCCAAGGAGCAGGCGGACGCTGAAAAGGCGGCTGCCAAAGAAGCGGCGCGCCTTGCCAAAGAACAGGCCGATGCCGAGAAAGCGGCCGCCAAGGCCAAAGCTCTCGCTGAAAAAGAGGCAGCCCGCGTTGAACAGGAGAAGCGCGCAACGGAACTCGCCGCTGTGAAAGCCAGGGAGGATGCCGAACGTCAGAAGGCCGCCCAGATTGAGGAGGAAGCCCGTGCCCGCCGTGCCGCCGCCCGCGCCAAGACCATCGCCGAATACGAGGCCAAGCAAAAAGCCCGCCAGGCCGCCGCCATGGCCCAGTTCAACGCCGACAAAGCTGCCATGAAGATCGAGAAGCAGAAGGCCGGCGTCAGGGGGTGACCCGGCGGGATGAAAACCGGGGCCGGCATTGGACGGCACTTTGAGGCCGCTGCCGTGCAGTCGCGCCGTCAAGGACTCCACCCTCCGGCCGCGGCATTTGAGAGATGCGAAACACCGGCTTGAACATCTGCCGCATGGCAGGATAGTCGTCTCCTCTTTCTCCTCCCAGCGCCCCCATGTCGGAGCCGAGTCAATTCAGGCATTACCAAATCGTCCAGGACGCCGACGGCAACAACGTCGAGCTGGTGCGCAATGCCGAGCAGGTGGCCGTCCTGGCCTTTGACATGCAGCGGCTCGAATACGTCCACTGCCATGTGATGCTGGAGGCGCTCCCCGCCCGCGCGGCGTTCGAGGAGGCATGCAAGGCATTGCAAAAACGCGGCCATCCCGCGCTCGCACGCATGATCGAGTTTGGCGAGGACGAGGGGAACTCGTTCTACATCACCGGCAACATCGACGGCGAAGTTTTGCGGGCTTACCTGGCGCGGCAGCAGGAGATACCCGGCTGGCTTGCCATCATGATCGCCTGCCGGGCGCTGGAAACTGCGGTGGCAGTGTGTGAGCGGGGCGAATTCCTCACCGAGGCACCTCTGGAGAGCTTCCGCGTGGTGCAGACCACCGCGCAGTCCGTACAGGTGCTCGCGGCAGATTTCCGCGTGCTCAACAACAGCGCGGCGAAAAAGCGCGCGCTGAAGGCCGGCTTCGAAAAGCAGGCCAGGTTTCTGCGCGCCTTTCTCATCGAGCAGGGCGGTGACGGCCCCACGCTGCCGGAGCAACCCCTGCCCGCCGCCGATTTCGCCGACCTGCTGGGTTCATGTCTTGCCAGCGCAGGCGTCGGTGCCATCGCCGCCATGCGGGAGTTGCGCTCAGCCCTGCAAAAACTCGCGCCCGAACACCTTTCTGGAGAAATCCCCGCCGCGCAGAAACCACGCGCACTGCTCGCCCCCTTGCTGGCGAGCTACCAGGAGGTCGCCCGCGGACTGGTGAACCTCGTGCGCATCCAGAGCCAGCGCCTCGACATGGCAAACCCTTACAGCATGCGCGGCACGCTCACCAAGACCGGCCGTCCCGTGCTCATCGAGCAGGTGCCGCACCCGCGCATCGCCTGCGCCCGGGTGAAGGACGTTGATGACGCCGCTTTCAAGGCCACCAGGCAGCGCGGAAACTCCGGCCTCATCACCCTCTCCCTCGTCAATGAGACTGACGAGATCACCTGCATCGCCGAGGAGGTGGTGGAAGGCATCAGTCTGGCCGACCTGATGCGTGAGCGCCGCTGGCTCGATGTGCAGGAGGCTTATCTCG
>JAEUHJ010000190.1 GCA_016795375.1 Verrucomicrobiaceae bacterium
TGCCGGACAGCAACGCGCCGCTCGGCTTCCGCCTGCCGGTGATCGACATGCTGCCCGTCGTCAACGAGCAGAAGCGGCTGCTGCTTGCCTGCCGTCTCGAAACGCCGGCGCTCGTGGCGCGGCGCAAGGAGGACGGCATCACCTCGGCCGTTCATCCCATGTTGGAGGAGGACATCATGCGCCTCACCGTCGGCGGGGCGATCCTGCCGCGCCACCTTCTCGCCGCCGCCGCGGAGATCTATGCCATGCGTGCCGCGGGCGAAACACCTCCATTGCCCAAAGACGCGGCCGCGCCAACACCCGCCGTGTCATCTGCGGCCGCGCCTTTGGCGGCGGTTTCAGCGCCAGTCACTCCGCCTGCCGCACCATCCGTTCCCAAGGCGTCGCTCGCAGAAAAAATGAATGTCCTGCTCTTGCAGGCGGTCGATGCGGCAAAAGCGGAAACCGGCGCTTCCAGCGCCATCGATCTCGGCGAGCGCGTGCGCGATCTCATCGGCCTGATGGTCGCTCCTCCGGTGACGGTCACCGACGGCGACATTCCCAAATCCTACGACAACTTCGACGGCACCGACCGCTGGTTCGAATGGGGCGGTGGGAAGGTGCGCATCATCACCACGGACGCGATGCGCGGCAGCCTCATCGCCGTGCTGGAGCGTGTCAAGGAGGCGGGTGGCGACACGCTGCTGCTGCGCCATGACATCGCGCCCGTCTCCGGCCAGCTCACGCTTGAGCTGCTGAACACCTTCAAGGCGAAAAACACCTTTCATCACCTCCCCGTCTCCGAGGCCGCCGTGCTCGCCGCGCTGGGCCGCATGCTCGCCGCGCAGCGCGAAGGTTCCTACGACGACATGCCCGCCGAGCCGCCCGCGACAAAGGACAACGTGCTCGCCGCGCTGCGCAATCATCCGCTGCTCCGCGGTTTGCGCGTGTGGAGCATGATCCAGCAAACGCACGCGCCGAAAGAGGCCCAGACACCCGCGCCACCGCCTTCATCGGTGCTCTCCTCCATCGCGAGCACGCCCGTGGCCGTCGTCAAACCACCGCCGCTTCCCGGAGCCGCGCCCGCTCCCCCGCCGCCGAAACCGCCAGGATTCCCCGCCGCCAGACCGGCTTCTCCGCCCTCGATCGTTGCCAAGCCCGCGGCCCGTCCGCCTGCGCCACCCGTGGTCAAAGCACCGCCCGGCGCGCCGCGTCCGCCGCCTGCGGCGAAACTGCCGCCGCCTTCGCAGGGTTCCGCCGCATGAGTTTTCAAGGCCACAATGCCGCGAGGCGTGGGCGCGTGGGAAAAAACTCGCCATCCACGCGCAACCCGGAGGCGGGGCGCTGCCGGGCCTGCATTCGCCCGTGCTGAACGAACTCAACCATTGATCCTCATGAACCGCCGTTCCCTCATGACCTTGCTAGCCGGCATGGCGACGACAAAAAACCGCGGCGCCAGCCTCGACCAGATGCAAAACGCCCTCCAGATCATCCAGGCTCAGATCGACAACAGCACGCTGCATGCCGCCGTTCTGCATGTGCGCCGTGGCGATCAGGTGACACAGCATGTCTTTGGCAAGGCGTCGCCGGATTCGATGTTCCTGCTCGGCTCCATCACCAAACCGCTCACCGTCGCGCTGCCGGTGATGATCCTGGTGGATCGCGGTGAATTGAAGCTCTCCGACCACGCGGTGAAATACCTGCCCGAGTTCAACGAAGGCGCGCGCAAGGACATCACCATCGAGCAACTGCTCACGCACACCTCCGGCCTGCCGGATCAGTTGGAGAACAACAACGCGCTGCGCGCCAGCCACGCGCCGTTGTCGGAGTTTGTGAAGGGCGCGATGCGCACGCCGCTGGTTTTCGCGCCCGGCACGAAGTATCAATACCAAAGCATGGGCATCCTGCTCGCCGCGGAGATCGTGACGCGCGTGGCAAAGACGTCGCTGCCTGATTTTCTCCAGCGGCATGTTTTCGCGCAGCTCGGCATGTCGCGCAGTGTGCTCGGCCTCGGCGGCTTCAAGAAGTCCGCCATGATCCCGGTGCAGACCGAGCACGCCGCGCCCGAATCCGGCGCGGGCGACCCGAAAGCCCGCGAGTGGGACTGGAACAGCGACTACTGGCGTCATCTCGGCGCGCCGTGGGGCGGCGCGCACAGCTCGGCAGCCGATGTCGCCACTTTCCTGCGCAGTTTCCTGCACCCCGAGGGCAAGGTGCTGCGCGAGGATGCCGCGCGGCGCATGATTCAAGATCACACTCCGACGCTCGAAGCGCATCGCGGCATCGGCTTTGTCGTCGGCCCTGCGGGACTCGGCAAAGACTGCTCGCCACGCGTCTTCGGTCACGCCGGTTCCACCGGCACGCTCGCCTGGGCTGATCCGGCCACGGACACCACTTTTGTCTTGCTCACCTCCCTGCCAAAGAATGTCTCCGGCGGTCTCATCCTGCATCCCGTGGCTGACTTGGTTTCCGCAGGCGCTTGAGCAGCCTGGCCTTCGTTGCAGAGTCGCTTCGACGACACCACCGGTTGCCACGGCGACAACCCATTCAGCCCGACATGCCTGTTTTTTGACCGCTTTCCCATCTGGCGCCGGAGGGCCTGAACAAATTGTTCCCTTTCTTCGGATCGAATGAATGGACAAACCCCATGAATATGAAACCGCTCCTCTCCGCTCTCGCGCTGCTCGCCCTCACGTTTGTCCACACCTCCGCCGCCGAGCTGGTGCTTGTGAAGAACGGCACCGCGCCGGCTCCCATCATCATTTCGAAGGATGCGACGATGTTCACGAAACTGGCGGCGCAGGAGCTGGCCGACTACCTCGGGCGCATCGGTGGCGCGAAGGTCGCGGTGATCGAAGGCGCGCCCGCTCCGCTTCCGGAGCACGCCATCTGGGTGGGCTTGCAGCCGGAGGTGAAAGCGCTGCTTCCAGGTGCGGATTTCGAGTTCCAGCACCCGGAGGAAATCCTCCTCCACTGCGACGGGAGGCATCTCGCCATCGTCGGGCGCGATGTCTGGGATGCGAAGATGGCGGACATCCCCGGCGGCAAGACCGAGGCGGAGCGCAAGAGCCATCTTGTCGGCTTCCCGTTCTCGAATCGCGATGTCGAGGGCTACCAGACGGAATACGGCACGGTGAACGCGGTCTATACCTTCCTCCAGGACCGGCTCGGCGTGCGCTGGCTCTGGCCCGGCGTGGATGGCGAGGTGGTGCCACGACAGGTCCGCGTGGCCATCGCGCCCTTCACGCAGCGCCATCATCCCACCGTGCGGATGCGGCATGGCGTCTTCGCGCCGATGGCTCTATTCAAGGCCGGCGGTGCGCCGGACTCGACGGGCGGAGCGTGGGTGCGCCGCCAGCGCGCGCAGCTCGATTCGCTCTTCGTGCCCGTCGGCGGGCATGGCTTCGGGGATTGGAAGACGCGCTTTTTGAAAACGCACCCGGAGTATTTCGCGCTGCAAGCCGGCGGCGAGCGCAACCAGGAGGGTCCGGCCACCGCAGCGAAGATTTGCGAATCCAATCCCGCCGCGTGGGAGCAATGGCTCGCCGACGTGGATGAGGCGATGGCAAAGAACCCGCACCGCACCAGCTTCAGTTGCGCGCCAAACGACTCCACGCGCCACGGCCACTGCTGCTGCGCGAATTGCCGCGACTGGGACTCACCCGACGCCGAGCGCCGTCTCTGGATGTATGAGCACGGGGGGAATCTCCAGGGGGTGGCTCTCTCCGACCGGCAGGTTCGGCTGGCGAACACGCTCGCGCGGATGCTCAACGAACGGCATCCGGGACGGGGCCTCACCGCGTCCATTCACGCCTACGGCTACTCGTGCCCCGCGCCTGTCCGCGAGACGCCGTCCGAGCAGGTCTATATCGCCCTCGTACACGGCTTCCTCTTCGACCTGGATCGGGTGGACGCGCATTCGCCCTCAGGCGTGAAGTTGGTGGACGAGTTCAAGGGGTGGCTGGGCAAAACAAAAAACGTCGTCTGGCGTCCGAACCTCGGCGATTACGCCCGCTGGCAGAGCGGCGGGCCGGGCGACATCACCTATGCGGGCGGGATCTTCCGCAGCGTCGCCAATCAAGACGTGAAAGGCATCCACATCGACCAAGTCGGCTCCTGGTGGGCCACGCAGGGGCCGCAATACTACCTCATGGCCCAGCTCGCATGGGATCCCGCGCGGAGCGTGGAGGAAATCATGGCCGACTACTACCGCTCCGGCTTCGGCCCCGCCGCAGAACCGATCAAAGGCTACTGGACGCTCATGGAAACCGCCCGCCGCAAGGTCGGCATGGAGTTGAAACAATGGCCTGAGGTCTTCACCGCCGGACTGTTCCAAAACGCCGCCGCCCTCCTCGCCCAAGCCGAAGCGAGCGCCGGACTCGGCGACGAACACCGGACCCGCATCGCCTTCGTCCGCGCCGGCCTGGACTACCTGCGCCTCAACACCGCCAACCAGGCCCTCGCTCGGCAAATCATCGCCGCCCCCGGCCCGTCGCCCGATCTCAAAGCGCGGATGGCGGCCAATTGGCAGCAGATCGAGCAAATCGCCGCCCGTCATCCCGAAGCATTGCCACGCAATCAACTCGCCTCCGCCAAAGGCGAGCTCGACTACATCCACCCCGACTCCGACCACAAAGCCCTCGAAGTCATCCGCCAGCGCAAGGAGCAGCTCGACGCCCGGCTCCGCGTGCTGACGTTGGAGAAATAGGCAAATCAAACCAACCTACAGCACAATGAAGCACACGACCCTCTTCACTCTCCTCCACATCCTCGCGCTTCCCGCGCTCACTGCGGAGGTGAAGCCATCACTCGACCGCACACGGGCGCTGCGCGGATGCTTCGGCACCTACGCGGGAGCGCCGCGAGGCAAGGACCGGCGCGTGGACGTGGCGCGGCTGGCGCAGGAACTGGGCGGGCTGAGGGCGGACACTTACAGTTGGCTGATTCACGACAGGGCGACGGATTGGGACGACTTGAAGGTGTTCCTGCCGCTGGCGCGAAAGGGCGGCATCCGTGTCTGGGTGACGCTCGTGCCGCCCTCGGAGTCGCCGCCGAACAACAGGATGTTCTCGGAGCCGTTCCAGCTCGACTATGAGCGCTGGGCCGTGGAGATCGCGAGGCTCAGCGTCGCGGAGCCGAACCTCGTGGCGTGGAGCATTGATGACTTCACCCACAACCTGAAATTCTACACCCCGGAGAAGCTGCGCGGGATCGTGGATGGAGCGCGGAAGATCAATCCGAAGCTCGCCTTCGTGCCGTGTTGCTACTTCCGGGGGACCAAGCCCGGGTTCATCGCCAACTACCGCGACAGCCTCGACGGCCTGCTCTTTCCGTATCGCTCGGAGTCGGGAAAGATCGGCCTCACCGACGCCTCGCTCGTCGCGGCGGAGGTGGAAAAAATCCGGGCCATGGCCGGCACGTCGCTGCCGGTGATCGTGGATGTCTATGCCTCCCGGCACAGCACGCTCGGGGATTCGACGCCCGACTATGTGCGCGTCGTGATGAACGACGCGCGGAAGTCCGCGGACGGCGTGATGGTTTACTGCCACCAAAATCCAGTCACGCAGGCGGCGAAGCATGGCGTGATCAAAGAACTGTTCCATCAATGGTCCGCCGCGCAGGCGGACGAAGCCCGTTCACTGCCGGAAAAGCGATAGTGCGCGCTCCCCGCGTCCATCCCCGAGGATCGTCAGGGCTTTGATGAAAGCGGCATCACCTTCCGCGTCGTGCGCGGTGTCGCCTCACGGCTGCAAGCGCAGGGCGGTGCGTTCCGCCACGACGATGGGGGAATCGTAGATCGGCACCTGCCGGATGCGCAGCGGCACGCCGGGCATGCGCACGATGCGATCCGGCAACACGCGATACACGATGCCGGCGCGCATGTCGGCCACGACCGGCGCGGTCATTTTGATCCCTGGCAGCTCGAGATCGATGGCCGTCGTCGCGAGAGACTCGGTGGGCACCGCCTCGCCCGCCCACACCGCCACGAGGTGCTTGCCCGATTCACGCTGGCGGAAGGCGTAAGCCGCCAGCTTCTCCGATGTCTCCGCGCGGATGGCGAAGTCGCGCAGGAGCACCCATGAGTCATCGAAGATGGCGGTCTCCGCCCAGCCCGCCTGCAGGCGCGCGTGTTTCGCGCCGAGCAGGCCGAGGCAGGACTTGTAGTGGTCGTAGTTCGCCAGATCGCGGTCGAGCACCTCGCAGCCGATCGTCCAGTTGGAGCTGGCGATCTCCCGCGAATGCCGCGTGGCCAGCCGACCTATCGCCGTCAGCCCGATCTGCGCTTCCGCGATGTCCTGCGCGAACATTGGCACCGGAAGGCTCGTGAATGACAAGGCGGCAAGGAGCAATCGGAGAGGGCGCGGGACTCGTGCCACTGATTTGCGGACTGCGATTTGAATGCTTGCTCCTGTGCCGGGCGCGATTGTGATATGCGTTCGGCCTCATCCGGTTTCAAGAATCCTTCGCCTGTCCCGTTGTTGATCCCATGAAGAATCTGCCGCGCCTTCTCCTCGCGATTGCCTCGGCCTTCGAAGTTTCCGCTTTCACCGCAATCGACAGCCCCCATGTCTGGGGCCGCTGGGAGCAGGCGCTGACGAGTGCTCGCCCATACGAGAATCCGTATGCCGATGTGAGCCTGCGGGTGCGCTTCACCGGGCCGCAGGGGCGCAGCATTGCCGCGTATGGCTTTTGGGATGGTGGGGAGGTGTTTCGCATCCGCTGCGCCTTTCCGCTCGCAGGCACTTGGCAGTGGCAGACGGAGTGCTCGGATGCGCAGAATGCCGGCCTGCATCGCCAGCATGGCACGGTCGAGGTCGCACCGTATCGCGGTGAAAATCCGCTCCATCGCCACGGCTTTCTCAAAGTGAGCACGGACCGACGCTACCTCGCGCACGATGACGACACGCCCTTTCTCTGGATGGGTGACACGGCGTGGGCGGGCGCGATGCGCTCCACGGCGGATGAGTGGGGCCGCTATCTCGCCGATCGCCGCCAGAAAGGCTTCACGATCATCCAGGTGGGCACGGCAGCCTCGTGGATGGGCAAGACGAGCCGCGATGGCGCGGCGCCCTTTCACGATGCGGAACTGCGGCAGCTCAATCCCGCATTTTGGCAATCCATCGAGCGGCGTGTCCGTGCTGCGAACGACGCGGGCCTCGCCGTGGCGATGGTCGGACTCATGGAGCCGGTGGAACGCTATCCCAACGCAGAAGCCGCGTGCCGTTTCGCCCGGCACATCGTCGCGCGGCTCTTTGACTGCCACATCGTCTTCTCGCCCAGCTTTGACAGTGACTACATGTCGCTGGCCGATGAAGTGGGCCGCGCCACACGCGAGGCCACGGCGGTGCATTTGATCACGCAGCACCCTGGCACGCCCTCGGGGCAAAAAACGCCGATCTACACGATGAAGTATTACGACCAGCCCTATCTCGACATCGCGGGCGTGCAAAGCGGACACAATCGAGGCAATCGCGAACGCTGCGCCTTCCAATCTGCCGGTTGGATGCTGCACGCCTGCCGTCACGAGCCGCACAAGCCTGTCATCAACCTCGAAGCGATGTACGACGGCCATGGCGAAAAGGCATGGCAGGCCGTGGATGCGCGCTCAGCGGCATGGCGGAGCTGGTTTTCAGGCGCCAAAGGCTACACCTACGGCGGCGGTGAAAAATCTCCCAAAGCCACCAACGGCCATGGCGGCATCTGGAGCTGGGTCACCGACCCGCAGCAGCACGACCACTGGGAAAAGGCGCTGCAATGGCAGAGTGCGTTTCAGATGCAGCACCTGCGTGATTTTCTCTCCGGCATCGAGTGGTGGCGGCTGGAGCCAGCGCCTGAACTCATCCGCAACCAGCCCGAGCCGCAGACACGCCGCATCATCCTCGCACGCAGTCCGCAGCGTGATGCCGCTTTCGCCTACCTGCCGGACAATGAAGTCATTGAGGTGGATTTATCAGGCTTCACCGTCCCGCTTGCGGTTCGTTGGTTCGATCCCGTGCGCGGTCGCTTCTCCCCGGAAAGCAGCAGTGTGAAAACGCCAGGCATTCACCGCCTCACACCGCCAGCGAGGGGCGAATGGGTGCTCGCTTTGGAAGGAACGAAGACCCGGTGAGAGGCCGTATCCTCACCACGGCCATGACGATGACTCGCGCACGCATTCGACAGCTCGGGATGCTCATGTTGCTAGCCAGCAACTCGATCCAGGCCGCCGTGCTGGATTTTGCCCGTGATGTGCAGCCTGCCCTGACACGCTGCATCAAGTGCCACGGGCCGCAGAAGCAGCAGGGCGGGCTGCGCTTTGATCTGCGCAGCGGTGCTCTGCGCACCGGTGATTCCGGCAGCGAGGCCATCGTGCCGAAAAACGCCGCCAGGAGCGAAATGATCCGCCGCATCGAGACGACGGACAAAAGCGAGCGCATGCCGCCGAAGGGCGACCCGCTCTCGCGTGAGCAAATCACAACGCTGCGTGCGTGGATCGATCAGGGTTTGCACTGGCCGGAGGAGGTGGATGCCAAACCTGCGGGCCGCGTCGAAATGGTGGTGACGCCGGAGGATCGCCAGCATTGGTCGTATCGCCCGCTCGCTGTCATCGAGCCGCCGAAGGTCAAGGATGCCAAAGCGGGCGCGTCGATGATCGATCGCTTCATCGAGGCTGCGTTGGAGGCCAAGGGCCTTCATACCGGCAAGCGAGCCGATCCGCGCACCTTGATCCGCCGCGTCTTTTTCGATCTGACCGGCCTGCCGCCATCGCCTGCGGAGGTCGAGGCATTCGCCGCTGATCCATGTGGTTCCGCGTATGAGGCGCTGGTGGACAAACTCCTCGCCAGCCCGCACTACGGCGAGCGTTGGGGGCGGCACTGGCTGGACCTCACACGCTATGCGGATAGCAGCGGGCTGGAGACGGACACGGACCGCCCGAATGCGTGGCATTACCGCGATTTCGTGATTCGTGCCTTCAATGACGATCTCTCGTATCAAACCTTCGTCCGCTGGCAGCTTGCCGGTGATGAGTATGCGCCGGATGATCCGCAGGCGCTCGCCGCGACGGGTTTTCTCACCACCGCGCCGAATGAGGTGCTCGAACCGAGGCATCTGGAGGAGGAACGCCTGCGGCTGCGCTTCAATGAACTCGATGACACGGCGGTGACGACCACCTCGGCCTTTCTGGGGCTCACTCTCGGCTGCGCACGCTGTCACGATCATAAATTCGATGCCATCCCGACCCGCGATTATTACCGGATGCAGGCTGCCTTCATCGGCACGGCTCGTGGTGAGGTCCCTCTCGCCTCGCGTGATGCCATCGCGAAGTTTCACCAGGATGAAGAGGCATGGAATGGGCGCGTGAAGCCGGTCCAAAAGCGGCTCGATGATCTACGCAGGCCGCATGAGGCCGCGTTGCGCCTGCAAAAGATCGCCGCTCTCTCCATCAGCGAAGCGGAGAAAAAGACACTCAAGGAGCGGCCGGACTCGGAGCAGGGCAAAAAGCTCAGCCGCACCCATGCGAAGAAGCTCGAACTGGCCGACAACGACTTTCGCAGCGCGATGACACCGCCGCAGCGCGGGCAGTGGGATGCCGCGAAACGGGAACTCGATGCGCTGAATCGCTCTCGCCCGCAGGCGCCGCCCACCGCCCTGGCCATCACGGAGGCAAAACGTGAGCCGCAGGAGACGTGGCTGCTGTCTCGCGGTGATTTTTATGCCAAAGCGGAGCGTGTGAGCCTGGGATTCCTCTCCGTGCTCACGGGTGATCGTTCGGCGGAGCAATACCGCGCAGTGGCGCTGAAAGAGACGCCGGCGGTGCCCAGCTCGCACCAGCGCCGCGCTTTGGCGGAATGGATGACGGATGCGGAGCACGGTGCCGGCGCGCTGCTGGCTCGCGTGTTCGTGAACCGCGTGTGGCAGCATCATTTCGGCGAGGGCTTGTCGCGCACGATGAATGACTTCGGCGTGCGTGCGGAGCCGCCATCGCACCCGGAGCTGCTGGACTGGCTGGCGCATGATTTTGCCACGGGTGGCTGGCGGTTGAAGCGGCTGCACAAGCTGATCCTGATGAGCGCGGTCTATCAGCAAGGCACGGCCTTCGATGAGAAGGCCGCGGCGGTGGATCCTGGCAATCGCTTGTTGTGGCGCAGGCGTCCGCAGCGGCTGGAGTCGGAGATTTTGCGGGACACGCTGCTCGCCGTCAGCGGCACGCTGAATGCCGAGCGCTTCGGCCCCGGTTTCAAGCCGCCCATCCCTGCGGAGGCGATGCTGGCACGCAACACCAAGAGTCCGTATCCGCTCACCGCGCAGGACACGCCCGCCACACGCCGCCGCAGCGTGTATATGTTTCACAAACGCGTCGTGCAGCATCCCCTCATGCAGGTGTTCGACGCGCCGGATGCCTCGGCCAGTTGCGGACGACGTGACACGACCACCGTGGCGCCGCAGGCGCTCGCTTTGCTCAATGATCCCTTCCTGCGGGCGCGTGCGGCGGATTTCGCCAAACGCCTCATGGCGGAAGGTGGCACTGAGCGCAGTGAATGGGTGAGGCGTGGCTTCCAACTGGCCGTGTCACGCCCGCCGGGAGCGAACGAGCAGCGCACCGCGCTCGCCTTTCTCGAAAACCAGATCCGCCACCGCACCACACGCCAGCCAGCGACGCCCGCGGATGAGGTGCGGCTTCAGGCGCTGGCGGATTTTTGCCAGGGACTGTTCAGCATGAACGAGTTCATCTACATCGACTGACCCACCATGAGCCACATCCGATCCGAACACTGCGGCCGCTACGAACGCCCACGCACGCGGCGGGATTTCCTCGCGCGCTCCGGCGCCGGGATGGGCCTGCTCGCTTTCGCCGATCTGCTCCAGGCCGATCAGCGCCGTCATGACGATCCGCCCGCGCCGCGGGAGCCGCATTTCGCCCCGAAGGTGAAATCCGTCATCTGGCTGTTCATGGAGGGCGGCCCCAGCGGCGTCGATCTCTTTGACCACAAGCCGGAACTCGACCAACGCGCCGGGCAGCGCATCAAAATCGATGTCTTCAACGGCGATCCGGGGCCGCTGATGAAGTCGCCCTTTGCCTTCAAGCAACACGGCCAGTGCGGAGCCTGGGTCAGTGACCGCTATCCGCACATCGCACGCCATGTCGATGACATCGCCTTCGTGAAATCGTGCTTCACCGAGTCGAACGACCACGTCCCGGCGCTCTACCAGATGAACACAGGCGTCCCTCGTGTGGGCCTGCCCACGGCGGGCGCATGGGTCACTTACGGCCTAGGCAGTGAGAATCGGGACCTGCCCGGCTTCGTCGTCATCGGCAACACGAAGGGCATCAAAGGCGGCCCGGTGCATTGGAGCTCCGGCTTTCTGCCCTCCTCGCATCAAGGTACGCTGTTTCGCTCGCAAGGCAGCCCCATTCTCAACCTCGACCGCCCGCGAGAAGTCACGCAGCAGGATCAGCGTGCGATGCTCGACCTCGTGGCGAGTTTGAATCGTGAACATCTCGCCGCCCGTGCCGGCGAGCCAGATCTCACGGCCCGCATCGAGAGCTTCGAGCTGGCCTACCGCATGCAGACGGAGGCCTCCGACCTGGCCGATTTTTTCAGCGAATCCGCCGCCACGCAGCAGCTCTACGGCCTGGAGCACGAGTCCACGCGCACCTTTGGCCGCAAGTGCCTGCTGGCGCGGCGGCTCGTCGAACGCGGCGTGCGCTTCGTGCAGGTCTATAGCGATGGCGAATGGGATGCGCACAGCAACCTCAAAGGCAATCACACCGGCCACTGCGCCGCGACGGATGTGCCCATCCACGCCCTGCTCACCGACCTGAAGCGCTCAGGACTGCTCGACTCCACGCTGGTGATCTGGGGTGGCGAATTCGGGCGCATGCCCGTGTCGCAAGGCAGCGGCGGACGCGATCACAATCCGAAAGGCTTTCTCGTGTGGATGGCCGGCGGCGGCATCAAGGGCGGCGTGAGCTTTGGCGAGACCGACGAGATCGGCTACCGCGCCGCCGTGGATCCCGTGACGGTCCATGACCTCCACGCCACGATGCTGCATTTGCTCGGGCTCGATCACAAACGCCTGACCTACCTCCACAACGGCCGCCGCCACCGCCTCACCGACGTGGCGGGCAATGTGCTGAGCAAAATTTTGGCATAGCGTGCATGAATGCTTCTCGAAAACTCGCGGGCATTCTCACAGCGCCGGGATGGATCATCACCGCGGCATGCGCGCTGACGACATCCGCCGCGCTGGCTCAGTCTCCGGCAAAACACGCCACCGGCCCGCTCCGCGTGCATCCCACGAACCCGCGCTACTTCACCGACGGCGCGGGCAAGGCCATCTACCTCACCGGTTCGCACACTTGGAACAGCCTGCAGGATGGAGCCTTCTTCACCACGGAAAACGCCGATCCGCCGCCAGCCTTTGATTTCAACGCCTACCTGGATTTCCTCCAGCGCCACAACCATAACTTCATCCGCTTGTGGAGATTCGAGCTGCCCAAGTTCAACTATTGGCTGGATATCGACAACCACCGCCTGCGAGGTCCGGCCAGCAAGCCGGGCATTCAATTCTCGCAGCCCCATCCCTGGCCTCGTGTCGGCCCAGGCGCCGCCCTGGACGGGAAGCCCAAGTTCGACCTGAGCCGGTTCGATCCGGCTTATTTTGAGCGCTTGCGTTCACGGGTGATCGCCGCGCGAGATCGCGGCATCTACGTCTCGGTGATGCTTTTCGAGGGCGGGGCGCCGCGCGCAACAAACAAGCCGTGGCGCCGGGACTCGCATCCGTTTCATCGCCGCAACAACATCAACGGCGTCGAGGTGGACGCCAACAACAATGGCGAAGGAATCGAATTTCACACGTTGCGGACGCCCGTAATCACCGAGTTGCAGAGAGCCTACATCCATCACGTCGTGGACACGGTCAACGACCTGGACAACGTGCTCTATGAAGTCGGCAACGAGTTCGCGTCCTCCGTCGCCAACACCCGGTGGCAGTATTGGGTGGTGCGCTGCATCAAGGAATACGAGACGACGAAACCCCGGCAGCATCCCGTGGGAATGGTGTGCGCGATGCACCATCCGTGGAAAAACGGTGGATCCGGCGACCCGCGCAATGCCGTGCTGCTCGACGGACCCGCCGACTGGGTGTCGCCGGGAAACCAGGGAGGACGCGGTTACGACGACAACACCGCCCCGCCGCCCGCCGATGGCGGAAAGGTGATCCTGCTGGACACGGACCATCTCTGGGGCATGGGCGGCGACCGCGCGTGGGTGTGGAAGAGCTTTGTCCGCGGCCACAACCCCATCTTCATGGACGCCCTGTCCGAGATCACGGAACACACCCTGAAGTATCCGCAAGCGCCTGAAATCCGGACGGCTCTGGGGCAGACTCGTGCTTTCTCCGAAAAGATGAATCTGGCGATGATGACTCCACGCGGCGAGCTCGCCTCCACGCAGTATTGCCTGGCAAGTCCTGGGAAGGAGTATCTGATCTATCTGCCCGATGGCGGTGAGGTGACGGTGGATTTATCCCAAGGAGCGGAGTTTTTCGCGGTGAAATGGTTCGATCCCCGCACCGGCAAAGACGAACAAGGCAAGCCAGTGAAAAGCGGGGGGAAAGTCGCCCTGCAAGCTCCCTTTGAGGGTGATGCCGTGCTGTATTTGCGCGGAGTTCAACTTTGAGACATGCCATCCATGACCCTCCAGAAACCCATGAGAGCCTTCCTCCTCCTTCTTCTTTCGCTAACCAGTCATGCAGTGGCGCTCACGCTGCTCGATGCGGGCAAATCGGACTACCAGATCGTCGTGCCTGACAAATTGGAGACGCAGGCGCTCACGGACGGCATGGCGCAGACCGCGCGGTTGCTGCAGACGGCGTTGAAGGCGAATGGCGCGGCGGTCGAAGTCGTGCCTGAAAGCCAGCGTGATGCTGCGAAACCGGCATTGCTGCTCGGGAACTCACGGCTCGCGCAAAAGAGCGGCATTGATGTCACGAAGCTGCGTGGCTGGAGCTATGTTCAGCGCGTGATCGGCAGGGACATCGTCATCGCCGGGCACGATCATCCGGCCCGCGCCCCGGCGGACAATCCGCGCAGGCCAAACTGGTACCGCGTGGGCACGGCGAAGGCGGTGGTGGACTTTGCGCGGGAGTTTTTGGGCGTGCGCTTCCTCGCGCCCGAGCTGCCCGGCTACACGCCGGTGAGCGGCGCGGCGCGGATCGACCTGCTCGCCTCGCCCGCGCTCGAGTTCCTGCCGCTCAAGACGATCACGGTGCCGGATTCGCTGAACGTGAGCAAAACGCCCGCGTTGAGGCTGAACTCATCGCATCCGGCAGGCGGTTCGTTTTATGATCTCGCGCACAATCGCTTCCCGCGCGTGGATGAGCAGTTCGGCGGCCACACCTGGGTGCGCGCGGTGCCTGCGGAGTTGTTTGCGCAGCACCCGGAGTATTTCGCGCTCATCAGCGGCTCGCGCTTGAAGCCGGAGAATCAGCGCGCGCAGTATTGCCTCTCGAACTCCGAGGTGCAGGAGCGCATTTACCGCGATCTGGCTTCGTTCTTCGACCGCGGCTATGCCAGCGTCGATCTCGGCCAGCCGGACGGCTTCCGTGAATGCCAGTGCGGGAAGTGCGCCGCGCTCTACGGCACCGGCAAGGACTGGAGCGAGAAGATTTGGATTTTTAACCGCGACACCGCCGAGCGCCTGGAGAAGTCGCATCCGGGCCATCAAGTCACGATGATGAGCTACATCCTCACCGCGCCGCCGCCGAAGACCTTCACGAAGTTTCCCGCGAACACCTGCGTGATGCTCACCGGCACGAATGAGGAGGACATCGCCCCGTGGCGCGGCATCGAGGTGCCGCGCGGTTTCACCGGCTACGTCTATAACTGGTGCCCGAACCTCGGCACACGCTACACACCGATGCGCACGCCCGGTTTCATCGAGCTGCAAGTGCGGCGCCTCGCCGCTAACAAGGTGCAGGCGCTCTACCGCGACGGTCCGGGGCAGCTCTTCGGACTCGAAGGACCGGTCTATTACACCATGGGCCGCATGTTCGACGATCCGGCGCACAACCACGCGAAAGACCTCCTCACTGAATATTGCGATGCCGCATTCCCGGACAAGAGCATCGCCTTTTACATGCGAGCGTTCTACGACGAGCTCTACCACGCCATCGCCCTCTACTCCGACCACCTCGGCACTCGTGGCGACCTGTGGACCTTCAAGGCGCTGCCCACCGACGAACGCGGGCGCAAAACCGTGCAGGACCCCTTTCAGCTCATCACCTTCCTCTACACGCCGCGCACGCTCGCCACGTTGGAGGGCCACCTCGCGCAGTCGGAAAAGCTCGCCCGCGCGCCGAAGATCAAGAGCCGTCTCGCGCTCGTCCGCACCGAGTTTGATTATGTGAAGCACCTCGCCCGCGTCGCGCATCTGCACCAGGCCTGGCAGCTCATGCCCGACGCCGGGTCGATGAGCCGCCTGCTCGACGCCATCGACGTGCGCAATGCCTTCATCGCGACGCTCTACGGCAAAGAGCATCAAAAAGAGTGGGGCCATGTGTTGTTCCCATTCCCCGGTCATGACGCCGCCCATCTCCGCCTCGCGCATGACGGCTACCAGGAGCCGTATGCCAGCACCTGCTACAATTGGGATACGAAAACCATGCGCAGCGCACCGCCCGCCGGTCGGAAAAAACTCACCGTCGGCAAGACGGCGGCCAAACTCACGCTCGACTCGCCCGAGTGGGGGGACGCCGCCGCGTACGAACTCACGCTCATCCCGCCGCTGAACACGCTGCCGCGCAAAACGACAATCCGCCTGCTCTACGATGAAAAATCCCTCCATCTCCGCGTCGAGGCCGAACTTGGCGATGCCGTCACCTTTCCCGCCTGCAACCGCGACACCCTCCTCACCAATAAAGAAGCCATCGACGTGTATCTGGCCCCGAATCCTGCCCAACCATTGTTTTACCGCCTCACGCAGGGCGTGAATGCCGCGTCGAAATACGACGCGCTCAACGGCCGCATCACCGACGTGATGGATCCACGCCACGGCAAAGACGACGCCACCTGGAACGGCGACTGGAGCAGCGAAACCCGCAACGACACCGCGGCCAAGCGATGGCATGCGCATCTCACCATCCCCTTCGCCACACTCAAAGTCGAACCACCGACGAAAGGCATCACCTGGCGCGCCAACTTCGGCCGCAACCACGCTCTGCCGCGCGAAAAAGCGGACCACGCCCTCTGGTCCTCCTCCCTCACCAGCACCAGCATGGACGACGTTGCCGTGATGGGAGAGATCACCTTTGAGTGACGTAGTAGAGCTTGTGCAAGCCATGACAACACCATCCTATTGCTCCATGCGCATCACTGTGCGAAATACCGCCAGGCTTCTGGCGCTGGCATTCGCCTTGTCCGCAGGGCTTGCCGGCATTTCACCGGCAGCGGCAGATACAGCCCCTTCATCGGACACCGCATTGACTATCGTGGCCTATCCGCTGAATCCCACCAAGCTGCGCCGCGTGGAGGATTTCCGGCGGGCGTCGAACGGTCTCATCACCGAGGGATTCAGGAAAGCCGGCATCGAGATGCCGCCGGGCACTTCAGCCATCCTCAACTCCACCACCCGGCAGTTGATCGTGCGCCATACCAAGGCGGGGCATAAGAAGGTCTCCACCTGGCTGGACACGCCCTGAGACATCGCCACGCTCATCCTGATCTTGGAATGAAACGGACACTTTGCTTCCACCTGGTTGTCGTGATATTCGCACTGAGTTCCCTGCGCGCGGAACCAGCTCGGCAGGACTGGCTCGGCTTCCAAGGCGAGGGCTTCCCTGAGATGCGCAAGCAGTGGGACACACCCGCACCCGCCAAGCCCGCTGACGACGCACGCGTCGAGGCAGCATTCCGGCTCGCCGAGAAAAATGCGCGACAGGCGAACGAGGCGTTCTACCGCTCGCGCCGGTTCATTGACGGCTGGCTGGCCTTCGCCGATCCGGCGACGGGGCTCATTCCGCGCAACCTGCGGGTGGATTTCTGGAACGGGCGCGACTCAGCAGCCGACAACTGGCCGTTCATGGTGCTCACGGCGGCGATGACCGACCGGCCGCTCTTCGAGGGGCGGATGCTGGAGATGCTGCGCACGGAGATGAAGCTGACCTGCCGCGTGAACCGGCTGCCGGACGACTATTCGTTCAGCAAGAAAGGCTGGCGACGCGAGAAGGTGGACCTCGACGCGATCATCTTCGATGGCGCGGAATATGTGAAGGACGGCCTGCTGCCCATCACCGAATGGGTGGGCAAAAGCCCGTGGAGCGAGCGCGCCATCGGCATCATTGAGGACATCTGGAAGAACGCGCCGGTGGAGACGCCGTCTGGCAAAATCCCGACGCTGAACTTCGAGGTCAACGGCGACCTGCTGCAGGCGTGCTCGCGGCTGTTCTGGTTCACCGGCGAGCGCAAGCATCTCGACCGGGCCATCCGCCTCGGCGACTACTACCTGCTCGGCGACCATCACCCGACGCGGGACATGAAGGAACTCAAGCTCGGCGATCATTCCTGCGAGGTCATCAACGGCCTCTCTGAACTCTACGCCGCCTGCGCCCAAGCCGCGCCGGAGAAGCGCGAAGCTTACCGCAAGCCGCTCCACGAGATGTATGACCGCATTCTGGAGATCGCCCGCAACGAGCACGGTTTGATTTATCTCCGCGTCAACAATCAGACCGGCAAACCGCTCTCCAACGAACTCACCGACAACTGGGGCTACAACTACGACGGCTTTTACACCGCGTTCCTGCTCGACAAGAAAACCGCCTATCGCGACGCTGTGCGCAAGGCGCTCGGCAACCTCAAGCAGTACTACACGGGACAAGGTGGCATGTGCCAGAGCGGAACCGCCGACGGCTACGCCGACTCCCTCGAAGGAGCCATCACGCTCCTCAACCGCGAGTGGGTTCCTTCCGCAGCCGAGTGGGTGGACGCGGAGATCAGGACGATGTGGGGCCGGCAGCATTCCAATGGCGTCATCGAAGGCTGGCACGGCGACGGCAACTCCGCGCGCACCTCGCTCATGTATGCGCTCTGGAAGACGCAGGGCATCACGGTCGGACCGTGGCGCGCGGATGTGCGTTTCGGCGCTGTGCGCGAGGGCGGCGCGCTCTGCGTCAGCATCGTCGCGGACAAGCCGTGGGAAGGCCGCCTCATCTTCGACAAGCCGCGCCACAAGGTGAACATGCGACTGCCGCTCGATTATCCGCGAATCAACCAGTTTCCGGAGTGGTTCACCGCGCAGGCTGGCACGCGTTACGAGGTCGGCAGCCCCGACGGCGGCATAAACGAAACTCTCGACGGCGCGGCGCTTGTCGCAGGATTACGCGTCGCGCTCGCAGGCGGCGTTGAACGGCGGTTCATCGTCAGCGAGGCGTTCTCACCACAGAAGTGACATGGCCTGGGCCTGCGCCATCCCGAATCAACGCTCTACCGCGTAGGCACCACCACCTTGCCATCCTCGTCCGCGTCCCAGCGATCGGTGGGCAGGGACTTCGCACCGTTCCAGCCGAGCTTGCGGAAAACTCCCTCGCTGCCCCAGGCGATCATGGCGGAGTTCAGGGCGAGGGGTTGCTCGCGGTAGAGGCGGCGCATGAGCTGGAATTTCGTCTCCATGTCAGCGCGGAAGCTGGCCATCTCCTCGGGCGCGGGCTTTTGTTTTTTGTGCGCGGCCTCGAAGGCGTGGGTGCGGGCCTGGATCTCGATGAAGGTGATGGCGGTGCGCAGGAAGGCGATGCGGCGGCGGATGAGATCATCGCTGGCGGCGAGGGTGTGCGCCTCGTCGAGCAGGCGATGCAGGGCGGCGCAGGTGGCCGCAGTGTAGGGCGCGAGTTTGTTGCCATCTCCGGCGGCGACGCTGTCGGTGATGGCTTCGAGGCGGAGGAACCACTGCTTCACCGGCGCGGCGGCGGGACCGAAGCCGGCGCGGCAGTAGTCATCAAGAATGGCATCCACGGACTGGCCGGGTTCCCAGAGCAGGCGGGCGAGGACGTAGGCATTCAACCCCTCAGCGGCCCAGTGATGCACGAGCGAGTCAAAGTCCGTGCCGAGCAGCCCGCGTCCACTGAAGCGACGGAGGTCGTCGGCGAGCTTGTGGATGAAAACGCAGGGCGCGCCTTCGCGCCGGCCGTAGAGAAGGAGATTCGGCCGCCACACGAGCTTGCCGGACATGGCGGACCAGGCGTCCCAATCACGACGGGCTTCGGCGCGGGCTTCGTCGTTGTCGTAGCTGACGCCGACGAAGAAGACCGCCAGGCGCGGGTGCGGCTTCTCCCGCACCGGCGGGGCCTTGTAGGCGGAGTAGGCGTAAACGACGAACCAGGTGTCCGGCACCTCGGCCTCGATGCGCTCGGCGAGGCGGTTCCAGAACCACACCATGCGGTCGGTGAGTGCCGCAGCCTCGTAAGTTTTCGGCGGGGAGGCGGTGTAGTCGTTGAGGGTGATGCGGCGGGCCTCCGGGGGATCGAGTTTGCGGCATTCCTCGCAGACGCAAAATGTGGCGCGGCTGCCGTCATTCGGGGAGAGGGAGATACTCTTTGCTCCGCTGGTCTTCAGCTCGGCGATCTTGTCGCGGGCGAGGGCGTCGATGAGGGCGAGGTTCGATTTGCACAGGCGGGCCCGCTCGGGGTTGCTCTTGCTCATGTCGCGCGAGCCGTCCGGCTGCATGGCGAACCACTCGGGATGCTCGCGGTGGTATTTTTCCCAAGTATGCGCGTAGGAATGGCCGCCGGCGAGTTTCAGCGTGCCGCCGAGGCGCTGCCACTCCTGCCAGTCGGGCAATGCGCCGCCCTTGTCGCCCTTGCCGGAGGCTTTGGCGAAGCGGGCGTCGTAATCCTCCGGCGTGAAGCCGAGGTAGGTGAGTCCGTCATCAATACGATCATTGCGGCTCGACCAGCGGATGTTCCGCTGCGTGATGACGGGAGTGAAATCGCGATCCAGCACCGGCAGGGCGAGCTGTGTGTGACGCGGCGCGACGAGGCCCAGCTCGCCCGGCCAGAGGTAGCGCATGCCCACGACTTCCTCGAGAAAGGTGACGACGGCGTAACGGCTGCCAGAAGCATCCGCAGGCGTCTTCGCATCTGCTCCGAGCATGACGAGCGCATTGCCCACTGTGCGCAGCCGCATCCCCCCGCGCTCCAGCCCTGCCGCGGTGATGCCGAGGCGTTTCGCGAGCCGGCTCTCACCGACGAGGAGGAAGGTCTCGGGCATCACGCCCTTGTGCGTCGCTCTCAAAGTCATGCCATCCAGCCGCACTTCCGTGAGCGCGGACTCCGTGGTGGCGAGCACCGGTGCGCGGCCCACACGGCTCAACTGCACGGCGAGCAGCTTCGCCCCAGCCTTCGCCGCCGGACTCGGATCGTCCGCCGTGACGACGAGACAGCGGACGCCGTCGCGGAAGATGTCAGCGGAGTAAGCCGGAGCAATGCCGCTGAGGAAGATGAGGAGGAAAGGAAGAATGAGAGGCTTCATCGGAGAGGGTGGCGGTCAACGACAGATTCCGCAAAAGTCAGGAGTGGAAATGTTCTTTGATGTAGGCGTTCATTTCGCTCAGCGGAATCTCCTGCGAAGAGTTCCCGCTCCGCGCGAAAAACTTCTCCAACACCTGCCCGTTCTTGTCTTTGATCTTCACGATGACGGGTTCCTTCGCCGCGGCCGTTTCAACCAGGCAGACCTCTTTCCCGCCGACTTCGTGAAATGTGATGCCAATTTTGCTTGTGACAAACCCCTTGCCGAACTGCTCGTTGAGCAGATTGCGGAGGTGAAGCTCAAACTTGTCCCGGTCCACACCGCCGAGTGAGTGGTAATCGGGAGCCAGGCCGAGAGGTTCGCCATCGTCATTGACTCCGATCAACAGCGTGCCACCGGCGGAGTTGGCGAAGGCGGCGACCGTCTTCATGATGACCTCCTCCAGCTTCTTGTTGACCGTCCCCTCCTTCAGATCCCACCGGAGCGTGGACTTGAACTCCAACCCGTCGCTTTCGCCTTCGGCGATCATGTCTTCCAACGAAATAGGAGCGATGGTGTCCTCGGTCGCGGTGATCCTTTCCAAAAATCCGTTCAGGTTCTTTGCGAGCATCTTGCGCCGCTCTTCGAGGAACTGCTCGTAGTTCTCGATCTTCCAAAGCTCCGTATCTTCGGGGATGCACTGCAATCCGAGCGCCTTGGGAAATTTCTGTTTTACTTCCACGAGATAGTCCTCCGCGTGCGTGGCGGATTTCGTCCGGTTGGCGACCTGCGTGAGAATGGCCCGATTCGTCAGCTCCTGGGCAAGGGCGTATTTGATCCGGTTGCCCTCGCCGTATCCTCTTTCCTTCAACTTGGAGTAAGGAAAAATGTGGTCCCGCTCCAACTGGTATTTGCTCCCCATGTTTTTTCGCAAGCTCATGCCCGTGGTGAAGCACACGGCGCCACGGCTCTTGAAATACCAACGCATCATGCTGAACAGCGGATGCTGGATCGCCCGCCCGACAAACTCCGCCGGGAGAATCTCCAGGCGTCCGCTTTCCTCCGCGATGACTTGAAGGAGCGCGTCAAACGGCTGCGGGGACTCCGCCAGGGTCCGCAAGTCGCGATCCAGTTTCTGCGGCAACTGGCTGACGTAGCGCGTCCGCACCTGCGAGTAGAAGAACCACTTCACCATCTTGCGGATCTCCGCGTCGGTGAGATGGGTGCCATTCTTGTCGAAACAATAGACGATGATGGGCACCAGCGCGTAGGGCGAGTTGATCTCGTCGGTGTGGTCCACGAACGCGTTGGCCCGCATCAGGTTCACCACGTAGTCGAGCACTTGCGTTTCCAGCCGGTTCCAGGCGGCGCGGATCGCCTCGTCGTTCGCGGCATCGTGCAGCTTGCGCATGTCGGAGCCCATGTGATGGAGGCACCCGAGCAGCACATAGACGATGAAGTCCAACTTGAAGACGTAGCCTTCCTTCTCCAGCGCCGCGAGCTTCGCTTTGAAGCGGTCGCGGGCCTGCGGCCAGTAGCCGGAGATCTGGGCCAGCGCCAGTTCCGCTTCCGTCAGGGCGACTCCGCTCGCGTTCACTTTGTAGAAGATGTCGATCGCCTCGCGGATGCTCGCCTTCACCGGGATCGTCTGCTCGGGGAAGTCGCGCTCCTTGATTCGAGTGATCGCATTGATGTTGTCGTTGAGCTTCTTCAAATCGTCCATCGCGAGATCTCTCCCAGCCTCGGAGAAGCTCGCTTGAAGGTCGAAGGCGCTGATCCTGCCCTTGAACAGATCCGTGATGTTCTGCCAAGCCGGATTGCTCTCCATCCGCGTCTTCATGTAGTAGGAGAGTTCCAGCGTCTCCACGTTCACATGGAGGCCACGGGTGTCATTCATGATCTCCGCGTGCGTGTAATAGGGCGGAAGTTCGCCACGAATCAGCATGTAGAGCGTGGTCATCCGTTGCTGGCCATCGAGCAGCAGCTTCACCGCGCCCTGCTTCTCGTTGTATTTATGCGGCCCTTTCAACTCCGGGGGATTGGCCGTTTCCCAGGTCAACATGGTGCCGGTCGGGTATTCTTTGATGAGCGAGTCGATCAGTTGCTTCGCATCCTCGCGCTTCCAGACATATTCTCGCTGGAAGGCTGGGACAAACAGTTGGTTCTCGTCGATTTTTTCAAGGATGGTGGAAATCTTCATCGGCAATAGTATCGGAAAAGGAATAGGGCGTCTTTTCGGTCAGGAGCAACCCTCAGGACAGATGGCGGTGTGTTTATGCCACGGAACCTGACCGCGGATTTGCTGGGCAATGAACTCGCGAAAGGGCGCCTTCACCTCGGGCGAAAAGGGTGACACCTTCGCCGCGTGGCCTCCTTCGGCGAATCCGGCGGCGGCGGGAGATAGTCGAAACAGAAGGTGTGGGAGTGGGCGTGGAGCAAGGTTTCACGGGCTATGAGCGGAGAGTTGTCCACATATCTGTGGCAGGCTCGATCACGGAAAAGCCAGCGGCATGGGGCGCGTTTGGTGGAAAATCCCATGACGAACGCTCCAAGGCAATGCACTCCCTCCCAGGCACGCGCTGACCGCAGCAGATGTGTTTTGAAGCTGCTCGCGTGCTGGTTGATCGTGGGCACAGCCTGGATGCAAGCGGCGGAGGCATCGGCGCGGAATTTCACTGACGGCACGGATGTGGCGGTGAAGTTCGGCGTGCATGAGGTCACGCTTGCCGGCGATGACGCGGCGGCGAATCCCTTCGACACGGTCGCCACGGTGACTTTCATGCCACCCTCGGGCGCGGCGAAGGCGAAGACGGTGAATGCGTTCTTCGATGGCGGCAGCACCTGGCGGGCGCGGGTCTATGTGAGTGAGCCGGGCGAATGGAAATGGTCGTCGCGCTGTGCCACGGACACCGGTTTGCATGGCAAGCAGGGTTCCTTCACCGCCGCAGACTCGAAGTTGCGCGGGCGCCTGCTCATTCACTCGAAGAACCCGGGCCAGTGGATGACGGAGGATGGCCGCTGGTTTCTGAACCTCAATGACACCGCGTATTTCCTGCTCTGCGCGCGCGATGGCAGCGGCGCGCCCGTCTCTGATGAGCAGGCGCGGCAGTATGTGCGTGATGATGCGGCCCACGGCATCACCTCGCTGCGCTGTTTTCTGGCGAGCCGTCGTGGCGGCTTCGCGGAATCCCGGGAGCAATGGATCGCCTGGCATTTCGCGGATGGAACACGCGATCAGTTGCGTCTGGAGGCCACGCAATGCGCGGATCGGCGACTGCGGATGCTTTTGGACGAGTTTCCCGATGTGGCGGTGCAGCTCATCCTGTTTCCGCTGGAAGGTTACGCGCAGGATGACCACTTCTGGACCGCGTTGTCGCTTGTGCAGCGCGAGCGGTTGCTGCGGAACCTCGTCGCCCGCTTCGCGGCCTACCCGCAGATCTTCTGGCTGATGACCAACGACGCGCACTACGGCGAAAAGCATCCCCGCAACAACGCGATGGTCCGCGAGGTGGGCGCGTATCTTCAAAAGCATGACCCGTGGCAGCATCCGCGCTCGACGGGCCATGCGCGGCGCGTGCCTTTCTATTTCGGAGCCGAAGACTGGGCCACCTACATCCACATCGAGCACGCGCACGACCTCGGTGCGGCGGAGATGGAAAAATACCGCGCCTTCGCCAAGCCCGTCTTCCTCGGTGAAGACCGCTACGAGCAGGATCACGGCCCGAGCCGCGATCCCGCGCACATGGACTACTGGCAGCGGCGCTTGTTCTGGACCTGGCTGCTCGCCGGTGGTTCCGCGAACTACGGCGGGCGCTGGTGGTGCGTGCATCCCTACAGCCAGACCGGCAAACTGCCTGCCACGCGCGCGGTGAAGCCCATCCCGAAGAACCCCTTCACCGCACCACTCACTGGCCTCGACAGCGTGGCGCACATCCGCGACTACTTCACGCGGCGCGGCATCGAACTCTCTGACTTCCAGCCAGATGATGCGCTGGTGAAGGATGCCGATGATGCCGCTGGAGTCCGCGCCCCGAGGCTGGCACGCCGTGCGCAGAGCGAGTTCCTCATCTACCATCCGCATGCCGATCCCGCGCTGGACGACCAGCACACCCGCCCCATCGCGGACAAAGCCGCCGCTGTCATCGTGGACTTGAGCGCCGCACAGGGTCGTTTCGCCGTCGAGTGGCTCCGCACTGACACGGGCGTGACAGAATCCGGCAAAGAGGTCCCCGGAGGCACGTTACTACCGCTCAGGGCACCCTGGCCTGGCGTGGATTGCGTGCTGCGGCTGTCACTGCTCATTGATTGAACTCATCCAAAGATCACCACCCAACCCTGAAACGCCATGAGTGCCCGATTCCCAGAACCCAGTGCTCAAACCTGGACACCGATGCTTTTGCTGCTCATGGCCATGAGCGCGATGACGCCGCCGCAGCGGAGCGTGGCGGCGGAAGCGACCGCAGCCTTCGAAATCATCGACACCGTCGAGAAACAGCCGCTTGTCGCGGCGACGGAGCGGCTGATCGAGGCATTGCGCTATGTCGGCGCGCCGCTGGCGGAGGCGGAGGCTGCGAAACTCAAGACGGCGATGCAGTTAAAGGACGACCGCGAGGCCGTGCGGGCAATTCAAGCCGCGCTCGATCCGCTCTGTCTCGCACAGGTGACAATCAATGCGGAGAGCCGCGTTTCGGCCATCGAAGGGCAGGCGCCGAAGCGCCTGATGGAGCAGGGCTGGGCCACTTTCCTCGTGAAGGTGAACAACACCGCGCTCATCACGCCGCCACTGGTGGTCAGCAGCCCGCAGGCGGAGCGCATGTATGCGCAGGGCAAGGGAACCCGGCAGCAGCCGATGACGACGGACAAACTCGTCACGCCGGAGGAATCCACGCGACGGTTTCTCGATGTGGCGGTCTTCGACAAGCAGCCGCTCAAGCCAAATCTCTCCGGTCTGGAGGTCGAATACCGCATCGTGCAGCTCTACAGCCGCGATGCGGGCCGCCGTGAGGCCACGCTGTCCTTCCACGTCGGCCAGGGGACGCAGGATTTGGGCTTTCGCAGCGAGCTGCCGTTGCTTTTTGAGTGCGCGCCCGCTGTCGAGCTCACGCTCGGCATCCGCGATCACGATGGGAAGCCGGCCACGGCTGCGCTCATCGTGCGTGACCGTCACAATCGGGTGTATCCCAATCCCGCACGACGACTCGCGCCGGATTTCTTTTTCCACAGCCAGGTCTATCGCGCGGATGGGGAGACGCTGCACCTGCCGCCGGGGGATTACACCGCCGTCGTCTCGCGTGGGCCGGAGTATCGGGTGCAGGAGCAGCGTTTCAGCGTCGCCAGCGGCGCGAAGAAACAGCGGCAGGATTTTAAGTTGCAGCGCTGGATCGAGCCGAAGACGCGCGGCTGGTTCTCGGGAGATCATCATGTACATGCAGCCGGTTGTGCGCACTACGACAGCCCGACCGAGGGCGTGGGCCCCGCCGACATGATGCGCCACATCCTCGGCGAAGATCTCAATGTGGGCTGCGTGCTGAGCTGGGGGCCGTGCTGGTATTCGCAGAAGCAGCATTTTGAAGGCAAAACCTCGCCTCTCTCGCAGCGGAATCACCTCATGCGCTACGACATCGAGGTGAGCGGCTTTCCTTCATCCCACTGCGGGCACCTGTGCCTGCTGCGGCTCAAAGAGGATGACTATCCCGGTGCGGCGCTGATCGAGGAATGGCCGAGCTGGACGCTGCCCGTGCTGAAGTGGGGTCAGGAGCAGGGCGGTGTCGTGGGCTACAGTCACTCCGGCTGGGGCCTGCAACTGCCCGACATTCTCCCCGACGGCACCCGTGCCAGTGTGCTGCCGCGCTCCGGTTCCGGTGGCCGGGGCGAATCCACAGGCCGCGCGGCGGACAAATTGCCGGACTACGCCATGCCGCCGTTCAGCAGCATCGGCGCGAACGAGTACATCGTCACCACCGCGCACGGCGTGTGTGATTTCATCTCCACCGTGGACACACCGGCAATCTGGGAGCTGAACATCTGGTATCACACGCTGAACTGCGGCATGACCTCCCGCATCTCCGGCGAGACGGACTTCCCCTGCATCTACGGTGATAAAATCGGCCTCGGGCGCATCTATGTGAAGATGCCCGCCGGCAAGCCGCTGGACTTCGATGCCTGGGCGCAGGGCATCAAGCACGGCCGCAGCTATTGCGGCGACGGCCTCAGCCACATCTTCGACTTCAAAGTGAATGAGGTGGCCCTCGGCGAGCCGGGCAGCGGCGGAAAAATCAGCACGCTGGCCCTCGCCCAGCCCGGCAAAGTCACAGCCAGCTTTGATGTCGCCGCGTTGCTCGCCCAAGAGCAGACCGATGAGACGCGGAAGATTCGCAGCGCACGTCTGGATGCCAAACCCTACTGGCACATCGAACGCTGCCGCATCGGCGAGACGCGCAAGGTGCCGGTGGAAGTCATCGTGAATGGCGAAGCGGCCCACCGCGCGGAGATCGAGGCCGATGGCACGCTGCGAACGATGAACGTGCCGCTGGAGATCACGAAATCCTCCTGGGTGGCCGTGCGCATCCTCCCCAGCGTCCACACCAACCCCATCTGGGTCAGCGTGGCCGCCAAGCCCGTCCGCGCCAGCCAGCGCAGCGCCGAGTGGTGCGTCAAAGCCGTCGATCAATGCTGGAGCCAGAAAGGCAAAGGCATCCGCAGCGCCGAACGCGACACAGCAAAACGGGCCTACGATGAAGCGAAGGCCATCTACGAGCGCATCCTTGCCGAAACGACGAAGGAGTGAGCTCACCGCCCGCGAGATGGCGACAACCACCGCGCTGAGGAGCCTGCGTCATGCGGGGGCTTTTATTTGATCAAGCGCGCTTCGATGGTGGCGATGTGGCGGTTGGCGAACTCGTCGGTGAGCAGCCATTCCTGATACATGTTTTCGATCTCGGTCATGATGGCGTTCACGGAGGAGCCGGCGAGGTCGCGTTTCACGTCCTTGGGCCGGTAGTCGTCGGGGATCGGCGGGCGGATGCGGTCGGCCGGCGGTTTGTAGGCCGGGTTGCACACGACCAGGGGGAGGGATTCGGCAGGCATGAGGTGCTTCCACAGGAATGCCTGCATTTTGTCCTCGGACGGTGTCGCTTCGCGGAGAATCCCGGTCTCTCCGGACTTTGCGTTGCCGGTCAGGGTCACGTTGACCGGCTTCTCCATTTCTTCGAGCGTGGTCTTGATGGTGATGCCGACATCTTCCTTGCCGGCGGCGAGGGTGACGGGCGCCGCCTCGACTCCTTCGGGGAGGTTCTTGAAGGTCAACTGGACCGGCCCGTCGAAGCCGTCCTTGCGGATCGCATAAACCCTGGCTGCGGTGGAGGATTTGCTGCGCAGCACGATCTGGGCGGGCACGACGCGGAGTTCGAAGTCAGGGATCGGATGGCTGATGCGCAGCCGGTAGGAGAGCGCTTTGCCGGACTGCCGCCGGGTGTCGCTGATGTGGATGTGGTATTTCCCATCGGCGGGCAGCCTGGCCATGAGGTAGGAGTCGGCGTGGTCGGTGTTCAGCCCGGAGGCGGCGTCAAAGTGGTCGTCGTTCAACGCGATCACCTTGCCATCCGCGCCGGTGATTTTGACAAAGGAGTCGAAGGGCGAGCCCAGGCGGCGGGCGTGGACTTCGGCCACGATGGTCTGGCCGGCCTTGCCCTCGGTTTCAAAGACATCCCAATCGCCGGCGCGGTCGGCGCGTCCGTTGACGACGACGGGCAGCGTGATCTTCTGTGCTTTGGCGGGGCTGTCATTGGACTCCTGTTCGATCATCTCAGGCAGCGTGCCGACTGCGAAGGGGACCGGGTTGGAGGTGAATTTGCCGGAGGTGGCAGTGAGGAGGTGCGTGCCGGGTTTGGCATCTGCCGGAGGGGCGGAGAGGGTGGCTTTTTCGAGGTTCCAGCCGTCCATCTCGATCTTCACGGGCTTGCCAGCCTGGCCACCGAGGGGGAAGATGCTGGTGACGTAGGGCATTTCGCCGATGGTGATCCGATAGGTGAAGCTCTCGCGCCCGCGGAAGAGCGCCTCGTTCATGGTGAGCACATATTCGCCATCCGCCGGGACGACGAAGCACATGACGGGATCTGGAGAGGAGCGGAAATCATCGCAGTAGGCCACTTCCCTGCCCTGGGCGTCATGAATGCGCACCACGGCCTGATACCAGCCGGGAACGCCGTCGGCGACGTAGGGGATGAGGTCCCGCGCTTTCGCGGAGACGACCAGGCGCTGTCCTTTGGTGGCTTGAAAACGATACCGGTTCAGCTCTCCGGCACCACTCTGGCCGTTCATGGTGCAGGGCACGGCGACGAGCACTTCCTCATCTTCCTGGGGGCGTTTGCGCTGTGCGAGGTATTCTTTTCCGAGCACCTGTTTCCGGGAGGTTTTCATCGGTTTGCGGGCCACTTCGGGCACCTGGCCCACCATGAAGGGCAGCGGGTTGGAGATGCCGCGCCGGGTGACGACGCGGATCTCCCGCCGTCCGGGTCTGGCACCGGGGGCCACCGTGACCTCGGCATAGACGATCTCGGTGTGGGCACGCACGGCGGGATCGCGCTCGTCCTCCTCGAAGAGGGTGCTGATGCGTTTGATCAGATTGTCCTTGGCCACGTCTTTTTCCGTTTTCGGAGCGGCGGCGGCTGCCGCAGGCGGAGATGCTGTTTCAGGACCGATGGGTGCGGGAAACTCAAACCAGGCCATCTTGGCGGACATGCCATCATCCACCACCGTTTCCTTTTTCTTCAGCAGGTTCAACTGCTCCCGGAGCATGGCCATCTCCTGGTTGTTCGGAGTGCGGAAGTAATCCACGATGCGTACGGTCACGCCTTCTCCCGTCACCAGGACTTCGGAGGGATGCAGCAGGCCCTGGCCGGACAGGCGGATCGGGAAGGTGGTGCCCTGCTCGCCACCGGCGGGATAGACGTAGCCGATGTATTGACTCTGCGCCTGGAGGGCAGATGGCGCGGCCAGGATGACGGTCAGGGCCAGGAGGGTAAGTCCAAAACAGTTTCTCATAGTCTTGTGGTCTCTTTTTCGATTTCTTTTCCCGACGAAATGGCCCGCCCAGGCCGGGCGCGGTGGCCGTCTCTCTCGCGACGACCGTTCCGCACCAGCGACGTGGGCGTGAGGGAGCGCGGATCAGAGCAGCTCCGCCAACATGCCGGCGGATTTCATACCTTCCGCCTCCGTGTCGAGGACGTGGGCGTCGATGCCCAGGGGATTGGGAAGGGGCGCATTCTGATCAATGCCGCCCAGCAGGTAGAAGGTGCCGAGCAGATCCCCCGGATAGACGGGGCGTTCCGCAGGCTGTTCGCCCCGGTCATCGGAGGCGCCGAGGACGTTGCCACCCTTGAAGCCGCCTCCGGCCACCAGCACGGAGAAGACGGAGCCGAAATGGTGGCGACCACCATTCCATGGCGGCTCCCAGGAAACCTTCGGCGTTCTGCCGAATTCGCCGGTACACCACACCAGGGTGCTGTCGAGCAGCCCCCGGTCGCTCAAGTCGGCCAGCAGCGTGGCCAGCCCCTGGTCGAGTTGCGGACACTGCCGTTTCATCGTGGCGAAGTGGTTGCCATGCGTGTCCCAGCCTCCGGGGAAGCTGATGGTGACGTAAGGCACGCCCGCCTCGACCAGCCGGCGCGCCGCCAGACATTCCTGCCCGAAGGTGTTCCGGCCGTAGCGGTCCCGCAGGGCGGCCGGCTCGTTGCTGAGGTCGAAGACTTCCTTTCCTTTGCCCAAAATCAGCCCGTAGGCATTCTGCCGGGCCTCCTCGGCCTGGATCATCTCCGGGGCGTCGGCGAGGCCGTATCCCATGAGGTTCACCTTGTCCACCAGCTCGCGCCGTGCCCGCTGGCGCCGGTCATCGATGCCGCGGTTCACGATGCCCTGCACCTCGAAGCGGTCGGCGCTGGGATCTCCCCCCGTGGCAAAGGGCTTGTAGGCCGGGCCGAGGAATCCTTCCTCGGAGAAGCGGCCCGCGGCCTGAAGCATCACGATGTTCGGCGGCAGCAGCCCCTTGTATTCATCCTTCCTGAAGTAGGTGAAGATGGAGCCCACGCTGGGGAAGGACAGGCGCCCGCCCGGCTGGTGGCCGGTCTGCATGAGGTAGGCGGCGGTCTCGTGGCCGTTGTTGCCGTGCGTCATGCTGCGGATCAGGGAGAACTTGTCCATCTGCTTGGCCAGAAGGGGGAACAGCCCGCCGATCTGGATGCCGTCCACCTTCGTGCCGATGCTGCGGTCGAGGTCGCCCATGTATTCATAACCCGTGCGCGGCTTCGGATCCCAGGTGTCGTTGTGCGACATCCCGCCCCATAGGAAAATCTGGATGACGGATTTGACCTTGCCCTTTTTCGCGGCCTTGGCCCGTGCCGCGTCGTCGCGGGCGGTTTTTTCCTTCGCCGCGGCGATCTGCTCGGGCGTTTTTTTCACCTCTGCTGCCGCGAAGGCATCAGCGCCCAGGCTGCCTGCGGCGATCGCGCCCGCCGTTCCCAGGACGCCGCGGCGCATGGATTCCCGTCTCGTGACCAGGTTCTGATCGGTTGGATTCTGTTCAGCATTCATGTTGTTGTGGGTTGAGGATGGTTTGTCGTTTCGGAAATGGAGCGAGGTTCACCTGGTGTTCGCGGACGGGTCCGGCGGTCAATGCCGCAGCAAAAACTCGGGGCTGTTGATCAACGCCCAGGTGAGGTCGAGCCAGACATCACGCCCCTTGGTGATGCCCAGCTTGGAGTAATCATCCACCGCCTGCATGTCGGCGGGTGTCGGCAGACGTGAAAGCACGGTCAGATACAGATTCTCGGCGATCTCCGCCGGCTTGCCGCTGGAGCGCAGCATCTCCGCCAGCCTCGGCCCGGACTGGAGCTTGTTCTGGATTTCACCCGAGTTCAGCATGTAGAGCCACTGCGGGGAGGCCAGCTCGCTGACACGCTCGCTCTCCAGGCCCGTGGCACGCGCGGAGCGTCCGAACAAGGTCAGGAAGGAGCTGGTGATGCTGCCGTCCGCCAGCTCCACAGCCGTCATGCTGCTGGGGATGTAGGTGAAGGGCTCCGGCACCGCGCTGGTGTAGAGATCCGAGCTGCCGGTGATCTCATTCAGTGAATCAATCAGCACCTCGGCCTCCACACGCCGCATCAGGTAGCTGGCAAAGTTGGCCGCAGCCTCCGGCTTGTGGCTCCTGGGGATGGCGGACAACTGGTAAGTCGTCGAAGTGAAGATCAGCCGCTTCAAGTGCTTCATGTTGTAGCCGCTCGAAACCAGCTCCTTTTGCAGGAAGGCGAGCAGCTCGGGATTGCTCGGCGGATTGTCATCCCGGATGTCGTCCGGCTCCTCGATGATGCCGCGCCCCATCGCCCAGTACCAGGTGCGGTTCACGATGGCCTTGGTGAACCACGGATTCTCCGGCCGGATCAGCCAGTCGGCGAAGACCTCACGCGGATCGCGGCCCGGCGGAATCGTCACCTTGGCGCCATCCGGGAACACCGCCTCCAGCGTGGTGTTCTCCGCGATCGGCTGCGGCAGGTTCCGGGCGATCTGGTTGGTCGCCGTCACCGCCTTGGCCACGGCATCGAGTCCTTCCGCCGTGTTTCCCGGCATCTTCGACACCTTGAGCGGATCCCAGAAGACGATCTCCTCCTTCCACTCGGAAGTGGGCTTGAAACCGACCTGGGTGAAAAACGCCGCCATGCCCGCCTGACGCGGCGCCGGCCAGGAGAGCACCCGCGTGCCCATCAGCGCCAGCCCCACCGACGCGGCGATGCCCTCCGGCGTCCGGTCCTGCGTGGCGCGGTAGAAATTGACCGGGCCGACGCGGTAATTGCTGCCGCTGGTCGTGAGCAGCTCGCGGACGAACTTGTCGTAGGGCTTGTTTCCGGAGACGGCCTCCCACACCCAGCGGTGATA
>JAEUHJ010000240.1 GCA_016795375.1 Verrucomicrobiaceae bacterium
GGCTTGTTCACCACGAGGATGAAACGATCCTCGTGCAAAACCTCGCAGCGGGTGATGGCGGAGGAGGTGCTCATCGTGGCCGGTGTTTCTCCGTCAGATAATCCTCCAGCGCCGTGCTCCAGTCGCGAATCTCGCCGCCGAGCAGGGTCTGGAGCTTTTCGTTGCTCATCACTGTGCGCAAAGGCCGCGCGGCCCTGAGCTGCGTGAGTTCGGCGAGCAGGATGGGCCGCACCAGCGTCGTTTTCACCGGCAGACCGAGCCATGAGGCGATGGCGAGCGCCGCCTCGGCCCACGAATGCCAGGAGGCGCTGCCGCTGTTGCAAAGATGCAGAATGCCGGAAGCCGGATTCGCGATGAGATGCGCGGTCCACTCGCACACATCGGCCGTGCTCGTTGGAACAGAGGCTTTGTCAGACACAGCGCTCAAATCATCGGTTTGCAGCGCGCGTTCGATCATCTGGTCGGGATGACTCGGCTTGTCGGGGCCGAAGAGCCATGACACGCGTGCCACGAGGGCATCCGCACATGCTTTGAGAACAGCCTTCTCGCCCTCGCGCTTGGTACGTCCGTAAAGATTGACCGGTCGTGTCGCATCGTGCTCATGCCAGAGGTCGTGCGGCTCGCCGCTGAAGACATGGTCGGTGCTGAAGTGGATCATGCGCGCCCCACGCGTCTGGCAGGCCTCCGCGAGAGCCTGCGGGCCGGCGGTGTTGGCGAGCCGCGCATTTTCCGGCTGCGTCTCGCACGCGTCCGGGCTGGTCAGTCCGGCGGGATTGAGCAGCACATCAAAATCACACCGCGCGAGCTTTGCCGCGATGGTCTCCGACTGTTCGAGATCCAGTTCCGCGCGCGTCCACGCAGTGATCTCATGTACCGTGGAGAGCTTCCGCACCAGGGCGCGTCCGAGCCCGCCGTTGGAACCGAGGATGAGGAGGCGTGGCGCTGGCATGGCGCATGCTGCCAAGCCTCCCGCGCTTGCAAAGCCAAAAGGCATGCCCAAAGGTGCAGGCACGACGAATTTTTTGGATGAGTGACGCACAACCCAGGATCGTGATTGTCGGCGCCGGCCTCGCAGGGCTGGCCTGCGCGCGCGTGCTGGCGGCGGCAGGACGGGAGTTCACGCTGTTGGAGGCATCGGACGCCGTCGGCGGGCGTGTGCGCACGGACCGTGTCGATGGCTTCCTGCTGGACCGCGGCTTCCAGGTCTTTCTGCCCGCTTTTCCAGAGGCACGCCGTGTGCTGGACTACGACGGACTCGACCTGCGGCCGGTTTATCGCGGTGTGGATGTGTTTGTGAAAAACCGCTTCCACCGCATGGCCGATCCGCTGACTCATCCACTGGCGGCATTGCAGGCCCTCCGTAACGAGACCGTCCCGCTGCGCGACAAATGGACCATGCTGCTGCTGCGCAAGGAGGTCTTCGGTCTGCGACGACCGCCCTTTGAAACGGCGGACATGGAGACGAAGGATTTTCTGCGCGACTTCGGTTTCTCGGAAACGATGATCGACCGTTTTTTCCGCCCGTTCTTCGGCTCCTTCTTTTTGGAGAAGGATCTGCGCACCAGCGCGGCCATGCTGCAATTCATCCTCGCCATGCTCGACCGCGGCGGCAGCGCGCTGCCCGCGCACGGAATGCAGGCCATCCCCGACCAGCTCGCCGTGGCGCTGCCGCCCGGCTGCCTGCGCCTGAACACACCGGTGTCTGGCGTGCGGGCCGGGGAGGTGACGCTGGACAGCGGCGAGGTGCTGCACGCGGATCATGTCATCATGGCGGCGGGAGAGGAGGCGGCCTGGCGGCTGCTGCCGCGTTCGGACATGACCGCTCCCCTTCCCAGCCGTCCGGCCACCTGCCTTTACTTCGCCTCGGATGAGCCGCCGCCGGGGGAGCCGGTACTGCACATCGATGGCGACGGACGCGGCCCGGTGAACAGCGTGATCGTGCTTTCTCGTGTTTCGCCGCATTACGCCCCGCCGGGACAGCACCTGATCTCCGCGTCAGTCATCGGCGCGCCCTCGAGCACGGAACTCGAACAAGTCGTGCGCGCGCAGATGCGCGATTGGTTTGGAGCAGCCGCCGTCGCCCGATGGCGGCATCTGCGCACATGCCAGATCCGCCACGCGCAGCCGGAGGGCAGGCAGTTGAAACTGGGCGCAGGATCCCTGCCCGCCGTGATCGTGCCGGGCTTGTACCGCTGTGGCGACTGGTGCGAGGATGTCACCATCAACGGCGCGCTGCTCAGCGGCCGGAAGGCGGGAGAGGCGGTAATGAGGGCGCTGGGAGAACCGATCCCGGACTGACGGTGGAGGGCGCCGACTGCGAAGGCAGAGTGAAGGGATTGATGGTCGGCTCGGCATTCTCGAGCCGGAGTTCGACTTTCGTGGGACCGAACGCCTCCGGCTGCTTCACCGCCAGCGCACGGAACTCCTGGGCCACGCTCTCCGCGTCCGCGCGGTTGTTGAGGTTTTTGATAATCACCGTGGTGAAGCCAGGGCCGGCCTGCACCTCGATTTTCCGCGACGGCACGCCCATGTCGGCGTGGATGAGCTTTTCCCACGCGCTGGCATGCTGGAGATCGGGCATCAAAACAAGGCCGGCTTTGTGCAGACGTTCATCCTCCTTCAAATTGCGTCCGGCGGTCGCGGCGGGCGGCTTGCCCTGGCAGGCGGCGAGGGCGAAAATGAGCGGAAGAAAAAAACGCGGGATCACAGCTTGAGGAAGGCTTTCTGTCGATACAGCCAGAAACAGACAAGCCAAAGCACAAACAACACTCCGCAGCGTTCGAGCACCGGCTCCCAGCCGGGCACGAAGGCGCTCTCCGGCAGATGTTTGTGCAGATTTTCACGGATCCATCCCCCGCACAAGCTGTGCAGCAGATAGATCATGATGCTGTTCGTGCCGACGACCACCAGCGGGAACACCAGCCGCCGCATGCCCGCGACCTCGACCAGCCAGTGGAAAATGGAAAGCATGACCAGCACCCAACCACCGCTGAGAATCACCCACGAGGGCGTCCAGATGCGCTTCACCACCGGCAGCACGGTCAGGTGGTCAAACTTCGCCCCGATGACAGGCAGAATTTTCAGATCAAGCCCCGTGCCGAACAGCACCAGCACCAGCCCGGCGGCCAGCAACAGGGCGCACTTGCGTTTTTCAGATTGCAGGCCGCGGATGAGGAAATCCCCCGTGACCGCCCCGCCGAGCATCGTGGCCAGGGCCGGGATGAAATTCAGCGTCTGGTAACCGCCGCTGTTGTATTGGAAAGGCGCCGCCTGCGGTAGCTTGTTCAAAAACCAGCGGTCAAAATCCGCCGCCGCGTTGGTGTGGATGCTCCAGTGACCGGGAAACCCGTGCAGCACCGCATTCTCCGCGCCCTTCATGCCCGCGATGGCGGCGACCTGCTCCTGCGTCGGCAGCGGATGGTTGATGAAGAACCAGGTGTAACCCGCGAGGATCAGGATGATCGCCGACACCAGGTACTCCCAGCCCATGCGCGAGAGGATGAAGAGGAAAAAATAACCGAGGCCGATCTGCGCCAGCACATTGGTGAAGACAAACACCGTGTGCTTGTCCCCCGCATGCGTCGCCAGCATCACGCCCAGCGCCACGAGCAGGACGGAGCGCGCCAGCGCGTGCCAGGCCATGCCGATGAACGACTCCCCCCGCCCGCGCCGCTTCATGCACGAAAACGGCGCCGCCACGCCAACCATGAACATGAAAGCCGGCTGGATCAGATCCCACAACGAGCACCCCTGCCACTCCTGGTGCGCAAACTGCGGCTTGATGAACTCCCATAACGACCCCGGGTGCGCCGCCGCCATCTGCGCGATGCCAAAACCCGACGAGGCCATCAGCAGCATGATGAAACCCCGATACGCATCGAGGGAGAGAAGACGTTGGCTGGTTGTTGTTGGTGCTTCCATGTCGGAAAGCAAAACGTCACGAACAAGGCCTGGCTATCCGTGAGGGCGAAACGGCGGAGCAAAGCGTTGACCACCCCGCTTCTGGCATCGCTTTTCGACAGCCCGTCAAACCCTGCAACCATTGAAACTGGGGAAGTTGGCGACATTCATGCGAGAATCCCTCCCTCCCCCGCGTTTTCGCGGCTGAAAGCCCTCCCCATGCTCATGAACGCGCCCCGTATCCTCACCGTGCTGGCATTCCCCCTCGGACTCATCGCTCTCCAGGCCGCGCCCTTGGCGGAAAGCCAGAAAATCGACGAACTCCTCGCCAAAGGCTGGGAGAAGGCCGGCGTGAAGCCGAACCCTCCAGCCAGCGACGACGTGCTGATCCGCCGGCTCTACCTCGACATCGCCGGACGCATCCCGACGCTCGAAGAAGTACAGGCTTATGTGAAATCGGGCGACCCGCAGAAACGAGCGAAGCTCATCGACACGTTGTTGGCCTCCGACGGCCACACCAGCCACATGTTCAACTACTGGGCCGACATCCTGCGCCTCTCCGACAACGTCAAAGGCCGCCTCACCGCCGAGGCTTACGAGGAGTGGCTCAAGAAGCAGATCAAGGCCAACACACCCTACGATCAGATGGTGCGCAACCTCCTCACGACCGACGGCGGCGTGTGGGACAGCGGCAGCATCGGCTTCTGGCAGCGGGATGAGAACAAGCTCGATCACCTGGCCTACACCGTGCAGGTCTTCCTGGGCACCAGCATCGTCTGCGCGCAGTGCCACAATCATCCCTTCGATAAATGGACGCAGATGGACTACTACCACATGGCCGCCTTCACCAACGGCATGGACACACGGAGCCGCGGACTCGAGGTGAAGCCGCAGAAGCAGCAGATTGACAAGAAAGTGCTCGCCAGCATGGACCCCAGACAGCGCCGGG
>JAEUHJ010000036.1 GCA_016795375.1 Verrucomicrobiaceae bacterium
CGGACGCCCTTGGCCTTGTAAGGCTCCGGCGGGTAGTAGGCGCGGATGTCGGCGGCGAGCTGGCCGACGACCTGCTTGTCGATGCCTTCAATGGCGATCTTGGTGTTTTCGGTGACGGTCACCTTCACACCCTTCGGGATGGGATGCAGGCGGTCATGGGACTGGCCGAGCTGGAGGTCGATGTTGGAGCCTTTGACCGCAGCGCGGAAACCGACGCCGTGGATTTCGAGGTTCCGCGTGTAGCCCTGGCTGACGCCGACGATCATGTTCGTGATCAGGCGCTGCGTGGTGCCGTGCAAGGCACGGACGCGGCGGTCGTCAGATTCGCGGGTGACGTTGATCTCCTTCGCATCTGCCGCGACGGTGACGCCTTGGGGAATGGTCCAGGCGAGTTCGCCCTTCGGTCCTTTGACCTGCACGGAGCGATCTCCGCCGAGCTTGATGCTGACTTTGTCCGGGATGGTGATGGCTTGTTTGCCTACGCGTGACATGAGGTTTGTGACGGGTTGGAGGTTTACCAGACGGTGGCGAGGAGTTCACCGCCCACCTTGGCTTTGCGAGCCTTGGCGCCGGTCATGATGCCGCGCGGAGTGGAAAGAATGGAGATGCCGAGGCCGCCGAGCACGCGAGGGATCTCGTCGCTGCCGACATACTTGCGCAGGCCGGGCTTGCTGACGCGGTCCAGCTTGCGGATGACCGGGGTCTTTTCCTTGGAATCGTTGTACTTGAGCTTGAGCTTGAGGCGCGGGTGGGTGGCGCTGGTGTCCACCTCATAACCCCAGATGTAGCCTTCTTCCTGAAGGATGCGGGAGAGCTCGGCCTTCATCTTGCTGAAGGGGATGAGCACATGCTCCTGCTGGGCCGCGCTGGCATTGCGAATGCGCGTGAGGAAATCTGAAATCGGATCGTTCATGATGCTGAAATGAGTCGGCGGTTCGTGTTAGGCGGCTGCAGCTTCTTCCTCTTTCTTAGGCTGGGCGGCGCGGGTGCGGAAGGGCATGCCGAGCGCGCGCAGCATCTCACGGGCATGATCATCATTGTTCGAGCTGGTGACGAAGGTGATGTCGAAGCCGAGGGATCGCTTGATCTTGTCCAGCTCGATCTCAGGGAAGATGGACTGGTCCGTGATGCCGAGCGTGTAGTTGCCACGCCCATCGAAGGAACGCGGGGCCACACCACGGAAGTCACGGATGCGCGGGATGGCGGTGCGCACGAGACGCATCATGAAATCATACATCTTCGGTCCGCGCAGGGTGACCTTGACGCCGACATTCTCACCTTCGCGCAGCTTGAAATTGGCGATGGCCTTCTTCGACTTGGTGATGATGGGCTTCTGGCCGGTGATGAGGGAGACTTCATTCACAGCGTCCTCCACGGCCTGCTTGCGTTCGCCCTGGCTGCCGACAGCGCAGTTGACGACGATTTTCTCGAGCTTCGGGACTTCGTGGATGTTGGAGAGACCGAGCTGGGTCTTCAACTCGGTGCGCTTCTGCTTGTACAGCGTTTGCAGGGTGTGTTCCATGGTGATGTGGGCTTGCTCCTGTCCTTCGCAGGTCGGCGGAATGCCGACGGAGAACGAGGGGGGAGGCGAGGGGCGCGCATAGTGGCAGCTTCCGAACACTTGGCAACCGCCTTTTTCAACTTTTCAAAAACAAATCGGCACTCCATCGCGCAGGTGGAGCTGCAAGAGTGGTTTCTGGACGCGCTGATTTTGAAAATCCGCCGGCACAGCGGGCAACAGGGTCCATTTGTCAAATCTCGGATCCACTGTCGAAATCTCGCATGCCAGTCTGCTTTTCTCATGCGCACGAACGGCTTAAAATTTCGCCTTTGTGTGTAAATTGTGAAAAAGACGCTGATTCGTGCCGTAATGGCGGCCATGAAGTCCTCCCTTGCCCTTGCCTCCATCTCCCTTGGCATTTGCACAGCCGCCTTTGCCGCACCACGGCCTGATGTTGCCGACGCAGCCAGGCAAATCGACACCGTTCTGGCCGCCGACTGGAAGAAAAACAAACTCCAGGCAAACCCCGCCACGGACGACAACACCTTCGTCCGCCGTATTTACCTCGACATCATCGGCCGCATCCCGACAACGCGTGAGGCAAAGGAATTTCTGGATTCGAAAAACACGGACAAGCGCGCGGAGCTGATCGACAAGCTGCTCGGCACCGAGGCATATACCCAGCACTTCTTCAATTACTGGGCCGACGTGCTGCGCCTGACCTCGAACGGCAACCAGACCGGGGCGGTCACCGGGGCGGCCTATGCGAATTTTGTGAAGCAGAGCCTGCGCGAGAACAAGCCCTATGACCAGTTCGTGCGCGAGCTGGTCGCCGCCCAGGGCAAGGCGTGGGACAACGGCGCCATCGGCTATTACATGCGTGACCGCGGCATGCCGCTGGACAACATGGCGAACACCGTGCGCGTGTTCCTCGGCACCCGCATCGAATGCGCCCAGTGCCACAACCATCCTTTCGACAAGTGGACGCAGATGCAGTTCTACCAGATGGCCTCCTTCACCTACGGTGTGCAGACGCAGGATTACGACGGCGGCGTGATGGGTGAGGTGCGCGGCCTGCTGCGCGAGCAGGAGGAGGCCGCACGCGACTCCATCAAGGAACCGCAGCGCCCGCAACGCCCGAACCTGAATGGCAAGACAAGCCGTGAGGAGCGGTCGGCCGCAGAGAAGAAGTTTCTCGCGGAGCAGAGGCAATGGGAGGTGAAAATGCGCGAGGTGCAGCAACTCCGCCGCAAGGCACAGGAACAATTCCGCGCTGGAAACCGTGGTTACAACGAGTCGATGAATGACATCCGTGACACGATGCGCTACACCTCCGTGAGTTCTCGTGAGCGCAAGCCCAGCCTGCCGCACGATTACCAGTACAGCGACGCCAAGCCGAGGTCTGCCGTCGCCCCCGGCACCATGATGGGCCACGAGTGCGTCACCCAGCCCGGTGAGACGCCGCTGCAAGCCTACGCCCGCTGGATGACCAGCCCGCAGAATCCGCGCTTCACCACGGTGATCGCCAACCGCCTCTGGAAACGTGTCTTCGGTCTCGCGCTCATCGAGCCGCTTGACGAACTCATGGACACCTCCGCGCCGATGATTCCGGAGCTGGAAAAGCAGATGGAAAAGCTCGTGATCGATCTCAACTACGACATGAAGGCCGTCCTGCGTGTGCTTTACAACACGAAGACCTACCAGGCGCAGGTCACCCGCCAGGAGCACGCCCCCGGCACGGTGTATCACTTCACCGGCCCCCTGCTCCGCCGCATGAGCGCGGAGCAGATGTGGGATTCCTTCGTCACCTTGATCAATCCGAACCCGGACATGATCAACCAGGCCAGCCGCGAACAAATGGACCAGCGCATCCTCCAGGCCAAAAAAATAGCCGACAGCGTCGAATCCCTCACCCCTGAGGAAGCGCTGGCCGGCTTGAAAAAAGCCGCCGCGATCTATGGCACGAACCGCGCGCGCACCGAGTCTCTGCAGAAAACCTTCAATGAGGCGCGGATCGCCGCCAAGGAGGCGCGTGATGCCGCCGACGCCATGCCCGAAGGACCCGCGAAGGCGGGCGCGACGGCCAGGGCCGATGAGTTGCGCAAAAAATCCGACTCCATCCGCAGCGAGGTGAACCGCATCCAGAACGAAGGCCGTCGCGTGACCTATGCCGAGGTCATCACCAACGGGCAGAAGAAGCTGTATGAGAAGGTCACCGGCAAACCTTACCAGACCGTCGCCCTGAACACCAAAACCACCGGTGCGGACGGGACGCCTGCCATGATGAGCGGAGACATGATGATGATGTCCTCCGGCACCCGCACGGAGCGCGTCATCATCCCCGGCTATGACCGCAAAGAACTCACCAGGGAGGAAAAAGAGGCCGTCAACACCAAAGTGCGCGAGGCGCTCAAGGAAGAGTCCGAGTTTTACGGCATTCCGGAGAAAGCCCGCCGCGATTACATCCGCGATCGTGAGAATGTGAACCGCAACTGGCTCCGTGCCGCCGAGCTGGAAAGCCCGGCCCCAAGAGGTCACTATCTCCGTGAGTTCGGCCAGAGCGACCGCGAGACCATCGAGAACGCCAACAACGAGGCCAGCGTGCCGCAGGCGCTCGCCATGATGAACGGCCAGCTCCTGCCCCAGATTCTCAGCCGCTTCAGCCAGCTCATGCTCGCAGTGAACAAGGCGCAGTATCCTGATGACAAAATCGAGGCCGCATACATGACGCTTCTTTCCCGCAAGCCGTCCGCGGCGGAGAAGCAAACCTGGCTCAAGGCGCAGGAATCAGGCCTTGGCAGCATGGAGGACCTGATCTTCGCCCTGCTGAACACCCAGCAGTTCATTTTCATCCAGTAAGTCCGGAAACAGAACCAGCAACACCACGCGCACATCCCATGAAACAGGAACTCGCCTCCAAACTGCTCCACTCAGGAGAAATCAGCCGTCGCGACTTCGCCGCGAAAACGGCCTCATCGCTGCTCGGAGTCGGCCTGCTTGGCCATTCCCTCACCAGCAAATCCTTCGCGGCCTTCGAGGGTTCCTCGAAGCTCAAACAGGCGGCGACGGCGAAAAACGTCATCTACCTCTACATGAGCGGCGGCCAGACCCACCTGGACACATGGGATGTGAAGGAGGGCGTCGAAACCGCCGGCCCGACCAGGCCCGTCAAGACCAGCGCTGACGGCGTGCGCATCTCCGAGTATCTGCCGCTCACCGCGCGGCAGATGCATCACGGCACCATCATCAACTCCCTCTCCTCCACCCAGGGCGCGCATGAGCAGGGAAACTACATGATGCATACCAGCTACGAGCTGCGCGGCACCATCCGCCATCCCGCGATGGGCGCCTGGCTCAATGTCTTCCAGGGCGGCGGCAACAGCACGCTGCCGAACTTCGTCTTTGTCGGCAATGACAGCCGCCATCCCGGCGCGGGCTTCTTCCCCGCCGCCCAGGCGCCCCTGTTCGTGAGCAATCCGGAAAACGGCCTCAAAAACATCAGAAACAGCGCGCCCGAGGACAAGTTCAAGGCCCGCATGAAACTGGTCGGCGAACTCGACAAGGACTTCCGCGCCACCTTCCCGCATCGCAACGTCAAAGCCTATGCCGACATGTATGACGACGCCATCGCGATGATGAAGTCGGAGGATCTGAAGGCTTTCGACCTGGCTTCGGAAGCCCCGGACCTCCGCGCCGCCTACGGCCGCGAGGCATTCGGCCAGGGCTGCCTGCTCGCCCGCCGCCTGGTCGAACGCGGCGTGCGTTTTGTCGAGGTCTCCCTCGGCGGATGGGACACGCACAACGCGAACTTTGTCTCCGTGCCTGATCGTTGTGAAACGCTCGACAAAGGTCTTTCCGCGCTGCTGAACGACCTCCACCTCCGCGGCATGCTCCAGGACACCCTTGTCGTCGTCACCACCGAGTTCGGGCGCACTCCTGACATCAACCAGAACGCCGGCCGTGACCACTATCCCAAGGCATTCTCAGCCGTCATGTTCGGCGGCGGCGTCAAAGGCGGCTTTGTCCACGGCAAGACCGACAAGGAAGGCCGCGAAGTCATTGAGGACAAGATGAAGATTCAGGACTTCAACGCCTCCATCGCCTACGCCCTCGGGCTCCCCCTCGACCAGGTCATCTACAGCCCCAGCAAGCGTCCCTTCACCATCGCTGATCACGGCCAGCCGGTCCCCGGCCTGTTCGCATAAGAACCAGGACAGGACGCTTTGCCTTCAAGCACACGACGCCTCATCAGCGTCGCGTGTTTTTTTTGAGGACATGAAGGTTGTGCAAACCCCGGCGGGTGTGATCTTGCCGGGTGAGATTTCCGCATGCCTTCCTTCTGTTCTGCGTCCCGCTCCTGTTTGCCAGTTGTGGCGAGCCGCAGGCGGACGTCGCCAGTCACCGAGTTTATGAGAAGGGCCGGCTCACCTTCCAGTATCCTGGCAATTGGAAAATCGGCGAAGATCAAAACCTGGAAGGGATCCTCCACCTGACCGTCGAAACGAGCGGGGACGCAATCGTCATCGTGCAGCTTTACCCATCGAAGCTGGGGCAGCCGCTGGAGGAATTTGCGCGCGAATTTGCAAAAGTGGCGGGCGAGGAGCTGCCCATCGGCAAAGTGACCGGCTCAAAATTCACTCCGTTGGAGAAAAGCGGTGGCTTTGACGTTTTGCAGGAGGATTTCACGCTGCAACTCCTCGGGGAGAAGATTCCGCATGTGCGGCGTTATTTCAGCCGGGGCTTCACCGGAGGATGTTGCTTTCTCATCTGTCAGGTGGCGGTGGAAGACTTCGGTAAAGTGGAGGCGGGCTTCAAGCAGGTCGCGGCATCCTTGAAGGTGAAGGAGTCTCCTGCGGCTGATGCCGGAGCTCCGTGATCTCAAGGACTCCGCTTGGTCTTGCCGGCCAGTCGCCGTCATCGATGCGCATCTTCTTGTCTGCGGCCTTGCACATGTCGTAGATCGTCAGCGGCGGCGCTCACGGCCTCCGACGGATTGAACTCCCCAGAGGCGCCCTGATCTCCGCACGCCGCCGCTGCTCTCACGCGGGGGTGTAAACTTGGTTCTGTAAAAGGCTCTCTTCACGCCCCGCGCACCCTGTTGGGCACGGCGTAGTGAGGCGAGCGATGCGATGCCGAACGTAGCTGTGCCCAACAGGATGCGCGAAGGTCGGCGAGGGGGTACGCCATGCCCCCATGTCTCGCGGTAAAGCGGCTTGGCACTGTACAGGACGCCGTAGATTGACGAAGGATTTCCCACCTGAGTCGCCGGGTCGATCTGGGTTCCATGATCTCGAAATTCGAAGTCCTGTCGCGGTTTGCTGCGTCATGCGTGCAACCTGCTCTGGCGTCAGGGGTGTGCCAACGCGGCGTCCGTCCGGAAATAGCGTCACCTGGATGATGGGCTGGCCGGGTTGCATTGTCAGTCGGGGCATCTGGCGTGTTTGAGCGGGGGCGCAGCCACCGGCCTGGATGATGACGGCGGCGCCAACGCTTACTCTTCGCCGCCCACCTTGCCGCGCCCCTGCTTGATCTCCGCGCGGTGACGTTTGCCGGCGACGTAGCGGCGTTTCAGGCCGCGCGGGCGTTCCCGCGTCTGGCGGCGTTTTTTCTCGCGTTCGTTTTGCTCGTCGAGCCGGGCTTGCTGGAAGATCGACTCCAGGCGGCCGCACAGCTCATGGCGTGCGAGCAGGCGGTTTTGCGATTGCGAGCGTTCGCGCTGGCAGCGCACCTCGATGCCGCTGGGAATGTGGCGGAGGACGACGGTGGAGCTGGTTTTGTTGATCTTCTGCCCACCGGCGCCGGAACCACGGATGAAGGACTCCTCCAGATCATCCTCCCGGATGCGGAGTTTTGTCATGCGTGCCAGCAAGGAGCTGTCGTCGGGCAGGTCGGCCATGCAGGCGAGCATCGGAGCAGGAAGGCCGCGCCGCAACCACCGGCTTCACAGGATTCACTGCTGGGTGAACTGGCCGAGGGCGCGAAATTTATGATAGCGCTGGTCGAGCAGCGTGGCGCACGGGATTCCGCCAAGTTCCGCCAGCGTGGCGAGCAGCGCGTCTTTGAGGAACGCGGCGGCGGCGGCGGGATCGTTGTGCGCGCCGCCGAGAGGCTCGGGAATGACGCCGTCGATGATGCCGAGCTTTGCGAGGTCCTGTGCGCTGAGCTTGAGAGCGGAGGCGGCCTCGGGGGCGTGCTCGCGGTGTTTCCAGAGGATGGCGGCGCAACCCTCAGGACTGATGACGCTATAATACGCATTTTCCATCATGAGCACCTTGTCGGCGATGCCGATGCCGAGCGCGCCGCCGGAGCCGCCTTCGCCGATGACGATGGCGATGACCGGCGTGCGGAGGGTCATCATCTCGCGCAGATTGAAGGCGATGGCCTCGGCGATGTTGCGCTCCTCGGCTCCGATGCCGGGGAAGGCGCCCGGGGTGTCGATGAGAGTGACGATGGGCAGGCCAAATTTTTCCGCCATGCGCATGAGGCGCAGAGCTTTGCGATAACCTTCGGGATGGGCGCTGCCGAAGTTGCGCAGGAGGTTTTCCTTCGTGTCGCGGCCTTTCTGGTGACCAAGAATGGCGACCCGCTGGCCGCCGATGGTGGCGAAGCCGGCTGGCATGGCGTTGTCGTCGCCGATGTGGCGGTCGCCATGAAGCTCGACAAACTCATCACAGATGTGCTTCACATAATCGAGCATGTAGGGCCGTGCGATGTGGCGGGAGATCTGCACGCGCTGCCATGGAGAAAGGTTGGCGTGAATGTCACGCTGCAGCACATCGAGCTTCCGCTCGAGGTCGGCGACCTGCTGGGCGAGCTTGTCGCTAGGTTTGGAGGTGAGCTTCTTTTTAGTCTCCTCAATTTCCTCGCGGAGTTTGACGATGGGCTTTTCGAATTCCAAAACTTGTTTCATGACGGCGGTCGGGGGGAGGGATGGAGAGCGGTTATCTCACGAGGCTCAACTTTGACCCTTTGCGGACGAGCGCAAAGAGTTCTTCGATGTCCTCATGCGGGAGGAAAATGCCGGTCTCCGCAGCCGCGGCGGGTGGCGGCACCGGGACGGCGACGGGTGACGTACCTTTCGCGGCCACAACCTGTGGAGCTTCGACAGGAACGGCCTTGGCGGCGGGTGACGTGCGGATGACGACGCCGGCCTTGGTGCCGGAGAGCCATTTTTCCGCCTCCGTGTAATGCGGGTCGGTCGGGAGGATGGTCTTGCCGTTGAAAGTGGCGTTTTTGCCAGCGAGTTCCATCTGGACGGGCAGTCGCGTGCCTGATGGCAGGCGGATGTCCTTCGCGTCATAAACTTTGAAAAGATATTCCTTGTCGCCGACTTTGCGCAGCAGCATGACCTGTTTCTTGGACACGCTGACACCGAGATGAAAATCCATCGGGATGAGGGTGAGGTGATCGCCGGGCTGGAGATTGAAGCTCATGAGGCCGCTGGCGCGGATGATGGCGTCGATGGTGGTGTCGTGCTTGGTGGCGATGCCGAGCAGGGTGTTTCCGGGCTGGACGATGTAGTCCTTCCTGCCCGCCTGGTTCGCGGGGGAGAACATCTGGTCCATGTTGATCTCTCCGATGATGCGCATGGCCTCCGCGCAGGTGGCGGAGTCTGGAAATTGCTGGCGCAGCTTGTAGAGCGCGTCGCGGCCCTCCTCGGTCCTGCCGGAGCGGATGAACTCGACCGCGGCCTCAAACCGTCGCACGCCGGGGTCGATGCGCGGGCGGTCCTTGCCTTTCATGGCAGCGATGTCGCTCTCGACCTGGCTCTCCTTGAGCAGGATGTTCATGTAAACCCAGTAACCCATCGCCAGCGTGCCGGTGACAAGGCCCACCGTGATGAGGAAAATCAACAGTTTGATCTGGGTGCGTGCCATCAGGAAATTTGAGATTTCTGAAGTAAAATTCCAGATTCAGCCGAGGAGGCCGCGGCGTTTGAAATCGAAGAGGTTGATGTTCTGGGATTTCTCGATCATCTCGACGGTGAACTTCAGCAGGCAGATTTCCCAGGTGTCATCGACGCCCTGGATCACGGCACGCATCGGATTGCCGGAGGCACGGATGTCCCCCAGCAGCCTGCCGCAGACGTTTTCCATGGATTCGTGGACGATCTGCTCCGTGATCTCGCCTTTGCGGAACTTGAAGCCGTACTTCAAGATGGCGAGCTTGTGGAGGTTGTTCCTGAGGAAGTCGCCGAACGCGGCGGCCTCGGGGCCGAACCCCTCGAAGTCGAAATTTCCGGGCATTTCCGGGCGCAGGATGAGGGGCTTCTCCGCCTCGATGCGCCCTTCACGCACGCGCACGGCACCGATGGTGTCCATGAGCTCGGTGACGATCTGAAACTCGAACTGGGTGCTGCCGAAGGTGTCGATGCGGCGGTCCGGCTCATGCAAGACCTCGGTGTTTTCCAGGGCGTATTGAATGTCGAACTCGGTGGGCATGGGCTTGAGGGTCGCGGAGATTAGGCTGCTTCGACTTTGGAGCCAGTGATTTCTTGGGCGTCACGGGAGCGGGTGATGGCGGCCTCCGCCCAGGCGTCGCTCCTGGTTTGATGAGGCTGTTTCAGCATCATTGTCCGCCTGCTTGCGCATGATGGGTTGCCATCAAGGGGCGGCGGGTTAGTCTGCGCCTCCGCGCCGCGACCGCGGCACAACTCCGCCTCAAAACCATGTCCGATCTGGAAAACCCCTTCCAAGAAACCCTGCTCTCACGTCACCACGCGGAACCCTGCACCGTGGTCATCTTTGGTGCCACGGGCGACCTCACAAACCGCAAGCTCATCCCCGCCTTTTACAACATCGCCGCCTGTGGCGACCTGCCGCCGCAGTTCAAGGTCGTGGGCTTCGCCCGTCGTGACAAGACCGACGAGGTCTTCCGCGCCGAGCTCGAGGCTGGAAACCGCAAGAACAGCCGCCAGGGCCACAAGGACGAGCTGTGGGCCAGCTTCGCGCAATGCATCCACTACCACCGCAGCGAATTCGAGGATCCGGCGGGCTATGTGAAGCTCAAGCTGCGGCTCGATGAATTCGACAAGGAACGCGGCACGCCGGCCAACCGCCTGTTCTACCTCGCCTCCGCCCCCGAGGCGTTCAAGCCCATCCTGGAGATGCTGCGCGCCGCCGGACTCAACGAAGGCGTCGGCGGCAAATGGGCGCGCGTCGTCTGCGAAAAACCCTTTGGCAAGGATCTCGCCACCGCGCGTGGTTTGAACGAGGTCGTCAACGCCACCTTCGACGAGGCGGACACCTACCGCATCGACCATTACCTCGGCAAGGAGACCGCGCAGAACATCATGGTGCTGCGCTTCGCGAACTCGATCTTCGAGCCGAACTGGAACAGCCGCTACATCGACCACGTCCAGATCACCTGTGCGGAGAACCTCGGCATGGAAGGAGGCCGCGGCGGCTACTACGACACCGCCGGCGCGCTGCGTGACATGGTGCAGAACCACCTCTTCCAGCTCCTCACCCTCGTGGCGATGGAACCCCCCACGGATTTGAGCGCCGACAGCGTACGCGACGAGAAGGTGAAGGTCATCCGCGCCCTGCGTCCGCTCGTCGGACCCGAGGCCGTCGGCAAGAACGTCATCCGTGCGCAATACACCGCCGGCAGCGTCGATGGCGTGGCCCGCGTCGGCTACCGGCAGGAGGATCGCGTGAATTCGGAATCGAAGACCGAGCCGTACGTCGCCATGCGGGTCTTCATCGACACCTGGCGCTGGCAGGGAGTTCCTTTCTACATCCGTGTGGGCAAGCAACTGCCGAAAAAGGCCACTGAAATCAGCATTCACTTCAAAAAACCGCCGCAGGTGCCCTTCGCCACCTCCCAACTGCTCAAGAACAGCGAGAACACCCTCGTCATCCGCATCCAGCCGGACGAGGGCATCGCCCTGCGCATCCTGTGCAAGCAGCCGGGCCAGGCCATGAACATGCAGCAGGTGAAGATGGACTTCCGCTACTCCTCCAGCTTCGGCAAGGCCAGCCCCGAAGCCTACGAGCGCCTCCTGCTCGATGCCATGGCCGGCGACGCCACGCTCTTCGCACGTCGCGATGAGGTGGAGAACGCCTGGAAGTTCATCGACGAGATCGAAAACGCCTGGCATAAGGCCGCCACGCCGCCGCCCATGCATGAATACCCCGCCGGAAGCTGGGGTCCGAAGGAGGCTGATGATCTTCTCCGCGCTGACGGCCGCGAATGGCGTCTGCTTTGATTTCAAGGGACTACTTCCATCATGCCGCCTTCCACGCTCAACGAATCCGGTCTCGGCCGCCTCGGCATCGAGACACCCATCGCGCACATCGACCGTGCCTTGAAGCAGCTCTGGGAAAGCGACGAGGCGAAGACCCGAGCCTCGCTCATCAACCTGGCCATCTACACCGAGGACAGCGCCTTCCTGGCCGCTGACAACGACGTGCTCGACCACGTCGCCGCCGAGCATGCCTGCCGCGCGCTTCTCATCCTCGCATTGCCTGACGCGCGGCCGCCGCGCGCCCGTGCATGGATTCAGGCGCTCTGCCGTCCTTATCAGGGCAGACAGGCCGTTTGCAGCGAGCAGATCAGCTTTGTCCTGGAAGGCGGCGATGCCGCACAGGTGCAGAACATCGTCTTCGCCCAGCTCGATTCCGACCTCCCCCTCGTCGTCTGGTGGCAGGCCGACCTCACAAAAAACTTCGGAGAGCGCTTCTACTCCCGCATCGACACCCTCATCATCGACTCCGCGCGCTGGAACGATCCGACACGGCAGTTCGACGCGCTGCTGGAGGCGAAAAACGCCGAGACGGCGGATTTTGACGTGCGCGATCTCGCGTGGACGCGGTCGCACTTCATGCGCACCGCGCTGGCGAACTGTTTTCAAGACGCCTCCGTACTGCAAAACCTCTCCAGGCTGCAAAAGCTGGCCATCACGCACTTGAAGGGCCAGCGCATGACCGCGCTGCTGCTCGCCGCATGGATCAACAAGCGCCTGGGCGCAACGCTCCAGCTCGAATTCATCGAAAAAGACACCGGCCCGGCCCTGCAATGTCTCGTTCTCGAAGGCGAGGGCGTGCGCGGCGAGGTGCGGCGTGACAGCGACTCGTCCTTTGTCCACGTCTGCGCCTCCTGTGGCCGGCATGAGCACAAGGACCTCCTCCCCGCCGATGCCGACAACGACGCCGAGCTGGTGAATGAGCAGCTCTCGCGCCGTGGTGGCAACACGCTCTACTCCGGCATGCTCCCGCTCATCCGCGCGATGCTGGGATAACAATCTGATCTTGCGCGCATGCGCCCCTGGCTCCACCTCGCCCGCATCTCGAACCTGCCCACGATCTGGACGAACGTCACTGCGGCGTGGCTGCTCGCCGGTGGTGAACTGGCCGATGCCCGTCTTTACTGGCTCATCCTTGCCGGATCTCTGCTCTACACCGGTGGGATGATCCTCAATGACGCCGCCGATGTGAAATTCGACCGCGAACATCGCAAGGAGCGCCCGATTCCGAGCGGGCAGGTGAGTGTGAGGGCGGCGTGGATCGTGTCCGTGGTCATGTTGCTCGCCGGTTCGACACTTGCTGCCGTCTTCGGCGCCAATCCGCGCATCACCGTCTTTCTCGTCTCCGCCGTCGTCATCTACGATCTCTATCACAAGCAGTGGTCCGGCTCCGTCATCATCATGGGCGCGTGCCGCACACTGTTGTATTTGATGGCGGCCAGTGCTGCGCTGGAACCCGCGCTGCCCGCCGCCATCGCTCTCGGCTGTTATGTCGTCGGCATCACCGTTGCCGCGCGTCTGGAGCACAAGAGCGGCTCCCTGCCTCCTGCCGCGTTGCTGCTGGCCCTGGTGTTGCTTTACACGCCTGGAATTGTCTTCGCGCAGCGTTTTGCCTCCACGGGCGGTCATCCCATGCAGATCGTCATCCTGGCGGCCTTTGCCATTCTCATCGCACTTGCCACGCAGACCTTGCGCAAAGGCGGCCCCGCCAGCGGCCAGGCCGTCGGCATGCTTCTCGCCGGCATTGTGATTGTCGATGCGCTCGCCGTTTCCTCTGTCTCCGTCACGGTCGCGCTCGGATTCGTCGCTCTCGCCCCGCTTCTTCGTCTCTGGCAGCGCTGGGTGGCCGCGACGTAGAACGACTTTCCAGTTCGTTCTGCAAACGAGTTAGAAAACTCGTTCCACGTCCGTTTGGGCTTTCTCCGTTGACCAAAACCCCGGTCAGCGGCACAGAACGACCCCCGTTAATGCTGGAGAAGACCATCAGGCTTGAACACACGCACCGCATCCTTTTCACGCGGGAAGTTTTCGTGGCGCGAAACAACACCATCCGCGATCTTGTCAGGCTCGACAACCCGCACAAGCTGCCGCGTGTGCTCGTGTTCGTGGACGAAGCCGTGGCCGATGCGAATCGTGGTTTGATCGACGACATCGTGGCGTATGGGGAGGCTCATGCGGATGCTTTCACGCTCGCCGACACGCCGGTCGTCATTCCTGGCGGTGAATCGTGCAAAAACGACCTGCGTCTCGTCGAATGCTGCTGGGACGCCGTCAACGAGGCGGGACTTGACCGCCACAGCTACGTCTTCGTCATCGGCGGCGGCGCGGTGCTCGATCTCGTCTGCTTCGCCGCCTCCACGGCTCACCGCGGCATCCGTCATGTGCGCTTTCCAACCACCACGCTCTCCCAGGGGGACGGCGGTGTCGGCGTGAAGAACGGCGTGAACTGTTTCGGAAAAAAAAACTGGGTCGGCAGCTTCGCCGTGCCGTTTGCGGTCGTGAACGACTTCGCCTTCCTCGAATCACTGCCGCAGCGCGAACGCCGCAACGGCATCATCGAGGCCATCAAGGTCGCCCTCATCCGCGACGGTGCTTTCTTCGGGCAAATCGAGGACATGGCCGGCGATCTCGCCGCGCTGAAGCAGGAGGCGCTCGAAAAAGTCATCCAGCGCAGCGCAGAGCTGCACGTCGAGCACATCGCCACCGGCGGTGATCCGTTTGAACTCGGCTCCGCCCGCCCGCTCGACTTCGGCCACTGGGCCGCCCACAAGCTGGAGCAGATTTCGAAGTTCGCCGTCAGCCACGGTGAGGCCGTCGCCATCGGCATGGCCGTCGATCTGGTCTATTCGCGCATGACCGGCATTCTCGATGCCGAAACCTGCGAACGCGTGCTCCAGCTCATCGAGCGCGTCGGCTTCGCCACCTACTCGCCGCATCTCTTTGAAAACGGCCGTAGCGGCGAGCCTGCCATTCTTGAAGGCTTGGAGGAGTTCCGCGAGCACCTCGGCGGCGAATTGACCGTGACGCTCGTGCCAAAGATCGGTGAGAAGATCGAAGTGCATGAGATGAATCGCGTGAAGATCCTCAACGCGCTGGTCGAACTGAAGAAGCGCCGCGAAGCCCGCCCTTGACGATTCCGGCTCTGTCGCGTTCACTTGAGGTGTTCATGAAACGTCCGGCACGCATCCTCATTGGCCTCATCGCCCTGTTCGCGATGGCTTGGGTGCATGCCTTCAAGCCGGTGCGTGGTTTTGAGTGCGAGCACGATGGCCGCCACGTTTTCACCCTTCAGGAGCGCTGCCACGGCCCGCATTCCGAGGCCTGTCATGATGATGACGCCCAGGAGCCGCCACGCCCGCACGACGATCTGCCGACGAATGATGACACAGGGCATCATAAGGCATTGATCGAGTCACTGACCGCTCTCAAGGCCGATTCCATCCAGCTCGCAGGCATCAACGTCACGAACTCGATGTTCTTCGATGCTGTCGCGCTCCCCGCCATCAGCCGCAGAAGAGAATCCGCCCCGCAGCACATTCCCTTGCATTCTGGCGGCCGACGATGGCCGCGGATTCTGCCACGCTGCATCGCATTGCAGGTTTGAGACGCCTCGCGCCGTCATCCTCCGCTGGATGCCGGACGTTTTCGCCTCTCTTCACGGACGCATGAATATTTCCGCGCCCGGAACTTCTCATCCGCATTGCCATGCACTGTTCACTTGTTCCAACTTTCCTTCTGTTTGCCTGCACCGGCGCGTCCGCGCTCACCTTGCCGCTTTCCGGCATCGCCGGGCGCGTGCGCGCACACCACCCCATGCTCAAGGCGGCGCGCGTCGCCATCGAGGAGGCGCGGGGACGCCAGCTTGGCTCGGGAAGGCTCGGAAATCCCACGCTGGGCCTCGACTGGCGCACCGAGTCACGCATCGAGCCTGGCAGCGGATTGTTCTCGCTCGAACAGGCGTTTCCACTGACGCGCCGCCTTTCGTTGGAGAAGAAACTCACGTCGCAGCTTGTCACAGCCGCGGAACTGGAGGTGCGGGATGTCGAACGCCGTCTCATTGCCGAGGCGCGCACAGCGGGGGTGAGGCTGCTGGCTTTGGAAAAGCAACGCTCGCTGCGCCAGCAGCAGATGGAGCTGGCCCGAAAGCTCTCCGATTTTGCCAAAGGCCGGGCAGCAAAGGGCGAGCTTTCACCGCTCGACGCCGGGCAGGCCCAAGTGGACGCGCAGCGGCTACTGCTTGAGGGCCGCCGCCTCGAAAACGAACGCATCAGCCTGCTCGGCGCGTTGAAACCGATGCTCGGTGTCGCGCCTGCCGGTGATTTTGCCATCACCGGCGGGCTGCCGGCGCTGGTCATGCCGGGCGTCACCCCCTGGCAGCGTCGTGCCGACTTCCAGCTCGCGCAAACGCACACCCAGGCCGCGCAAACCGATGCCGAACTCGCCAGGGCCAAACGCCTCCAGGATGTGAGCGTCGGACTTGTCGGTGGACCGGAGCAGCAAAACGTCGCGGGTGTCGGAATGGAGCGCACCGGCTTCATCGGCTTCCGCGTCTCGATTCCCCTGCCCTTCTGGAACCGCAACCAGGGCGAGATCGCGGAAAAAAAAGCCACCGCCGAGCGCAAACGTCTCGAAACCGAAGCCCTCGGCAGGCAGATTGCCAGCGAGGCCGACACCGCGCGACGCGAGATGCAGGCGAACGCCGACCTCGTGCGTGAGACACGCGACAAGCTGCTGCCGCTCGTTCTGGAGCAGACGGTGAAGCTCGAAAAAGCCTACGAGAGCGGCCAGACCGACCTCCTGACCGTCCTGCGCGCGCGTGATCAGCGTCTGCAGCTCGAAGCCGCCGTGCTGGATGCCATGCGTGACTTCCATCTTGCCCGCATCCGCTACGAATCCGCCACCGGAACCATCACCCCATGAAACGCCTCATTCTGATTTTGGCCGCCGCCTTGCCGGTGATCGCCGCCGATCCTGAACGCGCGCAGAACACTGTCATCCTCGATGAGACAAGCGTGAAGCATCTGCAGCTCGAGTTTGCCGAGGCGGAGGAAACTTCGTTCGAGGAAACCATCTTCGCCCTTGGTCACATCACCGTTCTGCCAGGCAAGCGCGCGGTCGTCAGCAGCCGCATTCCCGGCCGTGCGTTCTCCGTCCTCGTCATTCCACATCAGAAGGTCGCCGCCGGGACCGAGGTCGCCTGGGTGGAAAGCCGCCAGCCCGGTGATCCGCCGCCCGTGGTCAAGCTCGAGGCGCCGATCAGCGGCGTGGTGTCCAAGGTGGACATCGCGCAGGGCCAGCCGGTCACGCCGGACAGCTCGCTCATCGAGATCGTGAATCTGGAAACGGTCGAGGCGGTCGCCAGCGTGCCGCAGCATCTCGCGGGCAAATTGAGCACCGGGCAGAAGGCGCACATCCGTGTCACGGCGCTCCCGGAGCGTGTGTTTGAGGCGGAGATCGCCCACGTCGCCACCGAGGCGGATGAAGCCACAGGCACGATCGAGGCCGCATTTCATGTCAAAAACAAGGACATGCTGCTGCGTCCCGGCATGAAGGCGGAGTTCAGCATCGTCGTCAGCCAGCGCGAGAACGTGACCTCCATTCCGCGCACAGCCGTGCAGGGGGACGCCGCGCGACACTTTGTTTACATCAAGGACTACGAATTGAAGAACGCGTTCGTCAAAGTCCCCGTCGTGCTCGGCGCGCAGAACGACCGCTTCGCGGAGGTGTTGCAAGGGCTGCTGCCCGGTGACGAGGTCGTGGCGCGCGGCGCTTACGCGCTGGCCTTCGCCGGGAAGGGCAGCGTCTCGCTCAAGGAGGCGATGGATGCCGCCCACGGCCATGCGCACAATGAGGACGGCAGCGAGATGACCAAGGAGCAGATCGCCGCCGGCGGGCATGACGATCACGATCATGAGGATCATGACGGCGGACGGTGGAACATGCTCACCACCTTTTTCGCCAGCACCACGGGATTGCTGGTCGTGCTGCTGGTCGTGAGCCTGATGAAACGGAAACCTGTGGACGCCTGATGTCATGCTGAATTCGCTGATCCGTTTTTCACTGCATCACCGCCCGCTCATTCTGATGACGGCGCTGCTGGTGCTGGTGTTTGGCCTGCAAACGCTGACACAGTTGCCGGTCGAGGTGCTGCCGGACATGACAAAGCCGACCGTGACGATCCTGACGGAAGCGCCGGGCCTTGCGCCGGAGGAAGTCGAGACGCTGGTCACGCAGCCGATTGAATCGGCGGTGCAGGGCGTCGGCGGACTGGACCGTCTCCGTTCGAACTCGGATGTGGGGCTGTCGCTCGTGTTTGCGGAATTCGCATGGGGCACGGACATCTATCGCGCGCGGCAGCTCGTGCAGGAGCGCATGCAGGCGGTGCTCAACACGCTGCCCAAAGGCGCGAAGCCCGGCATGACACCGGTGTCGTCGTTGATGGGGGAGATTCTGCTCGTCGGTCTGCGCAGCGAGGACGGCAAGGTGCCGCCCGTGGAGCTGCGCACACTGGCGGACTGGACGATCCGCCGCCGCCTGCAGAGCCTCAACGGCGTGGCGGAGGTGCTGACGATCGGCGGCGGCGTGAAGCAGATCCAGGTGCAGCCTGATCAGAACCGCCTCGCGGCGTTTGGCGTCACCTTTGATGAAATCGAGATCGCTGTCAGCCGCGCGGCCGGCAATGCGACCAGCGGCTATCTACAGGCCGGCCCCCGTGAGGTCATGGTGCGCAATCTCGGCATGACCACACGGCTGGAGGACATCGCCAGGACGGTGATCAAGACCGTGGGCGACCGCCCTGTGCTGATCGAGGACGTGGCGGACGTGCGGCATGGCATCCAGCCGATGCGCGGCGACGCCAGTGTGAACGGCACGATGGGCGTGGTGCTCAGCATCGACAAGGCACCCGGCTTCGACACGCTGCGTCTTACGCGCGAGATCGAGGACGCTCTGAAGGAACTGCGCCCCACCCTGCCCCCTGGCGTCACATCTGAGATTCTTTTCCGCCAGAGCGACTTCATCGAGCACGCCATCGGCAATCTCAAGGAGGCCATCCGCGACGGCGCGATCATGGTCGCGATCATCCTGTTCCTCTTCCTGCTGAACTTCCGCACGACCTTCATCACGCTGATGGCCATGCCGCTGTCGTTCGCGGTGACGGTCCTGATCTTCAAAGCCACCGGCGTGAGCGTGAACTCGATGACGCTCGGCGGGCTTGCCGTCGCCATAGGCATGGTGGTGGACGACGCGATCGTGGATGTGGAGAACGTGTTCCGCCGCCTGCGTGAAAACGCCGGCAAACCCATGCTTGAAAGCATCGCCAGCGCCTCCGGCGAGGTGCGCAACTCAATCTTCTACGCCACGGTGCTCGTGATCCTCGTGTTCATGCCGCTGTTCGGCCTCGACGGCATCGAAGGCCGCCTGTTCACCCCGATCGCCATCGCCACGATCACGAGCATGGCCGCCTCTTTCATCGTTTCGCTGACGGTGATCCCGGTGCTGTGCTCTCTCCTGCTCAAACCAGGCGGCGCGGAGCACGGGGACGGTTTCGTGGTGCGCGGGATGAAGTCCGTCGTGCGTCACACCTTCCTCCGCGCGGCGTTGCAGGCGCCGCTGCTTGTCGTCGCGCTTGCGGGCACGCTCCTGACCGCCTCGCTGATGCTGTATCCGCTGATGGGAAAGGAATTTCTGCCCGCTTTCAATGAGGGCAGCGCCACCATCTCGCTGGCGGGCGCTCCCGGCACGTCGCTGGCGCACTCCAACGAGATCGGCGAGGTCGGCGTGCGCTTGTTGCAGGAGATCAAGGAGGTGAAGAGCGTCGGACGCCGCGCCGGACGCGCGGAGCGCGATGATCACGTCATGCCGGTGAGTGTGAACGAATTCGACGTGGAGTTCCACGAAGGCGGGCGTCCGCGTGAGGCCGTGTTCGCCGAGATTCGCGGCAAGCTCGGCAAAATCCCCGGCACCTTCCTGAACATCGGCCAGCCCATCGGCCACCGCCTGTCGCACATGCTCAGCGGTGTCTCGGCGAAAATTGCGGTGAAGATTTTCGGCCCTGATCTCGCCATACTGCGTGAGAAAGG